>NZ_AP018498.1:3305000-3605000 GCF_003569745.1 Altererythrobacter sp. B11
GCGCGAGCCAACGACCAGCGCGATCGGATAACGCGCGAGCTCGTTCTTCTCAGCTATTGGGTTCATGAGATCGCGCTCGCGGTGCGGCAACTCGACAGCGCAGGCATCGAGCAGCCACCGCCTCAGGCGCTGCAAGCCGCTGCAGCAACGGAGAAGGTGATCGGGCGGCTGCGGGCCCCCGGCTACGACGAAACCACTACCGCGGAGGATGACAGACCCCGGTCGATCCCGTCGGATACGGTCGATCCGCTGAAGACCATCTCGATCGCCTGCGAGGGTGCGGGCCGCGCACTGGTCAATATAACGCGGCTCATCACCAATCGCACTGTCCAGAGCCGCGCGTTCCGGTTTTGATGACGGGGTGTAACGACTAGGTGTAACTCCGATCGGTCGAGCCGTGGTTCACTGCGGCTTCCGGGGGAGAGATGACCATGAGCGCGCCTGGGCTTTGCATCCTGGTGCCCTGATCGCAGCCATCCGCGCCCTACGACCCCTTGGGACCAAAAATACGTGAAACTGCCGAAGACCAGCCCCCCGGGCCGCCCCCGATTAACCATATCGCAACGGTGTTCGGTCAAGCCATCTTTTCAGCGATCCCGCGCGAGGGTTGAGGGTGAAGGCTCCAAAAGGGGCGTGGAATGGGGTCGGAGACATCGGGCGGGTGGTACTGGCGACCACACAATCGGAACGCGGGCAAGGCGACGATCTATATCGCGCGCTGGCCGGATAATGTGGTGCTCATACTACTGAGGGTCGGATGACGGGTATTCTCTGGCGGGCGTTGACGGTTCTGATCGCCCTCTGCGGCACTGGCACCAACGCTCTTGCCGCTTCAGCAGCCGCCACCGGCGCACACACCCACGACCGGGTAGACTCCCTCTCCGCGACGATGGACATGATGTGGGTGATCGTCGCCGCCACCCTGGTCATGATGATGCAGATCGGCTTCATGATGATCGAAGCTGGCACCGTGCGCACGAAGAACGCGATCAGCGTTGCGCAGAAGAACATGCTGGATTTCGCGTTTTCGACCGTGGCCTTCGGCGCCGTCGGCTTTGGGCTCGCCTTCGGCGCCAGCAGGTTCTGGCTCCCGATCGGCGGCGACAGCGAGCTGTTCTTCCTCAGCCACATCTCCCCCACCACTGCGACCTTCTTCATCTTCCAGGTCATGTTCTGCGGCACCTGCGCAACGATCGTGTCCGGCGCGGTGGCCGAGCGCATGCGCCTGCGCGCCTATATCCTGCTCAGCGTAATTCTCTCGGGCGTTGTCTATCCAGTGTTCACGCAATGGGCGTGGGGCAATGCGCTCGGCCCTTCGGCAGGCGCTTTCCTTGCGAACGCCGGTTTCGTCGATTTTGCCGGTTCGACTGTCGTACACGCAACGGGTGGCTGGTTCGCCCTTGCGGCCTGTCTCATCATCGGCGCACGCGAAGGGCGTTTCACGGAAGGGCCGCCGATCCGTATCGGAGGCCACAGTGCCGTCCTGTCTTCCGCCGGGGCATTGTTCCTGTTCGTCGGCTGGATCGGTTTCAACGGTGGCTCCACCCTGGCAGCTTCCAAGGAAGTCCCGGGCATCGTTCTCAACACGATCCTCGCCGGATCGGCCGGCGGCGCGGTCGGCTACGGCATGACCTGGTTCAAGGGGGCGATGCTGCCAGAGCGCGCGGTGAACGGCATGATCGGTGGTCTAGTCGCGATCACCGCCGGGTGCCACTTGGTCGATCCGCTTTCCGCCCTTATCCTCGGGGCCACGGGAAGCCTGGTCGCCAATGCAGCGAACCATTTCCTCGAGACGCGGCTGCGGATCGACGATGCAGTGGGTGCCGTGGGCGTGCATGGCGTGGCGGGTGTAGTCGGCACGCTCGGCCTTGCGGTGCTTGCCCCGGCCGAAGCCCTGCCCGCAGGTTCGCGGATGGCGCAGTTGCTGGTACAAGCCGAAGGCAGCGCACTCAATATGGTATGGTCCTTCGGAATCGGGGTCGTGGTGATCCTGGGCGTCCGGACCTTCCTCGCACTGCGCGCCACGCCCGAGGAAGAGGCCGCGGGTCTCAACGCGGCTGAACACGGCGCACGGCTCGGCACCGACCATCTTCAGGCCAAAATTGAGATGCTGCTGCAATCGGACTTTCACGGCGGCGAGCGGCTCACAGTGGAGGTTGGCGACGACAACGAATTGCTCACCACCTCGCTTAACACCCTGATGGACAAGCTGGAGGCCGCTGAGTCCGCGCGCTCGCGCCAAGCCAAGAGCACGCGCAGCTTCGAAGAGACGCAGCGTCTTGCCGCATTCGGCGAAGTGGCCAGCGAGTGCATCCTCCTGATCCACGATGGACGGATCCGCAGCGCCAATGCCGCCGCCGCTGAACTGTTCGGATGCTCCGTGGAGGAACTGATCGAACGCGCGCCGGCGGAGTTGGTCCACCCCGACCTGCGCCATTCAATGATTGGCTGGCTCGAAACGGGCAACGACGCGCTTCAGCACGCCCGCGTGCTGGGCGCTCACGGCCTGGATATCTCGGTTGAATTGCGCTTCCGTCAGATCGAGCTCGACGGCCACGAGGTCATCGTGCTCCGCATGACCGATCTCAGCGAACGCGAGGAAGCGCAGCGCCAGATCTATCATCTTGCCATGCACGACCCGCTAACCGACCTGCCCAACCGCGAATTGTTCAATCGCAAACTGCGCAGTGCGCTTGCCCGGCGGCCAGAGACGATGCTGACCGCGCTGCTGCTGATCGACATCGACCGTTTCAAGGACATCAACGATCTGCATGGCCATCCCTCCGGAGACACTGTGCTCATCGCCGTGGCCGAACGGCTACGGGACAGCGTCCGTGGATGCGACACCGTGGCGCGGCTCGGCGGCGATGAATTCGCGGTGGTGTACACCTCGATTTCGTTCCCCAATCAGGCGCTCGATCTGGCCTATCGCCTTCTCCAAAGCGTATCGCAGCCGCTGGTCCTTCCCACGGGAACGACTATCCATCCGCGAGCCAGTATCGGCCTTGCGATCTGCCCACTCGATGCCGAGGATATGGACGTGCTGTGCCGCAACGCCGACATGGCGCTCTATGCGGCCAAGAAGCGCGGGCGGAACGGCTTCCAGCGCTACAAGCCGGAAATGGGTCGCCTGCAGCACTTGCGACGCGAGCTGGAAGATGACCTGTCTCAGGCTGTCGCCCGCAACGAACTGGAGCTCTACTACCAGCCGCGGATCGACATGCAGCGCAGCGAGGTGGTCGGCTTCGAAGCGTTGCTGCGCTGGAATCGCAGGGGCGTGCTGATCTCGCCAGTCGATTTCATCTCGATCGCGGAGGAAACCGGGCTGATCGTGCCGATCGGCGCTTGGGCGATCCGCGAGGCGTGCCGCGCGGCCATGCAGGATTTAGGCGGGACCTGCATCAGCGTGAACGTCAGCGCACGCCAGTTCCATTCCCCGCAATTGATAGAATCGGTCACCACTGCGCTGGCCGAGAGCGGGTTGCCGCCAGCCAATCTCGAACTGGAGATCACCGAAAGCGTGCTGATCGATGAGGACGATGTCGCCGGGCGCGTGCTAAACGAGCTGCGCAAGCTCGGTGTGGGCGTGGCACTCGACGATTTCGGTACGGGCTATTCTTCGCTCAGCTATCTGACCCGCTTCGCCTTCGACACGATCAAGATCGACCGCAGCTTCATCCAGGCTGAGGACGAGAAGACCTGGTATGTGATCCGCTCGGTACTAAACATGTCCGCCGGCCTTGGTACTGCGGTCGTCGCTGAAGGCGTGGAGACCATGGCCCAGCTTGACCGGCTTACTGCGGAGGGATGCTCGCTCATCCAGGGCTTCCTTTTCTCGAAACCCCTCCCCGCCGATCAGGCAGTCCAATTCGTGAACTCCGGCGCCCACCTCGCCCCGCTAACGCGGCAAGACGCCTGACCGGTGGCGCAGCCTCCTCCTCAAGCAAGAAAAGCTGATAATTCCCCAAAAATCGCGATACGCGGATAGCGCTGCAGGGCGACTAGCCGGCTAGCGCCGTGCCCCCTGCCCCGCTTTTGACTGCACTTATCACTCGCCCCGCAGGCATTTTGCTTGAAGCGCACCGAGGACACCGGCAGCAAGCAACCTGACATGTCCTCCCATTGCCTGCTGCATGATGCCAAAGACGCCTTCGCGGCGCGCCTGTGGCTGATCCGCTCGGCCCGGCGCTCCCTCGATGTGCAGTATTACATTTGGCACAATGACATGTCGGGATCTCTCTTGCTTGATGAGATCGCGGCAGCCGCGCAGCGCGGCGTCGCCGTGCGACTGCTGATCGACGACAACGGTATCGACGGTCTCGATGGCCGACTGGCCATTCTCGATGCTTTGCCGATGGTCGCGGTCCGCCTCTACAATCCCTTCAGGATGCGGCGCTTCCGTGCGCTTGAATGGCTGCTGGCCTTCCACCGCCTCAACTCGCGAATGCACGCCAAGAGTCTTACGGCAGACGAGCATATGACGATCGTGGGCGGGCGGAACATCGGCGACGAGTATTTCGGCGCGCAGTCCAAGGCGCAGTTCGAAGATTTGGACGTGTTGACCGCGGGGCCGGTGGTGGCCGAAGTGAAGCAAGTGTTCGATCAACACTGGCACAGCGCCGCAGTACGTCCCGTGGCCGACGTCGTGGGCCGGCTTTCGCGCAAGGCGAAATGCGATACGATGCGTAAAGCAGAGGCAATTGCACAAGGCCCTGCGGCACAGCGGTATCTCGAGGCGATCGAAGCTCAGCCGCTATATACGGATTTGCGGCTTGACCGGGCGAAATGGTTCAGGGCGCCGACCCGCGCAATCGCGGCCATGCCCCTTCCCGAGACTACGACCTCGCCCGACCGCGCAACCGGGCTGAACGAATTGCTACCGCAAACCCTGCCTCATCCGGCCAACGACCTCGTACTGATCTCCGGATATTTTGTCCCCACCGAACAGGGCTGCGACGAGCTCGGCGATCTGCGACGCAGCGGCGTTAGCGTCAGGGTGCTGACCAATTCGTATGCCTCTACAGATGTCGGCGTGGTCCATGCCGGCTACGCGCCCTTCCGAAAGGTGCTGCTGCAGCATGGCATCGAGCTTTTCGAGATCCCCGCGCCGGACGACGCGCCGAAGAAACGTGCCGCGAAGTTCCTTCGCTCAGGATCGGAGCGATCGCGCCGCTTTTCGGGAAAGTCGTTGCACGCCAAGGTCTACGTGGTCGACCGCCGGTACTTCTATATCGGCTCGGCAAATTTCGACCCGCGTTCGGCCCACCTCAACACCGAGCTCGGCTTCATCATCGAAAGTGCGGCTCTCTCCGAACAGCTTGCAAACGCGTTCGAACGGGCAGCGCATAACAGCTATCGAATGAGCCTGTTGCCTGACGGAGCGCTGGCCTGGACCGACACGCGCGACGATCAACCGGTGCCTGAACGCATCGAGCCTGGCACCAACCCGATAAGCCGGGCGATGGTCCGCCTGCTGGCGAAACTGCCAATAGATCGGCACCTTTAGGGCCCTTAGCCTGTCAGCCCAGCGGCGGTAATGACGCCCGTAGCGTCTCGCCCGGCGGCCAGCCGGTGCGCAGGCGCCCGTCCACGAGAGACATCGTCCGGAAGGGAGACCCAGGAAATACGTCGGAAGACGATCGCATCACGGCAAAGGCCGCGACGCTTCCACAAGAACTCGATGATGTGGGTCGCGGGGATCGCTCGGCGGAACGGTTACGCAGCAGGCATCGGCTATGCCATCAGCGCTGTGCTTGATGAGCTTCAGATCTTCCCGACGCCTTGCTCAACCGTCGAAACAGGCCGCTCTTGAGTGAGTTGAGCTGAGGCCGATATCCCCTGGGGCTAACCCGGCGGCATGGGCCGCTGATAATCCTACGCGTCCCTTTGCCTCAGCCGGGCCGGTTGGCGAGTATTGCGTCCAAAAGTCCTGGGAACCGCTGTTCGAATTCTTTGCGGCGCAGCGTATTGATCATCTCGCGCCCGACTTGCGTCGTCTCGATTAGCCCGGCCGCCCGCAGCAGCTTGAGATGGTTCGACAGCGTGCTCTTGGGGATCGCCGCGCATGGCGCCGCGTCGGTGCAGCTCAGCCGTTCGGTGCCGGCCAGGCGCGCGACCATGCCTAGGCGATTGGGATCGGCGAGCGCGTGAAGCGCCAGGTCGAGCGGCACGTCCTCCAGCCTGGGATGGGTGAAGCGGGGCATGCGCGACATATAGGCTCACGCAAAAAATTTAATAGTTCGGGAATATTGAACTATGGAAGGGGCGGTCCATCTTGCTGCCTGCTGGCAGCGCACAACGCCGTGATCGCGGGCATAGTTTTGGAGAATTCACATGTCACTTCAGGGCAAGAAGGCGCTCGTCACTGGCGGCTCGCGCGGCATCGGTTCGGCTATCGCCAGGCGCCTCGCGGCCGATGGAGCAGCGGTTGCAATCACCTACTCCGGTAACAAAGCGGCGGCGGACGAGACCGTGGCGGCGATCGAGCGCGCGGGCGGCACCGCCTTCGCCTTTCAGGCCGATGCGTCCCAGCCCGCCTCCCAGCGGGCGGGCGTCGAGCAGGCGGCTGCCGCGCTCGGGGGCATCGATATCCTCGTGCACAATGCCGGAGTGGCCGAATTCTCCACCATCGCCGACGACACCGACGAGACTTATGACCGGCAATTCGGGGTCAATGTGAAAGGCCTGCACGTCGGCACGCGCGCGGCGCTGCCGCACCTTCGCGATGGGGGGCGGATCATCCTGATCGGCAGCATCTCGGGTGAAATGGCCTTCCCCGCGACCACGGTCTACAGCGCGACCAAGGCTGCAGTGGCGGCGCTGGCGCGAGGGTGGGCCAAGGATCTCGCCTCGCGGAACATCCTGGTCAACACCGTGCAACCGGGCCCCATCGACACTGATATGAACCCCGCTGACAGCGAGTTCGCGCAACAGATGATCGGCTCCATTCCGCTCGGTCGCTACGGCCGGGTCGAGGAGATTGCGGGCGCGGTCTCGTTTCTTGCCGGGCCGGATGCAAGCTACATCACCGGCACCACGCTTAACATCGACGGCGGCGCATCGGCATAGCCGGGATCGGCCCTTTCGCCCGGCGGAGGGGCCTTCCTCGGCGCTATGCTGCACACGCGGCCGCGAGATGCCGACAATGCCGGTGTGGATTCTGCTGCTGACGGCGGGGACGCCGACCTGCCCGCCTCTGGGCAGGGGCAGCCAGCCCGGTCTTTAGTACGCGATAGCGGACTTGGATAGTGTCGAACACCGACACATCGTTCTTCCGGAACTCGGCGGCACCGACATCGGCCAGAGAGCTTTCGGGAAGAATACAGACCTCGCTCCGATCCTTGAGGTCGGGCCGCTCGTCAAACCGCAGCGGTGAGCCCGGTGATGATCACTGCGAGAGCGACGATCAACCCGGTCCACCGGCGCAGGATCAGCAATGCCTGGCGTCCTGGTGCGCAGACGTGTCAGAGACGCACCCGCAACCCGCCGTAGAACAGCTGCGGCAGAGAGCCGTAGTTGAGGATGGTCTGGTAATCCTCGTCGAACAGGTTCTCCACGCGTGCGTATATCTCGATTTTGTCGGTGATCGGATAGGAAGCCCGCAGGTCTACGATAGTGTAGCCCGGAACGACCTGGGTGTTGGCAGCGTCGTTGAAGTGATCGCCCACGAAGGTCACGGTGGTCGCCACATTCAGTCCGAACGGAGCGGTGTAGCTGGCGGCGGCATTGAACGTATCCTTCGCCCGCCGCACCACCTGGTTGCCCCTGTTGGCATCGCCCCGCGTCGCATATTCGGCATCGAGATAGGTGTAATTTGCCGAAAGCTCGAAGTTCCCGAGATCAAGCCCGGCGCCCAGTTCGACACCCTCGGCGTCGACCGCCCCCTCGTTGGAGTAGATGCCAAACAAATTCGGATCGGCGGCACAGCGCGGATTGTCCGGGATCGCTACGCAGCTGACGTAGGAGACAAGGTTCTTCGTTTCACGGTTGAAGTACACGGCCGACACACGGAGGAGATCGCCGAACATGTGCTCGCCGCCCACTTCCCAGCTCCTGGCCTCCTCCGGCTGAAGATCGGGCGTGCCGTACCCGGCGGCATAGAGCTGGAACAGGCCAGGAGCCTTGAATCCTTCCGAGTAGCTCGCGCGTAGCACCGTCTCGCCGCCGTCCGGCGTATAGGCGAGCGAGGCCGCGCCCACCGTAGCTGCGCCGAAGTTGCTGTGATCCTCACGGCGCAGCCCGCCGGTAACGGTGAGCCCTTCTACCGGTTCAACTGTGAGGTTGGCATAGATACCGAGTGTGTGGTCGCCCACGCTGACGGCCGCAGAGGAGTCATCAAATTCATTCTCCGCATATTCGACGCCGAAAACGGCAAAATTGCCTTCAGATATGTCGAAGATGCCCTGGTATTCGAACCGGGCGCTGCGCCCGTGCGCATCGAAGGTATCGACCACATTGGCGGGATCGGTTTCATCCTGGTTGGTCCGGTTGATCTCGGTCCGGCCATACGAGACGCGGTTGGTAAGGCGATCGAACAGCTTGAAGTTCAGGCCAGCATAGGTCAGCCAACTGTCGCTCAGCCCGCGGTTCGCGGCGTCGCCGTTGAAGGCGTCGTATTCGACATCGCCGTCTGTGTAAAACGAGCGCAGATCGAGGGAGATATCGTCCGAAAATGCGTAGCGGATCCGACCATTGAGCGAAACGTTCTCGTACCCGTCGCGCTCGGTACCGGTCGCATAGGCAGATACGCCGTCGGAGGTCGAATAGCCGCCGCCAGCATGCCAGGTGAGCCCACCGCTTTTGCCGCCCACGCCGCCGTTGACAAGATAGCTGTCCAGTTCGCCTGCCTCAACCTGAAACTTCGCTTCCAAAGGTTCACGGGGCGTCTCGGAGATGATGTTGATCACGCCGCCGATGGCCTGGCTGCCATACAGCACCGACTGGGAGCCTCGCAGTATCTCGATCCGGCCTACGCCGCCGGTCATCACGTCGGTAAGCGTCGCGCCACCATCGGTAGTCGAAGGATCATGCAGGCGGACCCCGTCGTAGAGGATCAGCGTCTGTCCATTGTCGGCACCCCGGACGTAAACCGAAGTCGCCGTGCCGCGCCCGCCGTCGCGCCGGAACTGGACGCCCGGCGTTTGCGCGATCAGCTCGGTTACGCCGATTTGCTGGCTGGCCTCGATCTGCCCTTCGGTCAGAACAGTTACGCTCTGGCCAACCTGGTCGAGCGAAACCGGCTTACGATTGGCGGTGACGACGATGCGCTCGTCATTGTCGTCGACAGCCTCGTTGCCGTCGCTGATTGACTGCGCGTGCGCCATCGCTGGCAGTAATAGGCCAAATGCGGATAGCGATGCGAACGTGACGGAATTCCTCATAACACTTCTTTCTATTTTTAACCTACCGGGGAGAAATTCGAACAAGCCCCTCGCTAGCGCCCACGCCTTCGGCGAGGCGGCTTTCCCTGATTGTGGAACACCCCTCCTGCGCGCGCTCTTTGCGGACAGAGATCGAGGCAGGTAAGTTATTTTACGGCAACAGAAGGCGTTACACGCGACGAAGGGCTGGGAGTTTAGTCCAGCCATTTGCTGGTGCATCATCGGCGCCAGAGTGCAAGACGGCCTTGCGACAGATTCCACACGGCTGCTGCCCTGCTCAGCTCGATCCCTTGGCTTAGGCAGGCCCGCGATCCGCTAGCATTTGACACACCGCGCCACGTCCTAGCGGGACCACCGAGTCGGGGTGAGCGGACAGGAAACCCGTCGGGGGGCTCACGCCGCTGCCAGCGCCGCAAGCGCTTCGGACGCCGCGACCGCTCCCAAATAATAGCCTTGCATTGAGCGAACCTCGATTGCCCGGGGCTGCGATCCTACGCACTCTCTTGTTAACCAAGTTTCATCTAATCAGAGGAATTGCTTGTGATTAATTCCAGGTTACGGCATAGTACTTAGGCATTTTTTGCCAGCCAGGAGCGTAATATGGACAGGAAAAAGGCCCTTATCCCGCTTTCGGCGTTTGGACTCGCACTGTTCGGTATGGCCGCCTCGCCCAGCGCGGCGCAGCCGGTCGATGCGGCGGACGACGTCGGATTATGGTTCCTTGGCGGCTTTGTCGTGGCGGAATCGATCCTCGTTGCCATTCTCACGAGCGACAACGACAATGAGGTTGAGAATCCCCCCATCAGCCCAGGGTAATCTCGAGCCCGTATCGCTGCGCAGGGGGGGGAGGCCCTCTAATTTGTCGCTATGTTCCGCGGGCAAAGTCTCGGGATCTGGCGCGCTCACGAGGCGACAATCTGAACTCGACGAAAGGTTTGGTAGAGGGCATGCCGATTCCCGCTTCTAATTTGCGCAACGTCCGCATTGCGGTTCTGCCTCTTGCTGCCCTTTCGCTCGCATCATGCTGGTCCACGCGCGGCGGCAATATCCCATATGACGTCGCAGATTTCGGAGCGCCCGATCCGATTTCCTCGACCACTCTCGACGAAAGTTACCAGATCGCACCGCTCGACACGTTGAAAATCAACGTGTTCCAGGTCGAGGATCTTTCGGGCGAGTACGATGTTGACCTGACCGGCAACATCGCGATGCCCCTGATCGGCAATGTGAAGGCTGTGGATCTCACAACAGCCCAATTGCAGGAAGAGCTCGAGGAAAAACTCGAGGTGTCGTACCTGCGCAATCCGGACATCACAGTCGGAATAACGAAGTCGTCCGGGAGCAATATCACTGTCGAAGGCTCAGTCCGGCGGCCAGGCGTGTTCCCGGTCGCGGGCCGCTTGACCCTGATACAGGCAATTGCGATGGCGCAAGGTCCCGATGATGCCGCCAATGAGCGTCGGGTCGCGATATTTCGGCGGATCGACGGGAAGCGCATGGCCGCGGCCTACGATCTGCTCAGCATTCGCCGAGACGAGGCAGAAGACCCCACAGTCTATCGTGGCGACATCATCGTGGTGGACGGCTCGGCTACCAAACGCGCGTGGCGTGACATGCTGCGGTCGATGCCTCTGCTCGGCGTCTTCAATCCCGTTCTGTAGAGAAAACAGCGAGGCATGATCCAGCAACCTGTTCCAGCCGGCGGCGGCTCGCTTCCGATGCAGCAGAGCCGTCCCCTGATTCCTTCAGACGGGTTTCTGCCGGACTATGACGTCAAGCCCGAGGGGCTCGACTTGCCCGCGATGTTGCGCATTCTCTGGGAGAGGCGTCTTCTGGTTCTTGCCTTGACAGCGCTTGGGGTCGCGCTTGCACTGATCTACTCGCTACTGCAGACCCCTCTGTACAAGTCTACCGCCACGCTCGAACTGAACCCGCCGGCGGTTCCGATCCTCGGAAGCGGAGGACAGGACGAGCAAAGCCCGGTCGTGCCCACCACGGATGCGAGCTTTCTTGCGACGCAATACGGATTGCTCAAGAGCAAGTCCTTGGCGGAGCATGTCGTCCAGGACCTCGACCTCATGCGAGGACAGACGCTCGATGGCGAGCGCGACGCCGAGGCAAGATTCAAGGCGCTCTCGAGCGGTCTCGCCGCCCAGCTTGAGGTCGAGCCTATTCCGTCGAGTCGTCTCGTCAAGCTGACGTACACGTCGGCGAACCCGCGCTCAGCGGCAAACATTGTCAACGGCTTCGCCAATGCTTTCATCACATCGACGCTCGAGCGGCGTTTTGCGGCGACGGAGAAAGCTCGGGACTTCCTTCAAACCCGCCTTAAGACGGTACGAAACAATCTTGACGCGTCCGAGAAGAAGCTGGTCGCTTATGCCCAGGCCAACGGCATCATCACCACGGGTAGTGCGGGCGACACGTCAGACACCTCGACCAGCTTGCAGGGCGCATCCCTCGCAGCTTTGAACACCGCCCTCGCGGATGCGACGCAGCGCAGGATCGCCGCGGAACAACGCTATCGCAACTTGGCGAACATCGGATCAACTGCCGAGGTAAGCGAGCGGACCGCGGGGTTGCGGGCGGAGAAGGCCAAACTCGAGGCCGAATATCGTGAGAAGTCGACCTTCATGAAGGACGACTTTCCCGAGATGGTCCGCGTCAGGACGCGGATCGATGCGCTTACCCAGGCTATTAGCGCGGAATCCGGCAACGTGTCCGGCAGCAGGGCGACCACGCTGCGCGCCGAGTACCAGGCGGCGATGAAGGAAGAAAGCTCCCTCCGCGGACAGGTTAGCGCGCTGAAAAGCTCCGTCATGGACCTTCGGGAGCGGTCGATCCAATACAACATTTTGCAGCGCGAACTCGATACCAACCGCACGCTCTATGGCGCTCTACTCGAACGCTACAACCAGATCGGCGTCGCCGGAGGGATCGAGACGCCCCAAGCTTCGATCGTCGACCCGGGCGAAGCGCCCAACTCGCCCTCGTCACCCAACATCCCGATCAACATGCTTGTGGGCGTTCTCGCCGGCCTGGCACTCGGCGGCGGTCTAGCCTTTCTGCTCCATTATATCACCGATCGCATCTCTAGCCCGGAGGATGTGCGCGAAAAGCTAAGGTTGCCGCCGATCGGCGTCATTCCGAAGCTAAAGCGCAAGGAAAAGCTATCCGAAATGCTCGCCGACCGAAAATCGGCGATTTCCGAGGCCTATGCATCGCTCGCTACCACGCTGCAGTTCACCACCAGCGACGGCCTGCCGCGAACGCTCCTGGTCACCAGCACGATCGCAGAGGAAGGCAAGTCAACGACAAGCTTCGTATTGGCCCGCCAGCTCGCTCAGAACGGTATCCGCACCCTGCTCATGGATGTCGATCTGCGAAAACCGTCATTCGTCATCGAGGAAAGCAGCGACATCGGGTTCTCGCAGATCGTCGTCGACAAGAGTGAGCTCCGACGACACATCCTCCCCACCGCCGAGGAGAACCTGTGGCTGATGCCGAGCGGCCCGATACCCCCCAACCCGGTTCAGGTATTAAATTCGGACAGTGCGGCGAGGGTAATCCGCCAAGCCAAGGAACTGTTCGACTGCGTGATCATTGACGCCCCGCCCGCGTACGGCTTTGCGGACGCTTCGTTGCTCGCGGCGAGGTGCGACGCTGTTCTGATCGTCGTCGAAAGCGGCAAGACCCGACGGCGACCGGCCGTTGAAGCCATTCGCCGTTTGCGGGCGGCAGGCGCGCTCATCGTAGGCGTGGCGTTGACCAAATATCGCTTTGATACCACCGAATACGGCTACAAGTATTATAAGAGCTACGGCGAAGGCGCTCCGCGCCTGAAGCCTCATGAACTCGCGGTCGGGCTGATGGACCGCCCCCAACCTGAAGCCTGACAGCAGTGGCTGGCGCAGTGCGCCCTTCCAGACTGCGCCTCGCAGGGCTGAGCGCAATGGTCGTGGCACTCCTGCTGCTGGTCATACTCACCGCCAGTTGGAACCGCGGTATCCCGACTGCAGGCCGCCCCCTCCTCGCCACCTTTCCTGAAGACCCTGCGCGCGAATTCGAGCATGCTTTGGACGATATGCGGCGGACGCAGGGCCGGAGCGTGCCTCGCAGCCTGCCCGCGATAGAACGGGCCGCGCGGCTCGATACCCTGAGCGCTTCGCCTCTCTTTCTCGAAAGTCTTTCCCGGATACTCGTCGGTGAGCAGGCCGAGGTACGCGTTCTGGAAGCGGCGCGGCGAAGAAATCCACGTTTCCCTGAACCGCGCCTGCTCCTGCTTGATATCTACGCCCGATCCGGGCGCACCGAAGATGCGGTGATGGAGGCCCAGACGCTCCTACGACTGATGCCGCGCAACCGAGATCTTATCGTGCGGCTCATTGCGGGCCTGGCCGGGAGGCCGCACGGCGCGGAAGCGCTGGAGAGCGCCTTGCCGCGGAGCGAGGCGCGCGGCGCGGTGATGCTGCGGCTCGAGCAGACCGGCGAGGATGTGGCGCTGCTGCAGCGTCTAGCATTGGCTATGCGCGGAATCGGCGAGGATCCAGACGAACGGAAATGGATCACATCG
Source organism: Altererythrobacter sp. B11 (assembly GCF_003569745.1). Classification (NCBI taxonomy): domain Bacteria; kingdom Pseudomonadati; phylum Pseudomonadota; class Alphaproteobacteria; order Sphingomonadales; family Erythrobacteraceae; genus Altererythrobacter; species Altererythrobacter sp. B11. The sequence goes on from NZ_AP018498.1 coordinate 3,318,954, forward strand.
CTTGTCGAGCGCGTGGCGGAGCGCGGGGAGCCAGCCGTCGCGCGCGCCTTATGGGCCGACCTTTACGGTGTCGATCGCGCCACCGTGGGGCTTGAGCTCACCAACGCTGGGTTCGACCGAGATGATACGCGCCCGCCGTTCGACTGGCGCCTGGCGGGAGGGCGCGCGGGTGTCGCAGAGATCCGGAACGGCATGCTCAACGTGCTCTACTACGGTCGAACCAACGCAGTGTTCGCGCGCCAAATGCTGGCGCTGCCCCCAGGGCGGTACGTGCTGGGAACTGAGGTTGCGCCTTCCCCCCAGATCGGCACGCCCGGCAGTCTTGCCTGGCGGCTAATCTGCCAAGGTGAGAAAAACGCCAAGCATCTTGTGAATCTGGCGCTCGGTGGACAAGCGCAGCCGTCGCCGCAGGAGTTTACGGTGCCGCCGACGGGGTGCGCAGAGCAGGTCCTCGAACTCGCTGCCCGACCGACCAAAACCCAGGATCTACAGTCCGCGCAGATTAGCCAGGTCAATATCGAGCGCGCACCATGACTATGAAAATGCTGTCGTGGGTGCTTCCGTTATATCTTGTATTGTGTTTGGTGTTGGGCGGAGCGAGCGCTGACGGATATGTCGCCAACGCATTGCTCCAGATATTGGCTATCGGCCTTCTCACCTTCGCCTTCCTGAGCAAACCGTACCCCGCCGTGACGAGGAGTGAACGCCACCTCTACCTCGTGGTGGCAGGCTGTATTCTGGTGGTCGGGCTGCAATTCGTCCCACTCCCGCGTGGCGTTTGGCAAGCGTTACCGGGACGTGCGCGCCTGCTCGAAGGTCTCGACGCCGCCGGCATCGCTTTTCCCGGCGGCTTCGCGTCTCTAATTCCGCACGAGAGTGCCAAGTCGGCGGCCTGGTTGCTTCCATCTCTCGCCATGCTGGTTACGATGACCCGCGCGAGAGCGTTCTATTCGCCAGGAAATCTCGCGCTGGCCTTGGTCGCGGTGATGTGCCTCGGGGTCGTTGTGGGTGCAGCGCAGCGAATTTCCGGGGATTACTCAGCCCTCTATTTCTATCACTTCACCAACCGCGGATCGGCTGTGGGTTTCTTCGCCAATGCGAACCACATGGCGAGTTTGCTGCTGACCACGATCCCCTTCCAGGCGGCGTTGGCCCGACAAGCCCTTGATAAGCAATCTGGCGAGCGACTCGCGCCGATGCTCTTGGTGCTTGCCGGTCTCGCCCTCACAATAGTGGGGGTGGGCGTGGTCGGCTCCATCGCGGGGTACGTTCTAATGATCCCGGTGACTGCCGCCAGCGCGCTGATCCTATGGCGAGGTTCTCATGCCCGGCTCGGTGCCTTGCTTCTGCTTATCGCCCTGGTCGTGACCACGGCGATATTGGCATCCGGTACCGGCCTCATGTGGGTTGATCGCGCGAGCGGCCTGAGTGCCGGCTCGCGCGCCGTCATCTTCGGGCGGACTTGGCAGGCCATCCTCGATTACTGGCCAGCAGGGTCCGGGCTCGGCACCTTTGCCGAAGCCTACCCATCGTACGAAGACCCGCTTGCCGTGACCCGCACCTACATCAACCACGCGCACAATGATTATCTAGAGCTGCTGCTGGAGACAGGCGCGCTCGGTGTGATCGCCTTCGCCGCGTTCCTCGCCTGGTGGACGATCCAGACGATCCGCATCTGGACGCGCAGCGATGCATCTCCCTTCGCCAAGGCTGCAGTAATCGCATCTGCCACGCTTCTGCTCCATTCGCTGGTCGACTATCCGTTGCGGACAGTGGCGCTCGGTGCCGTGTTTTCCGCGTGCCTCGCTCTCATGGCGTCGCCAAACAGCACACGAAAGGCGTGGTTTAGAGGCGAGAAAGCTGGATACGGCGAATGACCATACGATGTTGATAGCCGAGTTCGACAGCTGGTGGGGGCACTACAAGACCCTTATCGAGCACTCGATAGGATTCAGCCACGATGCGCTCCACGTGCTGGTGGGACCGTGCATCCAGGTAGCAACAGCCGCCATCCTGCGAACCTCTCTACGCAGTCCCTTGCCCTGGTTTGCGGTGTTGATCCTCGAACTGGCGAACGAGGCGCACGACCTTCGAGTCGAGCGCTGGCCCAGCTGGCAAATGCAGTGGGGTGAAAGCGCGAAGGACCTGCTCCTCACTCTCGCCCTCCCCACCCTCCTATTTGTGATTGCGCGCGTGGCGCCGGGGATACTCGCGCCTGTGCCGAAGGCCTCTCGGAAGCGGAAGTGATTGAAATCTAAAAGAGCGGGAAGTATCCGCTCCGGTGTGAGCCATGCAGGCCTGGCTGAACCGACCCTATGTGAAGGTTATCTCATCGCAATAGCGGCAATTGGATCCGTGATCTCCAGTTCTCCACGCGCGGAGATTTGCCTGCGTATTCGATCGCACGTTCCTCATAGCAGTTAAGTCCCGGCACAGCATAGTTGGCGGCCACCGGCCAAGACAATGCCGGATGGTTCATGGGTCTTCCTATCCTTGTCGCCTCGTGGGTCCGCACCGACGTGGAGCAACGCTCGCCCGCCGATTTGAAAGAAGCGGGAGCAGCTCACCGTAGACCTCCAGCGTACGCTCAAAGACGACCTCATCGCTGAACTCCGCTGCGGCTTTTCGCCGAGCAGCGTCTCCGAGTGTGCGTCGTAAGTCCGGGTCTCGCAGTCGCAGAATCGCGGAGGAAAGTGCGATGGAGTCCCGCGGGCGCACCAGAAGACCTGTTTTCTCATGTTCCACGATTTCGCGGCAGCCCGGCATGTCGGTTGCTACGAGGGCACAGCCCGATGCCGCCGCCTCGAGCAGGCTCTTGGGCAGGCCTTCGCCATAATAGCTCGGTAACACCACGACATCGACCGATCCAAGCAAGGACGCCATGTCATCGACGTGCCCCAACCAGGTGAACAGGCCATCTTCCTGCCATGTGCTCATGCTGCCGGCATCCACCGAGTTTGGATTGCCCGGATCGATCTCACCGGCGAGCAAGAAGCGCACGGTATGCCCGTCTGCCCGAAGTTTGCGCGCGGCGTCGGCATACTCCGATATGCCCTTCTGCCACAGCAGGCGCGCTGCGAGGAGGACGGTCATGGCATCGCCCTCGGTTCTCCGGGTGGGCGGACGGAACCTCCTGCAATCGACACCTGACCCCCGGATGATCCGGACGCTGCGATTGTCGACAAGGTGTTGTTCGCCAAACACGGCGGCATCATCGACGTTCTGTACGATGAGACGAAAGTTCTTACCGCTCATGGATGCTTTTAGGAGAAGGCGCACGAATGGTCGCAGCGCTCGCGCGCCGACCGTATTGCCACTGAACACATATCCCAGCCCGGTGACGGCCCCTACGCGCCCCGTCACTCCACTCACACGGCCAGCAAGCGATCCGTAAATCGCGCACTTGATTGTGAAGCCGTGGATGAGATCTACCCTCTCGTGTCGGAGGACCTTCGCGAGACGTGCGACGAGCGCGAGTTCCCTCCACGGGAGCAGGCTTCGCCGCTGAAGGGCAATGTGCTCGCAGCGGAATCCAAGAGCCGTCAAGCGGTCGGCATATCGCCCTGGCGGCGTTAGCAGCAAGATTTCGAAGCCCCTTAGCCTGAGCTTCTCGATAAAATTGAGACGAAAATTGTAAACATACCAAGCGGAATTGGCAAAGACGGCGATCTTCGGCCTCTCATCCATAGAGATAGTTCTCGCTTACCGGAGCGCCGAACAACCACGTTCTATAGGGGAGGTAGCATTGGTTAAAGTGACTCGATAGAATGATCCAAACACCCAGAAAAGAACCCAAGATCAAATGAATCCCGAGGGTAACGATCTCACCTGACCGAATTAAATATCTGACCCGGGCGAACATCATCGCCTGCAACGGAATAAGATAGTAGGCAAATCGATCGCCGATAACACTCGATTGCAACGCGAGTGGCAACGGTATGAGCATGAGCAGAGAACCGAGATAAATGAGCTTGTAGTCTTCCGGGAATCGCTCTTCCCAAATCAGGCGGAGAAACAACAAGAAGCCAACGGAAGCGAAGGCCAAGAGCGCAATTCGAAACAGCGCGCCGGCCGCGTCAACATCTCGGACGATGTAGCGATCGACTGCCACCTCTGCCACATCGCTGGTGACCAGGAGGTAGAGACCCGGCAGCGCGAGAAGGCTGGCGAGCAGGACATTCCGCAAGCTTAGTCGACCCGGCATAAGGGGTGTCAGAAGCAGAAATGCAAGCGCACTGCTATGGAAACCGGAAGCGAGCAGGACGAGCCCACCGAACAGGATCGGGCGCTTTTGCTGAAACGCAATAAATGCGAAGCAAATGATTCCCACCGCGAGCCCTTGTCGCACCTGCGTGATGCCTACGTTGATGATCAGCACCGGGAAGCAGAACGCCAGAAAGTGCAGCCTATCCGGTTGCCGCCTCGCCAGAGCATGCAGGCCCAGGAAGAGCACTCCCGCGGGCACAATGTTCATCCAGTAGTAGGGGAGACCAAGCTTCTGCTGTGACTTCAGCAAAAGCCACCACAGCGGCTCGCGGCCGGTACTAGGCAAGCTGTATTCGAGTTGAAGCCCGGCAAGATTGAACTGGTTGCTGTAACCGTACCAGTCGCAACCGACTTCGAAGCGAAACGCCACGAAGACGCTAAGAAGAATGAGCGCAACGAGATAGCCGCCCCTGTCAGCGGGTGCTTTTCCGCCAGCGGCAAAAGCCAGACCGGCCAGCGCAACATAGATGAAGAGATATAACATAGGACCGGGGCGCTAACGCCGCGCCGCCTCCAGCGCATCGGCGATCTTGGTCACTTGGGCATCGAGAGAAAACTCCTTTGCGACCATGATCCGACCCGCCTCACCCATGCGTTCTCGCAGGGTGGAATCGGAGAGCAGACGTGTCAGATAATGCTCCCATTCACACTCGCTGCTCGCAAGGAACCCGTTGATCCCATGCCGCACGATCTGGCTGTTTACGCCGACAGGGGAGGCCACGACTGGCACCCCGCAGGCCATGTACTGGATGAGCTTGTAGCCGCATTTGCCGCGCGACCAGGGCGTGTCGTCCAACGGCATTATACCAATGTCCATGGATCGTATGCGGTCTACCTCGGTCGCCTCGCTCCATTCAGCGATCGCGAGGCGTGGATGAGTAGCCCAACCGTTGCCGGCGCCGACCGCGAGAAGTTCTGCATTCCCGCTTTCGGCCGCACGCAGGAAACAATCGCGCAGAGGCTCCATGTAGGACGCCCATGTGCCGGGTGTTCCGATCCAGCCAATCTTGGGCCGCTCCGCGGACAAGGTCCTGCCTTCCCCCGCGTATCTGCCGTAGTCGACGACGGTGGGGACAACTCTGACCGCACGCGCGCCAGCTGCTTCCGCGCGGGCAGCCAGATAGGCATTACCCGCCACCACCAACGCTGATGCAGCCATGATCTTGTCGATCTTTTTGCCAAGTGCCGCACGGACCACCCCGTTCCTGTGCTGATCGTACCTGTGGAAGATGGCATCGTCATAGTCGGTCACAATCGGCACCTTGCCGCCGAACAATGCTCGCTCAATTATCCACGGGAGCCAGGGAAGCGCCTCCTTCTCAAGCCAGATCACATCGTAATCCTGGGTTGAGCGAAGCTGCGACACCCGGCGCACAAGCGCATGCGCCACAGAGATGCCGGTCGCTCGGCCGGAATAAAGGCGCTCAAGATAACGATCGTCGAAGAAGGGCGCGACTTCCACCTTGACGCCGCGCTTCGCGAGCGCAGGAAGGTACTGCATCGTCCTCAGCCTGCTCGAGGCCCCCAATCGATCATATCGGGATAGCAGAAGTACTTTCGTCACGAAGAAGCTTTGCCGTTCAATAAACGGCGATAAAGCCGTCGATAGGCCTCCGTACCCGTTTCCAGAGAGAACAGCTGTACGGAAGCGGCACGGCACCGAGCCGAAAGATCGGGATCCTCGAGAAGCGCCTTAAGGTCTTGCAAGGCCTGGCGGACATTATCCGCGTCGGAGTGCTCCAGGACCACTCCGACGCGGTGCTCATTCAGGATCGACGCCACGTCGCCCACTCCGCGATTGGCCACCACCGGGATACCGCAGCCGAGCACCTCGCCCAACCGGGTTGGAGAACGGCCAAGTTCCGAAGTTTGTCCACCGGCGTAAAACATCGCCGACACGGCGTGCGCGCGTACGGTGCCGGGCATGTCGCGCGGAGGGCGCGAATACACCGAAAGGCGTTTTCCGAGACGTCCCCCCGGATCGACCATGACGCGGACTTCAGCGGGATCATCGCGTGAGACTATCTCGAAGGTCGCAGTCGGGTCTTCCTCTGCGACGCCAGCAAACCATGCGGCAAGCCAGTCGGCTCGAAACCAACCAGTTAGCACTGACCCGATGCAAGCGTACACGCGCGTCTTAGAACGAGGGCCAACTGCGGGAGTGAACCGCGAGAGATCAGTGCACGTCGGAATAACCTCCACGCGCCCGCGGTCGCGAAGCTCGGGTTCAAGCATTTCGAGATAGTCCACCGCTGCATGCGTCAGTGAAACGACCACCGCCGCATCTCGTAGACAGACTTGCTCCGCCCATAGGATGGCCCGATGCGGCAAAGAGCCGCGCCGGACCCGGCCCGCCGTGATCAGTTCTTCCGGCCAAAGCGCCCTGGTGTCGAAAATGAACGGCGTTCCGGTGACCCGCCAAACAACCCAAGACACAATCGCTGGTATGTACGATCGGGCATGCACCAGTGCGACGGCCTCCGTCCGAACTGCGCGCAATGCCTCGAAGGTCATTGAGATGATGTCGCGGGCCGGGCCCAAAAAACGCGGGCGGGGACGGAAGGGGCGAGGACGCCACTCTATTCCTAGGGCCGCGCATTCTGCGCGTGCGTCGGCCACTGCGGTGGTGTTCGCCCAGTCCTCCGCTTTCTCCCTGGTGACAAGTATGATGCGATAATCGCGTGCGAGCCCGCGCAAATACGCCATGACCTGACTCTGCCCGAGAGGCTCGAGCAGGCCGTTTCGCGTGATATAGAGTGCCGTGGTCACGCCTTAGGAAACAGCAGATCGAGATAAGCCTTTGCTGCAGTCGCAGGCGCGAAGTCCCTCGCGCGTGCGCGAAGTCGAGCGTGATCGTGCGCACAGGAGAGACTGCGGTCAATCTCACGGGCGAGTGCCTGTCGGTCCCCTACAGGTACCAACGCGCCAAAGGTGCCATCGGCGAGGATGTCGCGGGGGCCCGAAGGGCAATCGGTCGAGACGACCGGCGTACCATGCGCCAGGGCCTCGACGATCACGTTCCCAAACCCCTCATAATCTGAGGAGAGGACGAACAGATCGGCCGAGCGATAAAAAGGAGCAGGGTCCGGCCGAAACCCGGCAAAGATCACCCGTTCGGAGATGCCGAGGGCATTCGCCAGATCGCGGAGCGCCGGCTCGAGTTCGCCCACGCCCAAAAGCATCAGCCGGGCATCGTGCCGCGCGATCTCAGCAAAGGAGCGCAGGAGGAGAGCATGGTTTTTTTGGTGTTTGAAGTGCCCGACCGTCAGGATCCGCGCGCCCCTTGGCGCACACCATAATTGCTCAACATCGTGATCGGGCTGGAGATTAGCGGCTCGCTCCGGAAGCGGGTTGTGAATTACAGCAAAGCGATCCCGGGGAAGTCCGGAGAGTTCCGCCATGTCATCGGCCACTCCGCCTGACACAGCGATACGGCCATCGGCCATGCGGTACCCGAACGCCGTGGTCAGCCGCAGAGCGCCACGATGCAGGCGCCCCCTTGGCGCATACTGCACCGAGAGGCGATTGTGTTCCGAGACCACCAAACGACATGGGCGAGCAGAAATCGTCCGTGCAACTGGTGCGACGACCGTCAAGGGCCACATCGCGGCAAGCAGCCCATCGGGCCGCCGTCCACGGAGATACCGCGCAAGAGCGACCGGCGCCTCGCGCACGCGCCCGCACTTCAGGTCAACAAGTGGGAATTCGCCCGCCGCCTCCTCCAACAGTTCGCCCCTGGCCTGCATCACGACAAATTCGGGCTGGTGACCGAGGCGCTCAAACTCACGGGCAAGCGAAAGCCGCACCCGTTCGACGCCCCCCCCACGCAAGTCAGGCAATAGAATCGAAATAGAGCCCAAGGCCGACGCTCACGCCCGCACTGCAAGGGAGTTCTTTCCGTCGAGCCGGCGCACGACGAATCCGCGGGCTGCAAGGTAAGCCGATACTTCGGAGCCTCCCCAATCCTCAAACAATATCGCCGCCACCCGATCGAGCAACGGCTCGGCTCCTTTGAGCGCCTCCAGCTCCGCACCTTCGAGGTCCATCTTTATCAGCGCGATGCGGTCGAATTCCGAAAGAGCCTCGGATAGTGCGATGGTTTCAACCTCCGTCGTCCTGTTTCCGCTTCCGGTCGAGATCGACGCCTGGCCGTATTTTCCGTCCGAAACATGCGCAGTTACCTTGTCGCCACTGCGCGACCACAGCGCGGCTTCGATAACGACTGCGTTGTCGCAGTTATTATCCACCAAGTGAGTGCGCAAGATTTCGGCGGTGTCCGGCATCATCTCGAACGCGACAACCCTGCCATCCGGTCCCACCAAACGTGCCGCAAGGACGCTATAGATTCCAATGTTTGCGCCCGCGTCTACGAACACATCCCCTGGGCGCAGCAATCTTCGGATCGCTGCGATAACCGCTGGCTCCCGTGTCGGCAGTGCATGCCACAGGTCGTCACTCCGCGCCCGAACGAAGAATGAGCCGACCCCACGGGCCCTGACCATGCAATCCGCATCGACAGTGGGGTCTCGCCATTTTCCCAAGTCGCGAAAGACGTCGAACGGTGCCCGGACGAGCGCGCGCCGCAACACACGCCGGTCCATCGGGGTCGCGCCGCTCAGCTCCACCGCAACGTCCTTCCAGATCCGCAATCGTCGTGCCAGAACTCGAAGAATACCAAGAGGTCGCCGAACAACTCGTGGCAGCATATCCAGAGCATGTGCGCTACCCATCACTTTTCTCTGCAGCACAAAGAACTGGCTCATATCCAGCAGCGGGGCTGGGCTTCAAATCGAGCAAAGCGTCCACCTTTCTAGATAGTGCGTCACAATCGACCGAGATGTCGGCCAGACCTGTTCGCGCAAATTTGCCCGCACCATGATCGCAGAAAAGGCGATCATATGTGTGGTTGAGGGCCTCAGCCAATTCTATATAACAATTGTCGTATCTCAGAGATAACGTATTTGGCCTTAGGTCCACCAGACCATTCTTTTTTGCCAATAGCTCGATTACCCTACTCCCCGAAGGCATACACAACATGTTGGTGAGCCCAGCCCCGTGTATGCCGATCAGGTATTCACAGTGGGAGAATAGAGACACCTGCTCGGAAAATGAGAGATCCTCCGCCACTACTTCCACAAACCCAAATTTACTGAGGACAGCGAGAATTTCGTCCTCATTCAATACCCGGCGCCCGCGAGCCTTCCGGCGAGAAATGTACAGTCGACGTGGCCGGTGAGGGGCTTGCGGGCCAGCTTTTCTAAGGAGCGCGCGCAAGTCCTGCAGCACCTCCGGTGCCGTTGTTCCGAAGTGCTTCGCACAAGAAGTGATGTACCCCCTCGGAATTCGAACGTTGTGTGAAGGAAAATATGCGTAACGGAGGCCCAGAAGATTTAGAGAATGGCCGTGAAAGCTACTATACGATCGAGGTAAAAGGATAGTGACGTCGCCAGCAACTGCCTTGACTGCAAGCGCGCGTGGGAGCGACTCTGTCATCCAGTGATAGTAGCCGCGCGTCCACTGGGAGTGAATAAATGCCACCGGCTGTTCGATACTCGCTTGTTTCGGCGGCCGCCGGACCAAACTGGCGACTGCTACACCGGCCCCTTTAGCCACCGACAAGGGATAGCGGTAAAACGTGTCCGGTAGCGGCAGCGTCCCGGCGAAAGCCGGACCCAGCGCCGTCACAATCACATCCTTGTGCAGCGTCACCTTCGGCTCAAACCGCTCCGGCCACCGACGCGAGTACGCAGCCCACATCTCACCCGTCACCACGAGCGATATTCTTCCGGGAACTGGTCTAGCAGATGCTTTAGATCGCCACGAAAATCATGGACTCGGCAGTTCGCGGGCGCGCAACGAACAGCCTCACGAAATGAGGCAATATCCTGGGCAATCAAAGGAGGCGTCTGCGGTCCAAACGTAGTCGCATAATAATCATCGAATTTGAAATTCCCTCCCAGGAGTTTCTTCCGCCCGAGGATCCGCGTATTGGGAATTTGATAGGCGTCGGCCAGTATAAGGCCGTGAAGAGATGAAGATAATATGAGATCACATTGGACAATCAGATCGACAAATGAAGTCGGATTCTGGCGAACGTTTATTATAATTACATCTTTACTGCCCAACATATTCACCATATTCCGCATCTCTTCTTCATCAGAAAAATGCGGCACTATCCCAACAGCGAATCTCTTGTCTGCGCCGGTGGGATAATATTTTGGCATCAGAAGCGCCGGGTCACCCATCGGTATTCCCTCCAAGCGCTGTCCTGTCGCAGCCTCGAGGACGCCTCGAGTGAGCGGCCCGCGAACGGCAAAGACATTCTTGGCCTTGATCGGCCTCTTTGGAATCGCTCCGTCGATCGAGCCACTCCCCCAGATCCTGCTGCGCGGTCCGGCGGAACCCACCACACTTCCTATTGCCCGGAGATGAGAAACCGCATTGCCGTGAACCTTGAGAATTTTCCGGCCACTCACGAGAGGAAGAATAAATTCGTTCAGACGATCTCCAACATTTGGTGTATTGGTAAAATATACCGTTGGCGTTCTGAAAGGGTTATGCCAAACGGATAATATATCACTAATAGATCTAGAACAAATTTTCATCCTACGGGCGGGCATTTTTGCCTCCCATACGCATAAAAGATAACTTCATAAGATGCACTATAAGCCGCATCATTTCACCTGATTTTATCTCGCTTAGGAGGATTCCAACACTTAGCCGCAAACGCTGGCTCAGCGTGGTCATGCGGAACGCACGCCTAAGGGAGGATACGGTGATCCAACTCTCAACCTCGGCGGCTTGAGCGGGCGATGCCACCCCAGCAGCCTGCGCGACGTGAATGTCAGCTCGGTATTGGGCCCATATTCGGGGCATATCCATTCGTGCGATAGCGTCGGGGCCAGATGCATTGTTCGAGTGCGAGCGCCTCCTGACCCCAATCTCGCCAAGATAGGCGCCATCTCCGATCAACAAGCTGCGCAAGAGAAGCACGCTGTCTTCCGTGGGACAGCGGGCATTGATTCCCGGATATATCAGCAAAGCATCTTTGTTGTAGGTTCGCGCCGCCCCCACAAAATTCCTGCCCCGGCCCTCTGTGACGTCCTTCAAACTCACGCTGCGGTCAGATGGGAACGCGCCTTTGCGGGCGTGTAGGACCGCCCCGTCCTGATCGATCGCTTCATAGGCCGTCTCGACAAACGTCGGGCGGTCGGGTTGCAACATACGTCTCACGGTGATGGCTGTGCGGTCCGGCACCGCGATGTCATCCCCGGCGGCTAGAACCACGAACCTTCCGCGCGCTTGCTCAAACAGCACGTTGACATGCTCCGCAATTCCGAGGTTGACGCGATTTCGCTGGACGGTGAGCTTATGCGGCCCCCGGTATCGTCGGGACACAGCCCGCAGGATATCGAATGTGCCGTCAGTCGAGCAATCGTCGGACGCGATGATCTCGAGAGGCTGGTAAGTCTGAGCGAGCGCCCCCTCGACCGCCTCCAGGATGTACCGTTCCTGGTTATAGGCCATGAGCGCAAACGTCACGAGCGGACGTTCTGCCGGAAAACTCTTATCCATGATAGCTGCGGATCGGCCAGCCGCATTTTGCGTATACGCGTGCGACTTGAGAAGCGTATGGATGGGGGCCGATTTTCCCGAGCAGAATACGACCTCCCGCCAGAGCACCGGCCGTTGCCGCCAAGCCAGATGCCGCCCCACCAGCGATCGGTAGAGAAAGGGAAAGGACTAAGAGCCCCACCGCGACCGTGGAGTATGCCGCAAGGAGGCGCAAAGACAGCCGGCTCATCCTGAAATCGGTCACTTTGCCTGCAAGCCTGAGCGTCACAGTGAAGTAGACGGCGTAGGAAGCAAGGAACGCGATACCTGCAACAACAAGGCCAAGCCGAGGAAGAAAAATGTATATCAGCCCTGCATAGGGAAGCAAAAATCCAAGCTCCATTAAAAGGTAGAGCTTAGAACGTCCTGCAGCTACTACAGAGAAACTAAGAGCCCAGCTGGCGATCTTCAGCATGTTCCCAACGGCCTGCCATTGCACCAGAATGACCGCGAGAAAAAATTCCTTAGTGTATAGCACTGAAACTGCGAGCGGCGCGAAACCAATCAATAAGAACAGAATTGGGCCAGCGAGCAAAAGGCTGATTTGCATTTGCTCGTTCATCAGATGCGCCGACGCGGGCCGATCGTGGGCGATTTCTGCTAGGCGAGGGTAATAGTCCATTGCCATCGCGTTGAGTAAGAAGCCGACATAGGTGACCGTTATGCCCCAGGCGGCCGCGAACTGACCTGCCGCTTCCAGACCAAGTTCGCGCGCTATCCCGCCTCGAACGATCAGGAGTGTTCCAGTGGTGGCCAAGCCCCCCAGCATGAACACGAAACCCAAACTCGCCATTCGCTTCCACACGCGCCAGCCGTCCGAAACCGAACCTGTCGCATCCTTTACCGAGGGCAACTTGCGCACGTACCAAACAGCCACGGTAACTGCAGTTAAGGGCTGCAGGAGCACAAACCAGAGCAGTCCACGCGAGCCAAACTGCCATATAGCGAAAATGCCACCGATGGTGCCCACCAGAGAGCCCAGCACGGTTACCCGCCCCAAGCTACCCACAAGACGCATCCCGCGTAGAAGAGCAGTCTGCGAGCTTGAAACCAGCGCGAGCAGCACTGCTACACCTATCAGGCCAACCTCGATGTCGTGATCTGGCCGGCCGAAGAGGGCGCGGGCCAGAGGCTCCCGAAACAGCCAGATAGCGAGGAGAGCAAGGGTGCCCTGAACCAGATTGGCCGTCAGCAACACACGGCGCACCAAGCCCAGTTCGCTTTCATTCTTCTTGGCTTGGGCAATCTCGCGCACACCGGAATTCCCGACGCCCAAGCCAGCAACAGCAGTCGCCGTGGATTGCAGACTATTGTAAATGCTCAACGCCCCGACCCCAGCAGGCCCGAGGAATACCGCCACTGCCTTGACGCGGAGAATGGACAACACAATGCCGACAGCTTGAGTGCTGCCAGTGATCGTCATAGCGCGCAACAAGCCGCGGGCCGAGATTAGCCGCCTCCTGTCATGGGCGTTTCGAGAGCCTGCGCCGTGGCTGCGCTCACCATCATACTGGATCTTGCGTCGACATGAGGCCCTATGGGAAGGCTGAGAACCTCGCGCGACAGTTGTTCAGCGAGAGGCTGCTTGCCAAACGAGAGTGGTTGCGAAGCATATGCCGCCTGCCGGTGGGGCGGTATCGGATAGTGGGTGAGCGTAGCGATCCCAGCGCTCTGAAGGGCATTCTGCAACTCGTCGCGGCAAAGGCTGCGTATCACGTATAGGTGCCAGACGGGCTCAGCCCACGCTGGCACAAGCGGCAAGACCAAGTCGGTCTTCGCGAGCTCTTGAGTATAGATGGCAGCGATGTCCCGGCGGCGACGTGTCCAAGTATCAAGATACGGCAGCTTCACGCGCAGAATCGCCGCTTGGATCGGATCGAGGCGCGAATTCACGCCAACGGCCTCGTGCACGTATTTCTGGGGGCTGCCATAGTTTCGCATGATGCGGATGCGCTCCGCAAGCGCTCCGCAGTTGGTAGTAACTGCCCCTGCATCTCCCATCGCACCGAGATTTTTGCCCGGATAGAAGCTCCAGCACACCACGTCCCCATGGGCACCGATCCGCCGGCCCTTGTATCTTGCGCCATGTGCCTGTGCCGCGTCCTCGATCACGAAAAGACCACGGTCGCGCGCGATGGCGAGTATCGGATCCAAGTCGACCGGCTGACCGTATAGATGCACCGGCAACAGCGCACGCGTGCGCGGTGTGATGGCCTCTGCGATCATCTCATGATCGAGATTATAGGTTCGAGGATCGGGTTCGACCGGCACCGGGACAGCGCCGACGGCAGTCACTGCCAACCAGGTGGCGATGAAGGTGTTCGAGGGAACGATGACCTCATCGCCTGGACCGATGTCTAGCGCCCGCAACGCAACTGTGAGCGCGTCCAGACCGTTGGCCACGCCCACGCAGTGGTCTGCCTCGCAATACTCTGCCCAATCATCCTCGAACGCGTTCACCTCTGCACCGAGGATGTACCAACCGCTATCCAGTACGCGCTCCACGGCCGCGTCTATCTCGTTTTTCAGTTCAAGATAGGCTGCCCGCAGGTCGAGGAACGGGACGTTCACGAAGCACCCCGAACTTGCTCAACGAACTCTGCATGGCTGCGAAAATAGTCGCCTTCCTCGTACGGCCTTGAGGCGAGAACCATGCAAACCGCCCCTTGGCTGAAACTGTCCATTTCACGCCAGACCAAACGGCTGACGTACAAGCCTTTTCGTGGATCGCGCAGCCAGAATTCCGTTCTGGCCGTGCCATCATCCAACTTGATCCTGAAGCTTCCGGAAAGGGCGAAGATGACTTGTTCGAGTTCCCTGTGTGCATGCCCTCCCCGCTCGGCGTCCACCGGCACATTGTACAGGTAGTAGACCCGTCTGATAGGAAACGGGACGTGCGTCTCGCCTTCGACGAAGGTTAGATCGCCTCGAGGATCCGATACTACCGGCAGGTCTATCAGACGGATCAGATCTGTGCCTGAATCCGGCGTCATGCCTCTGCTCCGGCCGCCAGAATTTCGTGAAACGTCGGCTCAGCGCGATCGAAATGTTCGCGCAGATACTCGAAATAGAGGTTCAGCTCATCCTCATGGGTCTGGTTCATGCCGAAGCGCCGATAGAACGCGATCGCCCGCTCATTGTCCTTGCGGACATCGAGAACTGCTTTTCGCCTGTTCAGTGCATGAAAGCCGATGTGGAATGAAAGCATTGCGCTTTCGTAGGCGGCCTTCGGCGGTTTGCCCTGCGCGAGGACCCAGCTTCCCCAGGTGAATGCGTCCTCTTCGATGTTATATATCCGAACCAGCCCACAACGCATGTCATCGATCTTTCGCTCGATGACATAATAATATTCCAACGCCGCCGTCTCACGGCGCTTGTATTCGGCGAGCCAGGAACGCTGCTCTGATAATTTACCGCTCACAGATGACAAATGCGCATTATAATTCGAATTCGTTCTCAAGCTAAATATGAACTGAGCGTCCGTAATCTCGACGAGGCGCAGGCGTAGGCGCACACCTTCGATCCCTTTCATCGAGTCAGGTTCCATTGCTGATATTGATTTAGCGCCTGACGTAATCATTGGATGATCGCATCGGTTCTTCCCATAGCTACCGCAGTCGGTCGCAATCGCTCCCGACTGATCACTGAACCTCTAACGCGCCTCGATCGCGACCGCCCTCAAGCGGCGATCAACCTCGCAGCCGCTATCTCCACCCGCATTTCTCTGTTCATCAGTTCGATGAGGACGGCCACTCGTTCGGCTCCGGACCTGCCGATCAAGGTTCCGCAAAAACTGTCCAAGGTGCCACCTACGACGCGCACGCGGTCACCCGCTGCAAGATCACCAGGATAGGCGATTTCCCCGTCCGCGATGCACCAGTCCGTCATTGCCTCCACGAAGCCAGTCGGCAGGGCCGCCGGGCGCGCTCCAAACGAGACGAGGCCGACACATCCGATCGTACCGTTGACCGACCGCCAGCGCTGGACGTCGAGATCCAGCTTTACAAAAACGTAAGATGGAAACAGCGGTGACAAGGTCGCCTGGACCTGGCGTCCCGGCCGTTTCGCCCCACGCCACATGGGGCAGAAACTCTCGAAGTCCTGCCGTGCGAGGTGCTGAAGCGCCAGCTTCTCCCGACGAGGTTGTGTGCGCACCGCAAACCACCGAGCGGCATCCCTAATAGTCACGTCGGCCGTCTGTGGCCGTGACGAACGCGTGCCGAGCTTCGGCGGACGATGCAGCATCACTTCGCCCCGAACCCGGTAAGCATAACCCTGACCGTGCGGAACGCGATAAGAATGTCGATCCAATACGAGAAGTTCTTGATATAGTAGAAATCCAGTTGAAGCTTGGTGTCGATGTCGCCGACCGAAGTGACGTGGCCTTGGCTCACCTGGGCCCAGCCGGAAATGCCCGGCCGCACGATGTGACGATAGCGATAGAACGGGATTTCCTGCTCGTACCATGCGGACAATGCGAGCGCCTCAGGCCGCGGTCCAATCCAGCTCATCTCGCCCCGGACGATATTGAAGACCTGCGGCAGCTCGTCGAGGCGGGTACGGCGCAGGAACCCGCCGACCCGGGTAATGCGATCGTCACCTTCCCGCGTCATGAAAGCGTCACGCCCGGGCGAGTCTGGCGTGCCGCGCATGGTGCGGAACTTGAGCATTTCAAACGGGCGCCCGCGATAGCCCATGCGCCCTTGGCGGATCATCGCGGGTCCGGCGCTGTCGCGCTTAATCAGGAGCGCGATCAGCCCCATTGCCGGTAGGAGCAGCGGCAAGGCCGCCAGCGCCAGAACCAGATCCCCGGCACGCTTGATTTTTCCGTAGGCATTCCCGGGCACCAGCGAGCCGAAGCTGTTCTCGGACAGGTGCTCTATCTGGACTTTGCCGGTCTCAGCCTCCCACACCTGCTTATAGTGGTAGACCGGAACGCCGCTGATCGCGGCGTCTGCGAGAAAGCGCTCCCAGTCGGGTTCGTGGTCGTGATGAAGGTCAGCGACGATCGCCGCGCCGTTGCGAGGCAGATCGGGCGTTATTAGAACGCCGTGACGCAAGGTCGGCAGGCTACACAGGTAATTGACACGACCTCCCGAAACGAGCGCGTAGTGCCGAGGTGGACGGAGCGACCGAAACGAAGCGAGCGTCAAGAGCGCCGCAAGCGCGCCAATGAAACCGCCGCCGAGAAGAAAGACCGAATAAGGCAGGCGCAAGATTGCGACCAAAACCACGTCTAGCGCGAAGGCCAGGCCGACAACTGGCATCACATAGGCATAGGCGTTGACGCCCGGATAGGACTCAAGCCGGCGCAGCAGCAGCAGCGAGACAGTGGAGCAAAGTCCCACACCAACCAGAGAATAGGAGATCACCTCGCGCTCGAGCGACAGCCCGCCGCGCATCGTGAGGAAAGCGAGGAACGGCATACCGACCGCGCAAACAAGCGTGAACGAAAGCGCCAGGCGCAACGAACTAATGGCACGCGCACTTAATGACGGCACCTCGAAAGCCGCCATGGGGAGCATGCGTGACATATCAGCTACCCCCAATCATGATACCATAAGGAATATCGGAGATTCCAGAGACAATTTTGATAAACTAGGTTCTTTCCCGTATCGAAACAATAGGAAATATTTATACTTAATTATTATAGTTAACATGCTCAGGTGCAATAACGAGGATGACAAAGCGTCGTTCGACTTCGGGGCATGTTTCCTCACATGCGGCTCGAACGCAGTGCCGTGTATGTGAAGCGCGCCGCCGACCTTCCCGCGGGCGGCGTCGGCGCTAGGGCATTTGGCCTCAATCCCATCGCCATACGCGCACCCGCTGCTACCCATCGCAACAGGGCCGTCGCTAGGCGGCTTCGGTATTGTCGCCGACCACATGCGCCAGCGCCGCCTCGCCTAGGCCCGCTGGAGCTGCCTCTCCTCACTCATCCAGTCAACGGCGTGTGGACCTCGGCCGGGATCAATTTGGCGCTGGCCCTGATCGAGGCTGATCACGGCAGCGAGGTGGCGCTTGGCGTCGCGCGGGAGCT
This sequence comes from Altererythrobacter sp. B11, assembly GCF_003569745.1. NCBI lineage: Bacteria > Pseudomonadati > Pseudomonadota > Alphaproteobacteria > Sphingomonadales > Erythrobacteraceae > Altererythrobacter > Altererythrobacter sp. B11. The sequence continues at coordinate 3,336,874 of NZ_AP018498.1, forward strand.
TATCGTGTATCACCGCCGTTCAGGCGGGCAGTCGCAATTTCCCTCGCTTTCCGAGCTGGCTCTGGATTCCGATCGCATTCGACGCTCTGACGTTTGCAAGGGAGCATCCGCACGAGGTCCTAGACGTGGAGCGATTAGCAGATGCGGTTCATCTGAACCCGCGCCAGCCAGCCGGGCGTTCCGCCGGGAAACCGACGAGACGCCTGCGCGCGCCGTGGAAGGCCTGCGCGCCGAAGCTGCCAGATCGCGCCTCCAAGATGGCTCGGAGCCAGTTGAACAGATCGCCCGCTCGTTCGGGTTCGCCGATCCCCAGCGCATGCGTCGCGCCTTCATCAAGCTCTATGGCGCTCCGCCTTAGGCTATCCGCCGGGCCGCTCGACAAGGCCGGGCTTAATTGCGGCGGCCGGGATGTTCTCGTTGTCAACGCCACGAGCGATGCGGGGGCTGCCCCCTGATCTCAAAAAGATCGTGCCGTTCAGGCGGGCGCCCTTACGGCGGCACGGGGCTTCAGCAAAGGCTGCGGGTATCCGTAGGTGAGAGATCGCCATACCCATTCGGCGAGGCCGAACCGAAAAAACCGCAGCCAGACCGCGCTGAACGCGCAGAGCCCGGCGAAAATCGTCAGGCCGAGCAGGCAGAGCCCGGTGATGCTCCAGCGGGACATCGATCCCAAGCCCCAGCCGTAAAAGACGAACGCGCCGATGAGGTTGGAGGCAAGGTAGCCGGTCAGCGCCATCCGCCCCATCGGCGCCAGCACCTTCTGGATCTGGCGACCGCGGCCGCGCGTCAGAAACAGGCAGAGCAGCGCAATATAGCCGAAGGCGGCGAAGGCGAGCGCGGCATAGGAGGCAGTAACGACGCCATAGGCCGCGCCATGCGCCGCTATGCCCAGGTGCCGGGTGCCCTGCACGACGCTCAGCAGCAAGCCCGCAGGGAGACACCACCAGACGACCCGACGGAGGAAGGGACGCCAACGTTCGATGTCGGTCAGTACATTGCTGCGCGCTGCCCACAACCCTAGCAGGAAGAGCCCGAGCACGCTGGCATTGTAGACAAGCGTATCGGCCGTATGGACCCGGTACATGTCGAGATAGTATCGCCAGTTCGCCATCGCATAGGTTGAAAAGCTGCTCCCTCGATAGGCTTGGACGCTGGCCGGCATCAGCCCCTCGATCTGCGCCGGGCCAAGGCCGGCGAGATTAGGCAATGGGCCGCCGACGGCGGCCTCGGCGATTCCCTGCGCCACCGGCGGCAAGACGACGAGGGCTAGCCCGCCAACCAACAGCGCACGGTTGCCCCAGCCACGAAACAGCAGCATTGAGATGCCGAGCAATGCATAGAGGATCAGGATATCGCCGAAAAACAGGAAGGTGAGATTGCATAGGCCGATCGCCAGCAATACGGCCATACGCCGGAGATAGAAGCGCGTGAAATCCTGTCCGCGCGAGTTGGCGCGCTCCATTAGGATGCCGAAGCCGACCCCGAACAACAACGCAAAGCACGACCGCGCCTTGCCTTGGATTAGCAGAACGTCGACCGCCGCAAATCCCAGGTCGACGGGGCTCGCCCTCAGCAGAAGCTCTCGGCTGAGAAACCCCGCGACCATCGCGACGATATTGAACAGGATCACACCGCAGAGCGCCGCCGCACGTAGGCTGTCGATGAGATGGATCCGGTCGACAACGGGCGTCATGTCAGCGGTTTGGCTCTCGCTAGGATCTGGCATGGATTTCCCCCTTGGGCGAACCGCTATGCCGAATTGATGAGCGCGAAAAGTGTCTTCTGCACGAAGCTGTGGCGACTCACGAACTTGTATCTCTAACCATGATTGGACATCAGCCCCGACTTGGCGGTCGAATAAGTCGTCCCATCCGCGACTTCATGCGTTGTCATCGCAAGCTTACTAGGCCGTGAACCCATAAATTCGAACGAACGCACGTGGTGGGAGTAGCTCTGATGCTGCGGCGATGTAGCCGGCACGGGTAGCGGTCAGTGGCTCGATCGGATCTCGCATATCCCTAGATTTTTACAGCCTGATTCAGCTGTCGGGGATAGGGTGGTGGCGGAGAGGGAGGGATTCGAAAATCGACCCTATCTCACTGGCCAACATACCATTTTCCCAAGCCGAGAAGCTTTTCCCACAGCTTTCCCCACGCGAGCAAGATAATCGCGTGATTTTAAACAATTTTTTGCTCTTTCCGAGGTCCATTTTAATACATGTGCGGCTGCCCGCAACCAGCGATCTTTGCATCTCGACCGAGATTTCACACGCTATTTTTCCCGGGGGGCAGATAAGGGGGGGCCCCAGTAGCGAAACCGGTCGCAAAACGCAGACGACGTGGCTCTTCCCACCATCGTGCTCGCCAATAGGATTATGATGCCCCGCGTCCGCCTGCTGATCGACAAAGGGGGCCTCGTAGCCGACCCACCGACGCAAGGGCTTTTGTTTGGCGATGAGTACCGGCCGGCTCCACGTGTTTGGCCTGTTCGGGCAGCACCGGCATGATCGATGGCCGTGATGAAGCCCGCGGATCGGCTCCTAATCACTTCATCGCGCTCGAGGCGCTCTGTCCTTGGGTTATCGATCCCGATAGAGCTTGCGGGTCTTCCTCCGCTTGGCGATTACGCGCTTTCTCGCAGCAGGATACACAGGCGGCGACAGTCTAGAAGGCGACGGGCTTAAGAGCCTGCCATGACTCCCTGCCAACCTTCGGCACGCATCAGCGACGCATCTTCCGATCCGAAGGCCGAACTGGAAGAGGGATTATTCCAACCAAATGGAACAGCGATTGGCTGAAGTAAAAAAGATCCGCGACAGCCGGATCGCTTAGGCATGAACGACCGTGTCCCCTGGGTCATATCCTCGCGATCACCGCCACGACGTAATGACAAAGAACAGGTTAATGCGCAGCCTTCATCGACGGTTCTGAGAGGCCGAGAAGCCGGGCTGGTGAGGTGGTTCCGCCTTCTTGGACAGGTCGGCGACGAAGTTAAGCTAATCCCCGATGTGATTATGCCGCCAGTCTGGTCGTCAGATCATGGGGGGCATGCCCCCCATGATCTGGTTCGCTGATCCGCCCGTAGGCCTCTGCCGGGGTCCGCCCGGCGAGACCCGAGTGCGGTCGCTGCGTGTTGTAATAGGTGATCCATCGCCGGAGGCCAGTGCGCAGCTCCGAGCCGGTCTCGAAGGCGTGGAGATAGACGCATTCATACTTCAGAGATCGCCACAGCCGCTCGATGAACACATTATCCATCCAACGGCCTCGACCGTCCATGCTGATCTTGACCTCTGCGTTGCGCAGCACGCTGGTGAAGGCGAAGCTGGTGAACTGGCTACCCTGATCCGTATTGAAGATCTCCGGCTTACCGAAGCGCGCCAGCGCATCTTCCAGTGCGGCGACGCAGAAGCCGGCGTCCATCGTATTCGACAGCCGCCAGGCCAGCACCTTGCGGGTCGCCCAGTCCATCACCGCGACCAGATACAAGAAGCCCCGGCGCATCGGGATATACGTCACATCGGCGCACCACACCTGGTTGGGGCGCTCGATCACCAGTTTGCGCAGAAGATACGGATAGATCCGGTGCTGCGGGTTCGGATCGCTGGTCCGAGGGCGCTGGTAAATCGGCGACAAGCCCATCTTCGCCATCAGCCGCCGCACACGTCGTCGGCCGACATCGTGGCCCTCGCGGCGCAGGTGCCGGACCATCTGGCGGCTACCATACCATGGCATGTCGAGGAACGCCGCGTCGATCATCCGCATCAGTGCCAGCGTCTCGTCGGTCTCCGGCACCGGCGCATAATAATAGGAAGACCGGCTGATCGACAGCAGCCGGCATTGCGCCGCAATCGACAGCCGGTGGTGAGCAGGTTCGATCATCGAACGCCTCCGTGCCACGCTCATCGACCGGAGGCTTTGGCTAAAAAATCCCGCTCCACGACCAACTGGCCGATCTTGGCGTGCAGCTTCTCCACCTCGGCCTCGCTGGCTGCCTTGGCTGCATCGCCGGCTCCGGAGAACGTGCTCCCCATTCCCTCGACAGCCTGGCGCTTCCAGGCCGCGATCATCGTATGGTGGATGCCATGCTTCGCTGCCAGCTCGGCCAGGGTCAGGTCACCCCGGAGCGCCTCCAGCGCCACCTTCGCCTTGAAATCTGCGCTGTACCGCTTCCTCGTCTTCTTCATTTCCCGTCCATTCCTCAGGTCGGGATTAGCTTAGCACCCTGTCCAGATTTCCGGGACCACCTCACTGGTGCCTGAAAGGCACCGGGTTTTCGATACAAAGCACCTTATCGTGCACGCGCAAATATAGGACATATCTCGCTGTCCCGGAAACGACATCGACAAGTCCAACAGCCATTCCGTTCCCACAGCAAGAAAAATCCCGGACCGGTCAGCACAACCGCAAAGCGCTACGACAACAAGCGAAACGATGGCAGCAGTCCGCCTTTCGGGTCACGAATAAGAACAGATTTCGCGAGATCGAACCGAATGCTTAATTCTTCCCTGCTTGACCGCCGCAACCTTGCCGTCCCACGCGGCGTTTCCACAGCAACACCGGTCTTCGCAGATCGGGCATCAAATGCCGAAATCTGGGACGTGGAAGGTCGGCGCTATATCGACTTTGCCGGCGGCATCGCGGTTCTGAACGTTGGCCACCTCCATCCCCATGTGACCAGAGCGGTCGCCGCACAGCTCGAGCGCTTCTCGCACACCGCCTTTCAGGTCATGGCTTATGAAAGCTATGTGGCGCTCGCGGAGCGGCTGAACGCGCTGGCCCCGTTCGAAGCGCCCGCCAAGACGATCTTCTTCACCACCGGCGCGGAAGCGACCGAAAATGCCGTGAAGATCGCCAAGGCGGCGACAAAGCGCACGGGGATCATTGCTTTTACCGGCGGCTTTCATGGACGCAGTGCACTGGCAAGCGCGCTGACCGGCAAGGTCTTCCCTTACAAGTTCCAGTTCGGCCCCGTCGTGCCGGACGTCTTTCACCTGCCCTTTCCGAACCCGGCTTATGGTACTGATGTCGAAGACAGCTTGAAGGCGCTCGACTTCCTCTTCGCAGCCGACATTCCGCCCCAAAACGTCGCGGCCATCATCATTGAACCGGTGCAGGGCGAAGGCGGCTTCCATCCGGCACCGGCCGCGTTGCTGTGCGCCCTGCGCGAGATTTGCGACCGTCACGGCATTTTGCTTATTGCCGATGAAGTCCAGACCGGCTTCGCGCGGACCGGCCGCATGTTCGCCATCGAACATAGCGGGATCGAGCCCGACCTCGTCGCCGTTGCCAAGTCCCTGGCTGGCGGCTTCCCGCTCTCCGGCGTCATCGGCCGGGCCGACGTCATGGACTGCGTGGAGCCGGGTGGCCTAGGCGGCACCTATGGCGGCTCACCGGTCGGATGCACGGCTGCGCTCGCCGTGCTCGATGTTATCGCCGAGGAAAACCTGATCGAACGCGCCATGGTCATCGGCACCGCCATGTCCGAACGGATCGAGCAGTGGCGCGGCCGGAACGACCTTATGCTCGTCTCTGCGCCACGAGGCCTAGGCGCCATGATCGGCTTCGATATTCTCGACCCCGCGAGGAATGGATTGCCTCTTGCCGGTGGCGCAAAGCCAGTGATCGAGAGAGCGCTCGATGCGGGGCTTGTCGTACTAGGTTGCGGCGTGCACGGCGAAACCGTGCGCCTTCTGGTGCCGCTAACCGCATCGGACGCGCTGGTCGAAGAGGGCTTCGTCCTGCTCGAGCAGGCCCTGAAGAGGCTGCCATGAGGTTGCCCGAAGCTTGGGAGCCGGTTGGTCTGGTGCGACCGGAGCTGGTTCGTCAGACGGCCCTCATCGGCGGCGAGTGGGTGAGCTCAGACCGAAAGCTAACCGTCACGGACCCTGCAACCGGTGCCTGTCTGGGGTCGGTACCGGATCTAGGTAGCGAAGCGACGCTTCAGGCAGTGGCAGCCGCATCGGCCACCTTCCCCGCCTGGCGCCAGCATAGTGCGCCCGAGCGGGCCGCCATTCTGCATCGGTGGCATGACCTCATTCAGGCGCATACCGAAGATCTTGCCCGGATCATGACGAGTGAACAGGGCAAGCCTCTGGGCGAGGCGCGGGGCGAGGTCGCCTATGCCGCATCGTTCATCAAGTGGTTCGCCGAGGAAGCGCGCCGCACCTACGGCGATGTCATCCCCGGTCATGCGCGCGACAAGCGCCTTGTCGTCATGCGCGAGCCGGTCGGCGTGGTCGCAGCTATCACGCCATGGAACTTTCCGCTGGCCATGATCACGCGCAAAGTCGGTCCGGCTCTGGCGGCCGGCTGCACCGTCATCGTCAAACCTTCGGACCTCACGCCCTTCTCCGCGCTGGCTCTGGCCTTTCTAGCTCGAGAAGCCGGATTGCCCGACGGCGTGCTCAACGTCGTGACAGGCACGGCGGCACCCATCGGCGATGTGCTGGTGAGCCATCCGGATATCGCCAAGATCAGCTTCACCGGATCGACGGGTGTCGGCACCATGCTGGCGACCCGCGCCATGGCCAGCGTCAAGCGGGTCTCGCTGGAACTTGGCGGCAACGCGCCCTTCATAGTCTTTGACGATGCCGATCTGGGCGAGGCCCTCAATGGCGCGGTCGCATCAAAATTCCGCAATGCCGGGCAGACCTGCGTTTGCGCCAATCGCTTCTTCGTGCAGGCCGGCATCTACGATCGCTTCGTCGACGGTCTGGCGGAGCGGATCGACGCCATCCGTGTCGGTGCAGGCCTGATCGAGGGGGTCGATCTCGGCCCGCTCATCAACGAGGCGGCCATTGCCAAGTCCAGCGGGCATGTCGCCGATGCGCTGCACAAGGGCGGCACCCTCGTGACCGGTGGCAGAGCCATCGATGGTGCGGGCCATTTCTTCAAACCAACCTTGATACGCGATGTGACTCCCGATGCCCTGCTCTGCCGCGAAGAGACCTTCGGCCCCGTTGCAGGCATTGTGCGTTTTGATACGGAAGCGCAGGCGATCACGATGGCGAACGATACCACTGCGGGCCTGGCTGCCTACCTTTTCACCCGCGATCTCTCGCGCAGCCATCGCGTTACCGAGGCCCTTCAATGTGGCATGATCGGCCTCAACACGGGTCTGATTTCCTCGGAAGTCGCGCCATTCGGCGGCGTCAAGCAGTCCGGCTTCGGTCGCGAAGGGTCGCGCTATGGCATGGATGAGTATCTGAACTTGAAACTAGTCTGCACGAGCGTCGCACCGATCTGACGCGCACGCCGCCAGCTGCTGAGAGGAGACGGGCATGGTGAAGCGACGCAAGGTGCTGTTCCCTGTGGGGCTTGGCCTGCTTCTCGGTGCAAGCCCACTGCCGGCACTCGCTCGCGACCATGCCGATCTGCTGATCTGCAACGCCAACGTGCTCACAGTCGACGACGCTTTCTCCATCGGTTCTTCGGTTGCCGTACGCGACGAGCGGATCGTTGCCGTTGGCGGGCTGGACCTATGCGAGGCCTATGAAGCAACGCGGAAGATCGATCTGGGCGGCAAGACATTGATGCCCGGTTTTACCGATACGCACGTCCACCCAACCCCGGTTGCGCCCGGCGACATCGAATCCGGGGCCGCGCGCAGCATCGCGGAGCTTCAGGACATGTTGCGCGCTAAGGCGCGCGAGCTCGGGCCTGGCAAATGGATTACCGGCAACGGCTGGGACGAGGCGAAGTTCGCCGAGCAACGCAACCCCTCTCGCGCCGATCTCGACGCCGCGGCACCGGCCAATCCGGTCTATCTGACGCGCGCGGGAGCGCACTCCGGCGTCGCCAACTCCGCGGCGCTGAGGATTGCCGGCATCGACAGAACCACCCCAGATCCCGCCGGCGGCCTCATCGAACGCGATGCGCAGGGTGAGCCGAGCGGCATTATTCGCGAGCGCAATGACCTGGTGCGCAACTTCATCCCGCAGCCGAGTTGGGCCGAGATGCGTCCCCGCTACATCGGCTGGATGCGAGACGTTCTCGCCCTTGGCATAACAACCGTCTTCAATGCCAGCGGCACGATCGACGATGAACCAGTCGGCGAGGGCGGCATCGCCGACCCGCCCCCCAATATGACCTTCCGCCGGGCGCGGGAGATTTACGCTGAAATGGGCGACTGTCTGCCCCGCATGACCATGTATATTTCGCATCCTGGCGAAGAACGACTCAAGGCATTCGGCCACCGCACCGGCTATGGCGACAATCGCCTGCGGCTTGGTCCCATCGGCGAGAACCTGGTGGACGGCGGCTTTACGGGGCCAACCGCTTGGCTCTTGGTCGATTACAAGGGACAGCCGGGCTTTCGGGGCAAAGGCCGCTTCACCGATGAGGAACTGCAATCGCTTGTGGACTCAGCCGCTGCGCTCGGCTGGCAAATGGGCCTGCACGCCATTGGCGATGCCGCCATCGTGCAGACTGTGAACGCCTATCATCGCGCGCTCGCCAAGACCGGCAGGGCATCGAGCAACCATCGCTGGTTCCTCGACCATTTCACGATCATGCCGCCGGACGCGACCATGGAGATCATGAGGACCGACAACATCATGATCGCCCAGCAGCCAAACTTCCTCTACAACCTCGAGGCGCGCTACCAGCAGACGCTCGACGAGTGGCGGTTGGCACACAATAATTCGGTCGCGACACCCGCCCACAAATTCGGACTGTTTGTGGCCTTCGGCAGCGACAATCTGCCCATCGGCCCGCTGGTCGGCCTCTACACGGCAATCACGCGCAAGGGGCAGAGCGGCAAGGTCCATGGCATTGAGGAGGCGGTGTCGCGCAAGGAAGCGATCCGCATGTACACGTCCAACGGACCGTATCTCTCCTGGGAAGAGGGGGAAAAGGGGACTATCGAGCCGGGTAAGCTCGCCGACATGATCGTTCTTCCCTTCGATCCGCTGACGTCCGCCCCGGAGACGATCCTGAACGGCCAGGTCGAGATGACATTTGTGGGCGGAAAGCTCGTCTACCAGCGCCCCTGAACGCCGGCGCCAATGCGCCGCCCCGACCATGAACAAAGGGCCGTGCCTTGTGGCACGGCCCTCTCCTTTTGGCTTCAGCGGTTCGCGATCGCTTTGCGCCACACAAAAAAGTGAGCGGCATCACGCGGATGCCGCTCTATCTGAGCCCGTGCAATAACTGCTAGAATTTTGCGTTCAGGCGAACGTACCAGAAGCCGCCATTGTACCCGAAGGGCGACGAGTCGATGTAGCGCGAGCCGCTCACAGTCGCCTGTGTGGCCTCATACCAGTTGGCATTGGGCTGGCCGGGCGCGCGGTTGTCCTCGTCCGGATGATTGTCGAAGATATTCTCCCCCCCGACAGCGAGCGTGAAGTTGTCGTTGATCTTGTAGGCGACCTCCAGATCTGCGACGAATTCAGAGCCGATATCCAGCTTCCCCCCGTTGGCCTCGGTGTTCCAGTTGACCCAGCCATCGTAGAAGTAACCGCGTCCGGTGATCGACCATTTGCCGAGAGACCAGTTCTCGGTGAGCGTGACGCGCCACGGGGGCAGTCCCTCTTCCATCTGGTTCTCACGCAGTGTGTCGACGACATTGGAGCTTCGGCTCACGACGCGGGTGACATTGTAGTTGACCGCCAGCGTCGTGTTGAACAGGCCGATGCCAGTATAGCCGCGATGGCTCGCCGTAATGTCGACGCCCTGTGTCCGGGTTTTGAAACCATTGGCGAAGTAGCGCATGTAGCTCACTGTCGCCCAGTTGGCCAAGCCGGCTTCCCGCAGGATCGTGCGCTGATCGTCGGTCGTGATGTTGATGTAGGAGGCCAGCCCCATGCGATCGCGGACAGCGATGTTGTAATAGTCCACGGTCAGGTTGAAACCGCCGCCAGGAGTCAGCACGAAGCCGGCGGAAAGGTTGGTCGACTTCTCTGGCCGCAGCGGTTCCGCGCCGAAGGCAATGGAGGCCGGATTGCTGGCAGGCAACGTGATGCTGTCCGCCGGGCTGTTGCCCTGGAAGAAGGTGATACCGGCGGTCGTGTAGAGCTGACCCGGCGTTGGAGCGCGGAAGCCGGTGCTCGCCGTGCCGCGGATCGCGATGAGTGGCGAGAAGGCGTAGCGTGCAGACACCTTACCGTTGGTGGTACTGCCGAAATCCGAGAAATGCTCGTAGCGACCGGCGAAACCGAGCGTGAAGCCCTCGAACAGGTCGCCCTCGATATCGAGATAGCCAGCATAGCTGCGGCGGCTGTTGTTCACGACGAAGTTGGGAGAATAGCCGGGAAAACCGCTGACGCCAGGCGCCTGAGTCGCGACCCGGCCATCGCTGAGATACTGCACCGAATAGAGACCGGCCTCATAGGAAGGCAAATCGCCCAGCACGATCTCATAGGATTCGGTACGGTGTTCTGCACCCACCGCAATGGTGATCGGGGAAGCGAGGCCGATTTCCCAAGGATAGGCCAGGTCCGCGTTGAAGTTGGTTTCGCGCTGTTCGAGCGATCCCATGTAGAAATCGGTGGGCGAATCCGGACCGAGCGACGAGTTGAGCGAGTTCGACATCGTATAGTCTACGCGGCTCTGCCCGTAGCTGGCGCTCACATCATAGGTGATTCCGTTGTTGAACTCGCCCTTGTATCCGCCCGTGAGCGAGGTGTCGGTAACCTTGCCCTTGAACTGTGGCGTGAAACCATTGGGGTAGAGCGAGAGGAAGTTATAGGTCGCGCCATTGGCGTCCCATGTGCCGTCGGGCAACTGGTCGAGATAGATGTCGTTGAAGACGCTGGAACGCCCGTAGTTCGCCGTCCCGGTATCGGTTCGGTTCGGGCCCACGGCATCGACCGGCTGGCGCCAGTTGAACTGGAATTCCTGCCGCGTGAGGCCATAATTGCCGAACAGATAGACTTCTGCTTTGTCAGAAACGGCCAGGCCGCTGTTAAAGAACAGGCGGTAGGAGCGGACTTTCGGATCGCCGATCTTCTGGACCGGATCGTCGATGTCCATGTCCGGATAGGTGAGCTTGGTGGCAAGCGCGCCGATGCGCTGGCCGCCGCGACTGGTGTAGCCTGCGTCCAAGAACTCGCCTGCCACGTCCATGAAGCCATCGGGACCGAGCGGCAGGCCGACATTCATCGCAGCCTGATAGTTCTGGCCGTCGCCCTCATAATATTGACCATAGCGCGTTCGCACGTCGCCGCCCGAGCGGGCACTGCGCAACGTGTAGTTGATGACGCCGGCAATGGCGTCCGAGCCATATTGGGCGGAAGCACCATCCCGGAGTACTTCGATGCGTTCCACAGCGATGACCGGGATCTGCGAAATGTCCGGTCCCTGCGCACCGCTCGCCAGCGCACCACCGTTGAGCTGCACGAGGGCCGAGCGGTGACGACGCTTGCCATTCACCAATACCAGGATCTGATCCGGTGGCAGGCCCCGCAGCGTGGGAGGACGCACGAAGCCCGAACCATCCGAATTGATGCCGACGAACCGGCCAACATTGAAGGACGGAATGAGGCCACGAAGAATCGTGTTCATGTCTCCCGAAGATTGGGTTGCAAGGTCGCTAGCCGAAAGCACGTCGACGGGTGCCGTCGATTCAAGCGCGGATCGGTCAGCGCGGCGTGTCCCGGTGACGATGATCGCTGAGGTCGCTTCGTCTTCCTGTTCGGCAGTTTGCGCGAAGGCCGGCGCGGCGTCGATCAGGGCAACCGCTAGCGCGATGCCACTGGTCCAGGTCTTGATCTTCATCTGCTTCCCCCTGTCATGGAATACAAGCGGGCATTTCGTCCCGCGGCCTCATGTCGGCAGCGTCATGGCCGTTATGCGCCTGCATTCTCCTTGCTGCATGTGCGAGTTCATTTGCTGCAGTGCGATCATGACGCTACCGCCCCCCCGGGCGGAAGGAGCCAAGCACGCACGTCCTGGTGCCTTTTGCGCACCGGCTTCCGAGGTAATCGGGAACGGAAAACAAGCCCGCCATCATAGCGATGGCGGGCCTGACTTTCGTTAATATTCAAATATTAAATCACTCAGCGTCTTGCAAAAGGATAGGTCTCACGCTCGATAGTTTCACTCACCGCCCGGTGTGCCTCGAGCATCGCAGCGTCCGTATGGGGACTCGCGGCCGCGTCGGAGTTCGCAATCGCAACAAGGCCGAACGGCTTGCGGCCCACCACACAGGGTCGTGTTTCCGTCTCGCTGTAGACCCACTCAACCGGGTCGTAGAGACTGTTGTAAGTGTAGGCATAGCCATGCGGCCAGCGGTTGACTGTGATCGCCGCAATATCGCGAGCTGGATCGAAACCTCCGGGACCGAGCAGCCGCGCGAGCTGGCTGCGCGTCTCGCGCTCGAAGGTTTCGAAGCTCAGCCCGAGAAGCTCCGCGCGCCCGATGCGATGCTGGTCTCGGCGCGGCAGTCCGGGGCTGTTCATGAACTTGGTCAGGTGCAGTGCAATCGGCTCATCGGGCGAGCGCGCATGGCTGAGCGCCCCGAGGCTCGCAGCCTCGGTCAATGCAACCGAGTCATGGAACATGGTGGGTGTGGAGATGCTCGAGACCCCCAGGTTCTGGAAGGCCCGCCAGTTGCGCAACACGACGTTCGTGTAGATGAGCGGTCCCTTCACGCCGTAGGCCAGCGCCTCCTTCTGTGTCTCGGGCAATTCCGGCATCATGTAGGGAATCGCCATGTTCCAGCACGCCAGAATGACCGACTTTCCGCGCACGGACTTGAGCTGATCGCCATTGGCATAGGTGAGAATGGCTTCGCGGGCCGAGCTCGGATCGCCATCATGACGTACATTGACGACAATGCTGTTGAGGCGAATGCGCACGGGGTTGCTCGGCAAGTCGAGCTGGCCATAGTCGAACATCGCGGTGCCCATGTCTTCCTGCGTGCGGCCGCTGGTCGCGTTCGGCACAAGCGAGGAGACGAGCAGCCGCGCGACGGTGGCGTTTCCATCTGGGAAATGCACCGCGACGTGAGTTTCCTTCTGGCGGCCGTGCTGGCCGCCCGGAAGATCTGAGAAAAGCCCGTCCGGAATGGGGCCGAGACCGAGGCCGGAAAAGCCGGGATAGCCCTGCACCCAGCCAAACAGCGCCGGCGTCGCGTCGGCGCCAACACAGAAGCTGCCTGTCCCCATCTGCTGGAAGAACCAGAGCGCCTGTGGATCGATTTTGACGGTCTTGAGGTAATAGTCCTGGAACGACGTTGTAGCGAGAAAGGCCTTCTTGTCCGCCACGCTCATGCCTGCCAGATAGTCGGGTTGCTCGGCCGCGACGAGCCGAAGCAAGTCCCCGCGCGCCTTGGGTGAAAGCGGTGTCTTGGCCAGGAACGCCGACGTGAAGACACTGTCCGATCTGCGACCGGCCTCCGGCACAACGAGCCGGTCTACCTGCCAGGTTTCCTTGTCGAAGAAGTGCCCGCGGGCAAGCCCCATCTCGCTGTAGAGCGTCGCGTTCTCGACGTTCGCGACCTCGTAGCGGGCAAGATCGACACCCATGTCGTCGAGCACCTCGCGCGCCCAGAGATTGTAGCGCGCTGGGGATTCGATGTTCAGCGTTCCGCCGTTGATGACGACCTTCTTGCCGTCGACCATGAACTCGTTGCGCTTGGCATGGCCGCCGAAATCATCGTGATTTTCGAGGATCAGGATGCGCGCGTCCGAGCCGACCGCCTTGCGATAGAAATGCGCTGCCGAAAGTCCGCTCAGCCCGCCCCCGACGATGACGAGATCATAAACCTCGCCCTGGTCCTTCACGCTGTCCAGATCCAGCGCACCGTCCCGCATCAGATGCGCGACTTCGAAAGAGCCCGGGTGGCTGCCGCGCATGCCGGTCTTCGCTGGCGGGTAGGTCTCGCCCGCGCCACCCACCGTCAGTTGCGCGGCCGCAGACCCACCCCAACCAAGCGCGCCGATGGCGACCGCTGTGCCGCTAACGAAGTCGCGGCGGGTGATCGGGCAATGCATGCCGAGGCGACGGTCCTGTTGGGTCATGTCGAAGATCCTTCATTGCTGGATATCTTGGGGGCTGCCAGCGGATCGAGCGGCTCTGCCCGACCCCTTCGAAAGACGAGAAACAATACCAGGAAGAACAGAGTGATGCCGACACTGGACCAGAATTCGGACGAGACCCGCGGCGTGATCGCCATCGCCAGAAGGATGACGCCGATACCCAGTACGCCGGCATAGCTGAGCCACGGAAAGAACCAGGTGCGGATCGTGATCCGTTCAGGACAGACGTTTTCGAAGATCCTGCGCAGGCGTATCTGCGAGGCCGCGATCATCAGATAGACAATCAGCATGAGCGCACCCGAGGCATTCACCAGAAAGCTGAAAACCAGTTCGGGCGAGAGGACTGAGGCGGCAAGGGCGACATAGCTGAAAGAGCTTGCCACGAGGATGGACCGCACCGGTACCTGTCGTCGATTGACCGCCACGAGCGCCTGTGGCGCATCGCCGCGCGCGGCGAGCGTGAAGAGCACGCGCGAGGTCACGTAAAGGCCGGAATTGAGACAGGACAGCACGGCGATCAGGACGATGATGTTCATGATCGTCGCTGCGCCCGGAATGCCCATCACCTCCAGCGCGGTGGCGAAGGGAGACGTGCCCGGCACTACCGACGTCCACGGCGTCACAGAGACGATGAGCAGGATCGAAAGAATGTAGAAGATCAGAATGCGCAGCGCGACCGTCCCGGTCATGCGGGCGACGGTGCGAGCGGGCTCTGCGGATTCGGCGGCAGCAATGGTGGCGATCTCGGCGCCGACCAGAGCGAAGATTACGCTGGTCGTCGCGGCCAGCACCGCCGTGCCGCCATTGGGAGCAAATCCGCCATGAGCCGTCAGATTGCCAAATGTCGGGCCGGTCCCGCTGGTGAAACCCAGCACATAGGCGCCCGCGACGAAGATGAACACGACGATGCCGACGACCTTAAGCGAGGAAAACCAAAACTCGAACTCGCCATAGGAGCGCGCGGACATGAGATTGACGGCTGTCAGCAGCCCGGTCAGGACCACGCCGATCAGCCAGACCGGCAGATCGATCCAAGTTTGCATGATAACGGCGCCGGCAATGGCTTCAATCGCCACGACGATCACCCAGAAATACCAGTAGAGCCAGCCGCTCAGAAAGCCCGCCCAGTGGCCGAGGCCGATACGAGAAAATTCGGGAAAGGACTGCACCCCGGGGATGGCCACCGCCATTTCGCTCAGCATACGCATGATGATGAGAACGATGATGCCCGCCAGGCCATAGCTCAGGATGATGGCCGGGCCGGCCGAGGCGATGGACGTGCTGCTGCCGACAAACAGGCCGGCGCCGATGATGCCGCCAATGGCGATCATCGAAACGTGGCGGGCCTTCAGCGACCGCCCAAGCTCCGGTTCCTTTTCACCTGGATAGACCTCCGCAGCCGAGACGGGAACATTGGTGGGTTCTGTCATGCCTTGGGGCCTCATTTCTTGTTTCGATCGCGCCGGACGGTCGGTGCCGTTCAGGGCTTACGCACCCATCTGAGGTCGTATTCCGTCGTCCAGCCTTGGTCCGCGCCTTCTGTTCCAACAGAAAGTTCGCGGATCGTGCCGTCTTCCATGGCGTAGAGGGTCCAGTGGCGCAGGCGCATCTTGCCTTCGTCGAGCGGTCGTTCGGTGATGAAGCGCATTTCGCCGGGCTCGATCAGCATGCCGCGAAAACTGGTGGTCGACCCGTTGTCGGTCGCCCAGTAGTAGCCCCAGTTCGACAGCAGCGGCGAGTAGTTGAAGAGGCCGATTCCATTGCCGGTCGATCGGCCATTGATGACCGTCCAGGTTTCCTTGATGACGCAATCGTTAAGGATGAGCTCCATCTTGACTTCGGCAGTCTTCGCCTCGCCCGAATAGACATCCCAGTCGCCAAGAACATAGTCGAGGGCACGAAACCTCGGATCGTTCTTGCAGATATCCGCGTCTGGGGTCTGCGCCTGCGCGATGGCAGGCAGCGATGCCAGGGCAAGGCCGCAGACGATCGAAAGAAAGCAATTATGCCGCATGTTTTCACCTGCTCCGTGTTCGATCAGTCGGCAGTGTCGAGGACGGCACGCAGCGTCTCGATGATCTGGTCGATCTGCGCAGTTTCAATGACGAGTGGCGGCGACAGGGCGATGATGTCGCCTGTCACGCGAATGAGTACGCCAGCCTCCCAGCAGCGTCGGAAGACCTCGTAGGCGCGCTTGCCCGGCCCGGCCGGGCCCGCCGCTAGTTCGATGCCAGCAATGAGGCCGATATTGCGAATATCCGTGACGTAGCGCGCATCGGCCAGGCTGTGCACGGCCTCCTCCCAATAGGGTTCGATCTGCGCCGCGCGCTCGAACAGCCCTTCCTCCTGATAGACGTCGAGCGCGGCGAGCGCGGCGGCACAGGCCAACGGATGGCCCGAATAGGTGTAGCCATGCGGGAGTTCGATTGTGCCCTCGGCCGCCGCGTCGCAGATCGTCTCGTAGATGCCGCCGCGGATCAGTACGCCGCCCATCGGCACTGCGCCATTGGTCAGTCCCTTGGCCATCGTGATCATGTCGGGCACCACGTCGAAACGCTGCGCGCCAAAGGGTGCACAGACACGCCCGAAGCCGGTAATCACTTCATCGAAAATCAGGATGATCCCGTGGCGATCGCAGATTTCGCGCAACCGGGCCAGATAGCCTACCGGCGGTACCAGCACGCCCGTCGAGCAGGCGACCGGCTCAACGATACATGCCGCGATCGTCCCGGCACCGTGAAGCGCCACCAGCCGCTCGAGATCGTCCGCCAACTCCGCGCCATGCGCCGGCATACCCCGGGAAAACGCGTTGCGTTCCGGATCATGCGTGTGGCGGATGTGGTCGACGCCTGCCAGCATGGCACCAAACATGGCCCGGTTTCCGACGATGCCGCCAACTGAAATGCCACCGAAATTGATGCCATGATAACCGCGCTCGCGACCAATGAGACGCGTCCGCGCGCCCTCGCCCCGCGCTCGCTGATAGGCGAGCGCAATCTTGAGCGCGGTCTCGACAGCTTCGGACCCGGAGTTACAGTAGAAGACCTGCCCGAACTCCGGCGGAGCGAAGCCCAGAAGGCGATTTGCCAGCTCGAACTGCCGCGGAACGGCCATCTGAAAAGGCGGCGCGAAATCGAGAGATGCGGCTTGTTCCCGGATCGCAGAGACAATGCGCGGGTGCAAATGCCCGATGTTGCTGCACCATAGACCTGAAGTCCCGTCGAGCACTTCGCGGCCGTCCTGACCGCGGAAATACATGCCTTCCGCCCCGACGATCATGCGTGGCGCCGCCTTGAACTGGCGATTAGCTGTGAATGGCATCCAATAACCAGAAAGGTCGTTTGCGCTCATGCGCGACTGCTCCCTCTTCGCCTTGGGCAAACCTTGCCCGGGCCGAGCGAGAGGGGGGAGATGCCAATGCTGAATGGAGTGGTGCTGAACGAGCACCAGGCAGCCCTATTGCATCCCCTTTTTTTCCGCGGCGACGATATGCTGCAACCAGCGCCTAAAACGCGAAATCACAGGCGCGTTCCAGCGGTCGTCGCGCGCAAGAAAGGTATAGGCACCAAAGTTGACTGGTGAGAAACTGCCTGACTTGAGCTTAATCGGCACCAGCCGGCCAGCTTCGAGGTCGTCGCCCAGCAACATCCGATTGGCCAGTGCGATACCGTAGCCCTGTCGCGCCGAATTGAGTGTCAAATGGGCATGCCAGAGCCGCGAACCCGTAATGCGGCCCTCGACCTCCACACCCTGGGCCTGCAACCAGTGCACCCATTCGAGATCATTTTCTTCATGCAAGAGCGGACATTTGAGAAGATCGGCGGCACTGTCGATCTCGGGGAGCTGCGCCGCGCAGGCCGGACTGGCAACGGGAAAGACATCGGGCCGGGCAAATTCGAAAAGGTGGGCAAGACGTGAGACGTTTATCACTTCCCAGTCGCGCAGGTATCGAATGTCGCCATGCACTTCCTTGCCGCGGAAATCCGGACTCTGGTCAGCAGGACGAAAATCGACGTCGATTTCGGGATTGGCCGTGATGAAATCGCCGAGCTTGTCCGCAAACCAAAGGAAGGCAAAGCCAGGGACGCACCAGAGGCTGAGCCTAAGCTCATGGTGGGCTCGGATCAACTTGCCCGTTGCCGAGGTGATTGTGGTCAGGGCCGCATAGATTTCCTGATAATATTCCTGCCCCTCCGGTGTCAGTCCATTGGCGGCACCATTGCGGATGACGAGTTGGGCGCCTACCCAAGTTTCCAGTGATCTAATGTGTCGGCTGACGACAGCATGGTTGATTTCGAGTTCCTTGGCGGCGCGACGGATGCCGCCTAGCCTCCCGACCGCTTCAAAAGCGCGAAGTGCGGCGAGAGGGGGGAGCAATCGGCTATCGGACAAAATGAGACCTTCGTTGCTGCGCGGTGGGTGCCCGCACCGTTCACCCCTCGAGTCGGTGCGGTGCCTTTCACCCAACAGTCACCGGGTGTCACAATGCCGTCAAGTGCCCCAAAAATGTAAATGTCCCCGCGCCCCAGCCGGTGCCCGTAGTGCACCGCCACATTCAGCAATGGCAACTTGTGCTCGACCATCGGAAGATGGATCACGCGAATGCACAAGTCGGAAAGCGCGAGAAGGGGTATGGTATGGCGGAATGGTCCGACAAGATGTTGGGGATGGGCCGTCCGATCGGGCGTCGCGATTTCATCGGCGGCGTCGCCGCAACAGCCGTCGCAGGGTCAGCCCTCGTAACGAGCAAACGTACGCTCGCGCAATCCGGCGCCTCAGCCTCCGGGGCGCCCGTTCCCGACGCCGCAAACTATCCGCCGTTGAGGACCGGCCTTCGCGGCCAGTATCCCGGCTCATTCGAGGTGGCCCATGCCGCGCGCGACGGCGGATTCCAAGGCGAGATTTCGGCCGAGGACAGCGGCGAACACTATGATCTCGTCATCGTGGGTGGCGGCATCTCGGGGCTCTCCGCAGCCTATCTTTATCGGCAGGCGCTGGGTGACGACCGCAAAATACTGATACTGGATAATCATGACGACTTTGGCGGACATGCCAAACGCAATGAGTTCCACCACGACGGCCGCACCATCCTCTCATACGGCGGCACGATGAGCATCGAGGCCCCCTTCCCCTTAAGCTATGTTGCGACCAATCTGGTGACGAGTCTGGGCGTCAATCTGGACAGCTACGAGCATTATGAGGCGGACCCCTACAAGGGTCTGGGCAGCGGGACCTTCTTCGACCGGGAGCATTTCCTCGGCGACAAGCTTGTCACGGGGACAGGCACCAAGCCCTGGGATCAGTTTTTCAAGGAAGCGCCGCTGCGCGCGGATGTACGCGACGACCTGATCCGCCTGCATACGGAGAAAGTGGATTATCTGCCGGCCCTTTCGGCCAAACAGAAGGCGGAATTTCTGCGCAGCCTTAGCTATCAGGATTTCCTGCTGAAACATGCCGGCATGCTGCCCGACAGCCTGCCTTATTTTCTCGGTCGCGGGTATCGCAACAACAAGCGCGTGGACACGCTGCCGGCCTATGAAGCCGCGATCCAGGCGGACGCCGTCGGCTTCGCTGGCATGGAACTGCCCGGCTACATCAAAGCGGAATCGAAACATTTCCACTGGCCCGACGGCAATGCCTCCATCGCGCGCATGCTCGTCAGCCGGTTGACGCCGGGCGTCTTTTCCGGTCCGCTCGACCAGGAGAGCGTCGTGATGGCGCCGGCCAACTATGCCGCGCTCGACAATCCCGCCAACGCGACGCGCATTCGCCTGTCCAGCATGGCGATCCGCGTCGAGCATATCGTCACCCCTGTGCTCAGTACGGAAAAGGCCGTGCGCGTGGTCTACGTAAAGGACGACAAGCGGATTTCGGTCACCGGCGCGAACGTGATCATGGCGTGCTTCAATATGATCTTGCCTTACATAGTACCGACACTACCGGAGGATCAGAAGGCAGCGCTGCACTACGCCTCCAAGGTGCCGATGCAATATACCAATGTGCTGGTGCGCAACTGGAGACCCTGGGCCAAAATGGGCGTGCGCGCCATTCACGCTCCCAACGGCTATCACCCCTCAGTCTCCCTCGATATTCCCATGAAGATTGGCGGCTATGAGAGCGCGATGGATCCCGACCAGGCCGTCGTGGTTCACATGGTCCGCAACCCGAATCAGCCCGGCCTTCCCCGCAAGGATCAGAACCGCGCCGGGCGCTACGACATGCTCAACACGCCCTTCGAGACCAGCGAGCGGGAAATCCGCTCGCAGCTGCAGCGGATGCTGGGTAGCGCCGGCTTTGACGCCGCAGAGGACATTCTGGCCGTCACGGTGAATCGCTGGCCGCACGGCTATGCCTATACCTACGATACGCTCGCGGACCCCGATCTACCGGACGAAATGCGGCCCCATGTACTCGGCCGAAGGGCCTTCGGCCGTATCGCCATCGCCAACGCCGACTCCGGCGCTGCCGCATACACAAACGTCGCCATCGATATGGCCAACCGAGCTGTGCAGGAATGCCTCATCAGCCGTGGCCTGACCTGACGACGATCACGAGGGACAAATGCGCAAGATCTTCAATTTCGTCGACGGTACCATCGTGTCTGGCGGAAACGCCTCCCTGGGCGATGTCTTCGACCCCAACCTTGGCCAGGTCCAGGCGCAGGTCTGCTTCGCGGACCAAGCGTTGGTCGATGCGGCCGTGGCCAGCGCCAAGGCTGCGCAGCCGGGCTGGGCGGAGCTCAATCCCCAGCGGCGCGCACGCATCATGTTCAATCTGAGGGTGCTAATCGAAGATAATATGGACGAGCTGGCCCATCTGCTCTCGTCCGAACATGGCAAGGTGATTGCCGATGCGAAGGGCGACATTCAGCGCGGGCTGGACGTCATCGAGTTCGTCTGCGGCGTGCCTCACCTGATTAAAGGTGCCTTCACGGAAGGCGCCGGCCCCGGCATCGATGTCTTCTCGATGCGGCAACCACTCGGCGTGGCGGCGGGCATCACGCCATTCAACTTCCCGGCGATGATTCCGCTGTGGATGCTCGCGCCAGCGATCGCCTGTGGCAATGCATTCATCTTGAAACCCTCCGAGCGGGACCCCTCGTTGGGCGTACGCCTGGCAGAGCTGGCCCTTGAGGCAGGGCTGCCGGCGGGCATTCTGAACGTCGTTCACGGCGGCAAAGACGTTGTCGATGCCCTGCTGGATCATAGCGATATCGCCGCCGTCAGTTTCGTCGGGTCCTCCGACATTGCCCATGCGGTCTATGCGCGTGGTGCGGCGGCAGGAAAACGCATGCAGTGCATGGGCGGGGCCAAAAATCACGGCATCGTTCTGCCCGATGCCGACATGGAGCAGACCGTCGCCGACATCATGGGTGCAGCCTTCGGCTCGGCCGGCGAGCGCTGCATGGCACTGCCCGTCGTCGTCCCAGTTGGTGCATCAACGGCGACCGACCTGCGCGAACGGCTTATCAGCGCCATTGCTAGTCTGCGCGTGGGCATTTCGACCGACAGCGAAGCCCATTATGGCCCCGTGATCAGCGCGGCGCACAAGACCCGGGTCGAAAACTATATCCAGATGGGTGTGGACGAAGGCGCCGAGCTTGTCGTCGACGGGCGGGGGTTCAGCCTGCAGGGCCATGAGGAAGGCTATTTCCTGGGCCCGACGCTGTTCGACCAGGTCACGCCCGCCATGCGCAGCTATCAGGAAGAGATCTTCGGTCCTGTCCTCCAGATCGTACGTGCCGAGACGCTGGACGAGGCGATCAGCCTCGCCACGAACCATCAGTATGGCAATGGCGTCTCGCTCTTCACCCGCAATGGCGCGGCGGCCCGCCAATTCGCCTCGATAGTGCAGGTCGGCATGGTGGGCATCAACGTGCCGATCCCGGTGCCGGTGTCTTATCACAGCTTCGGCGGCTGGAAGCGCTCGGGCTTCGGCGACCTCAACCAATATGGCGAGGACAGCATCAAGTTCTTCACGCGCACCAAGACGGTCACGCAGAGATGGCCCTCGGGTGACGCCGTAAGCGATCAGGGTTTCGTCATGCCCACCATGCGTTAGCGCCTCCAGCCGAAGAGACCCACGATGCATGTTTCAATGGCGCCGGACATGAATCCGGCGGCGGACGGCCTGTTGCAGATCGATCTCGATGCGGTCGTCGCCAATTATGAGGCCATCGTTCGACAAGCAGCGCCTGCGCAGGTCGGCGGCGTGGTGAAAGCCGATGCCTATGGCCTGGGAGCGCGAGAGATCAGTCACGCGCTAATGGCGGCAGGTTGCCGGCATTTCTTCGTCGCCCATCTGCTGGAGGCGGTCGAACTCAAGTCAAGTCTCGCACCCGAATGCTTTGTTTATGTGCTCAATGGGTTGGCGCCCGGCACCGAACCGCTGTGCGCGAAGCTCGGCGCGGTTCCGGTCCTCAATTCCCTCGACCAGCTGACACGCTGGGCAGCGCTCGCAATGAGTCAGCGCAGCCAGCTCCCCGCTGTGATACAGGTTGACAGCGGCATGTCACGTCTTGGCCTGCCGGCGAACGAGATCGCAGTGCTCCTTAAACAGCCTCACCGGCTGGACTGGATAAAGCTCGTCCTCATCATGAGCCATCTGGCCTGCGCGGACGACCCCGACGCGCCGAGCAACGCCAGCCAGGAGGCGGCTTTCCTGCAGGTCGCAGAGCAGTTCCCGCATGTGCCGCGCTCGCTCGACAATTCCGCCGGCGCATTCCTCCGCAAGCCGGACCATCACGATCTTGTGCGCCCGGGCATTGCCCTCTTTGGCGGCGCGCCGCAATTCGCCCACCCGAACATGATGCGCCCGGTCGTTTCGCTCGAGGCCAAAATCGTCCAGGTTCGCGAGATTCCCGCCGGGGCGAGAGTCGGTTACGGCCTCGATTTCACGGCCTTCCAGTCCAGTCGCATCGCGACCATCGGCATCGGCTATGGCGACGGCTGGCTGCGGCATCTGGGCCGGTGCGGAGGCGCCTTTATCGCGGGCATCCGCGTGCCGATTGCCGGGCGCGTGTCGATGGACAGCATTACTCTGGATGTGAGCCATGTGCCCGAGAAGCATCTGCAGCCCGGCGCGCCAGTGGAGTTGATCGGACCGCACCAGACAATCGACGACGTCGCGGCCGATGCGAACACGATTTCCTATGAGATTCTGACCCGGCTGGGCCGACGATTTCACCGTCGCTACCTGCCCGCCGCCAACCGTCCCACCCCGCTCGGGGGGCGTGCATGAGAGTTGCGATCCTTGGTAGCGGCGTCGTAGGCGTCACTTCGGCCTGGTACCTCTCGAGGGCGGGGCATGAAGTGACCGTGATCGATCGCCAGCCGGGTCCGGCGCTGGAGACGAGCTTTGCCAATGCGGGCGAGATATCGCCCGGCTATGCGTCACCCTGGGCGGCGCCCGGCATTCCGTTGAAGGCGCTGCGCTGGATGTTCATGAAGCATGCTCCGCTCATCCTACGGCCGCAGGTCGATCCGGCCATGCTGCGCTGGCTGATGGCCATGCTCGGGAATTGCACATCCAGCGCCTATAAAATCAATAAGCGCCGCATGGTCCGGGTAGCAGAGCATAGCCGCGCTTGCCTGATCGCGTTGCGGCACGAGACCGGCATCGCCTATGATGAGGCGAGCCGCGGTACCTTGCAGCTGTTCCGCGAACACAGGCAGCTAGACGGCGTGGCCAAGGACCTGGCGGTCCTCAAGGCCGACGGCGTACCCTTCGATATACTCGACCGATCTGGCTGCCTCGCCGCAGAGCCGGGCCTTGCCTTCAGCACAGCGAGCTTTGTCGGCGGGTTGCGCCTGCCCAATGACGAGACCGGCGATTGCTTCAAGTTCACCAATGCCTTGGCTGCGCTCTGTGCTGCGCGGGGGGTCGCCTTCCTCAACGAGCATCGGATCTTACGCCTGATCTCGAACGATGGCCATATAACCGGAGTCGAAACCAATCGCGGACGCGTTCGTGCCGATGCCTATCTGGTCGCGTTGGGCAGCCATTCGCCTCAACTCGTCGCGCCGCTCGGCCTGCGGCTGCCTGTTTATCCGGTGAAAGGCTATTCCATCACGATCCCGATCGTCAATGAACCCCGCGCCCCCGTATCCACGTTGCTGGACGAGACCTACAAGGTCGCGATCACGCGCCTGGGCGACCGTATCCGGGTCGGTGGCATGGCGGAAATTTCGGGCTACAACGATGCTCTGCCAGCGCGCCGCCAGGCGACACTGAAGCACGTCGCCTCTTCGCTCTTTCCCGGTGCTGGAGATATGGACCGCGCCAGCTTCTGGTGCGGCCTGCGTCCCATGACGCCCGACAGCACACCCGTGATCGGCGCCACGCCCTTGCGCAACCTGTTCCTGAACACCGGTCATGGTACGCTCGGCTGGACCATGGCCTGCGGTTCGGGTGATGTGATCGCATCAATCATCTCGGGCGCCGAGCCGTCCATCGAAGCGCGGGATCTGGCGATTGCGCGCTATTCAGGCGCGCACTGACGAAGGAGTGAAGGCTCGGAGGCGCCCTAGCCGTCGGTTAAGGTATTGAGCACCGTGATGCCGATGACCTGCCCCCCTACTTTCCTCCAGCCTCGATTAGAGTCCGGTCCTGATGAAGCGATTGCTGGCCGACGCCCGGCGCACACGTCGTTTTGGGATTACATTGGATTGGCGCTCGCTTGTCTTGGGCCCATGATAGACATGGATGCGAAGGACGACCCGACCGGATAGATGGTCGACGATGACGCTCTCGATGAATGGTTCTGCCGAGAGGTGCTCCCTCTTGAAGGGCCGCTTACGCGTTTCATCCGGCGGAACTGGAGGATTGCGGATGACGTGATGGACCTTAGGCATGATGTCTATGAACTGGCGTTCACCGGAGCTCGCAAGGACCTACCGATAAACACGCGGCAATATCTGTTCACGATCGCGCGCAACCATTTGATCAACTCGGCCAAGCGAGCGCGCATCGTCTCATTCGAGCATGTCGCCGACCTCGAGACGATCGAACGTGATGTTGATCTATTCGAAGCCGAACGCCACGTCACCGCTCGTGACAGCTTGCGCCGTGCACTCGCCGGTCTTGAGAAATTGTCGCCCCGCGTGCGCGAGATAGTCGAGTTGCGAAAGATCGAGGGTTTGACCCCGCAGGAGACCGCGGAGCGGCTCGGGATCGGCAAGGACGCGGTCAATGGCCAGCTGGTCATGGGGATGAAGGCGCTGGCGAACCACATGCTGGGCGGATCGGGCCGGATCGTGCGACCGCGCTACGGCGCGCGCGCGCGCGGAGAAAAGCCATGAGCCGGGCCGAACAGGCAGCAGACCAGGCGGCGCGCTGGGTGCTGGCGCAGGAAGAGGAGAACTGGAGCGAGGCCGATCAGGCCGAGTTCGAAGACTGGCTCGCCGAGTCCGACGGCAACCGCACCGCCTATCTGCGGCTGCGCCACAGCTGGCGCGAAGCCGATCGCATCTCGGCGCAGAGCCGCAACCATCCCGAGCCGGTCGAGCGCGGCGAATATCGTCCGCCTTCGCGCTGGTACGTGCCAGTCGGCATCGCCGCCTCGATCGCGCTCGCACTGGCCGGCGCCTATCTGTACCGGCCCGAGTTGCTCCAGCCGGCGACCGAGCAAGTCGTGGGCGACAGTTATGCGACGCCGGTCGGAGGCCGCAAGATCGTCGCGCTCTCCGACGGGAGCAAGGTCGAACTCAACACCGCTTCCAGCGTTCGCACCGTGCTGCTGCCAAAAAAGCGTGAGGTGTGGCTCGATAGGGGCGAGGCGTACTTCGAGGTCGCGCACAAGGACGGGCAGCCGTTCATCGTCCATGCGGGCAATCGTCAAATCACGGTCCTCGGCACGAAATTCTCGGTCCGCCGCGACGGCGACGCGGTGACGGTGTCGGTGCTCGAAGGCCGGGTGCGGGTCGACGAGGTCGAACAAGGCCTGGCAGTGCGCTCGTCGGTGATCGTCGGCGGCGACATCGCGATTGCGCGCGGCCCCGCAACGCTGGTCGCGTCGCGATCGGAACAAAAGGTCGAAGATGCGCTCGCGTGGCGGAAGGGCATGCTGAGTTTCGACCAGTCGAACCTCGGCGAGATCGCCGCCGAGTTCAATCGCTACAACACCAGGAAAATCGTCATCGCCGACCCGCAGGCGGCTGGCTTACGGATCGGCGGCATGTTTCCCTCGGACGATCTCGACGCCTTTGTGCGCCTCCTGCGCGACGCTTACGGTCTCAAAGTTGAGGAAACGCCGTCCGCGATCAGGATCGGCAGCTGACAAGGCATCGCTCCGGCGATCAGCGACGGCGCTCCGACCTTTCTCGGCCCTTTCCGTCGATACGGATCAGCACCGCACGGCTAGACTGATCTCGTTCGCTTGTCCTCACCCGTTCGAATTCACCATAGATCAAAAGTGATTTTCTGATCACATCGATCGGCGGCTCGACTGTCTCATCCCTGAAAGGGCGCATCGCGCGGCCAAGACACAGGGGGTTTTAATGCGGACATTCGGAATGGGAGCGCTCACGACGGGCGTGTGCGTGGTTGCGTTGGCAGTGCCGGCTCAGGCGCAAGCCCAGGAGCAGGAGTACAACATTCCGGCAGGCAGTCTGAGGTCCGCATTGGATGCCTTCGGCCGCCAGTCGGGCAAGCCGATCATCTATAAGGTCGACGAGATCCAAGGGCTTCGCTCACGCGGATTTCGCGGAACCGCGACGCCTCAGGCGGTGCTCGATGCGATCCTGGCAGGAACAGTGTTCACCGCGCGGATCGATAGATCGGGCGCGGTCGCGATCGTGAAGGCGGGAAACGACATCGACACCCCGTCCAGCCAAAACGATTCAGATAATGTCGGAGCACCCGCCGAGATTCTCGTGACCGGCAGCCGTATTCGCGGCAGCCAGTCACCTTCCCCCACCGTGGTCTTCAGCGCAGAGCAAATCCACGAAGAGGGGTTTCAGGACCTCGGCGAGCTGATCCGAAGTGTACCGCAGAACTTCGGCGGTGGGCAGAACCCAGGTGTCGGCAGCGGAGCGACCACGAACGGCGGCAATCTCGTCAACCAAAACCTGACCGGTGGGTCGGCGCTCAACTTGCGCGGACTGGGCCCCGACGCCACTCTGACGCTGCTCAACGGCCGCCGTCTGTCGTACACCGGCTTCTTCCAGGGCGTCGACATCAGCGCCATTCCCCTCGAGGCGGTCCAACGCGTTGACATCGTGCCCGACGGCGCGTCGGCCATCTACGGGTCCGACGCCGTCGGCGGGGTCGGCAACGTTATCCTGAAACGCGACTTCAGCGGCCTGACCGTTGGCGCGCTCTATGGCGGCGCGACCGACGGCGGCCTGACGACCGAGGAATACGACGCCACGGCAGGCTTGCGCTGGTCCAGCGGCGGGATCATCGCGACCTTCAAGCACTCCAATTCCGACCCGATCTTCACCGACCAGCGCGACTATACCGCGGATGTCTTGAGACCGACGACGATCTATTCGGGCAACGATCTCGACAGCGGGCTCGTCAGCGCGCACCAGTCGCTGAGTGACGCGGTCACGCTCCATGTCGACGCGATGCATACCGAGCGCAATCTGCGGACCAACCTCGGCTATCCGACGGTTTACTATCAGAACGAAAACGATACCAAGACCACCTTCGTCGCGCCCGGCGTTGAGTTTTCGCTGAAGAATGGTTGGCGCATCGCGCTCGATGCCTCTTGGAGCCGCGACAAGGTCGAATACAGACAGTCGACGGTCACGATCGCGACGGGCGACACCCGGATCAGCGAGGGGTGTTATTGCAACGAAAGCCGCGTCTACGAGCTCGGGGTCGAAGGCCCGCTGCTTCGCCTGCCGGCGGGAACGGCAAGGCTCGCGGCGGGCGCCGGATACCGCACACTCGACTTCGAGACGCTCAGCTACACGCGCGGCACGGTCGTCTACGATAAGCACCAGAACGCCAAGTTCGCCTATGCGGAGCTCAATCTCCCGCTGATCAGCCCGGAACAGGCGATTCCCGGTCTGCACCGCCTCACGCTGACGGCGGCCGTGCGCGGCGAGGACTACGACACCTTCGGCACGGTCGCGACGCCCAAGTTCGGCGTGATCCTTGATCCCAGCGACGATTTCACACTGCGCGGGACCTGGGGGCGTTCGTTCAAGGCGCCCACGCTCTACCAGCTCGCGCAGACCCCGATCGGATACCTCTACAGCGCGTCGGCGCTGGGCGGGACGCAGTTCCCGGCGGATGCAACCGTCCTGATGGCCTATGGCGGCAATCCCGATCTGAAGCCCGAGCGCGCGCGGACCTGGACGGCCTCGTTGGGCTACCACCCCAGCGCGGTACCGGGCCTCGAGGCGGAAGTGACTTATTTCGACGTCAACTACACTGACCGTGTGCTGGTACCGATCGCGGACCTCACCCATCCCCTGCTCGACGATACCTATTCCGACTTCATCGACTACGCGCCGACCGAAGCGGACAAGGCTGCGATCGTCTCGCGCCAGACGTTCTACAACATTGCCGGTACGACGTATGACAGCAGCAAGGTCGTGGGTATTCTCTACAACGACTACACCAACGCGGCGCGCTGGAAGGCGCGGGGCATCGACGTCTCGGGCTCCTATGCGTTCCAGATGGCGGAGAGCCGGCTGGCCCTGCGCGCGTCGCTAAGCTGGCTCGACAGCGCGAAGCAGAACAGCGCCGGGCAGCCGGCGATCGACCTGTCCGGCACGATCTACAATCCCGCCGAATGGCGCAGCCGCGCCGGGGGGGTATGGACGCTCGGCGGGCTCGGGGTCTCGGTCTTCGGCAACTATACCAGCAGCGTGACCAACGTGCTTGCGACTGGCGACAGGGAAGAGACCGGATCGTTTCTGACGTTCGATGCGACGATCCGCTACAAGACCGGAGACGCTCAAGGCCTGCTTTCCGGACTGGAATTCACGCTGTCTGCGCAGAACCTGTTCGATCGCACGCCACCCTTGAACACGGTCAGTTCGTCGATCGTGCTGCCGTACGATTCTACCAACTATTCCGGGGTTGGCCGTTACGTGAGCGCCTCGATCTCGAAGCACTTCTGAAAGCCCGGCCGGTGAGCACACCAAGGCTTACAGACCGCACGTGCAAGGCTCTCATGGCGGCCTTTTGGGGACTGGGATTGGTCTTCGCCGTTCCGGTGCTAGCGGAGCCCATCTCGCCGAAAAGGCTGCTCGAAGTCACGGATTTCGATGGCGTCGCCATCTCGCCCGATGGTCGCTGGGTTGCATTCAGGACACAACAGGCCTCGGTCGAGCGCAATACCTACGACACCGCGTGGTATGTGCAGCCGACGGATGGGCTCTCACCGCCTCTGAAAGTGGCGGACGGCGGCTTGCCACTACGGGACTCCGGCGGCCTGCCACAACCCGCCAGGGCGCTTTGGTCGGCCGACGGGCAATCGATCTTCTATCTTGCCTTCCTTAATGGAAAGCTGGACGTCTGGCGCGCCGCTACGGACGGCTCCGGAGCCCGCCCGCTCACGCATGAGCCGGCTGACGTGCGCGATTTCTCGCTGAGCGACGACGGCTCCCTGCTCATCTACACCGTTGGAGCAAGCCGCGCTGCAGTGGCCGCTGCCGAGCAGGACGAATACGATCAGGGGATACGTATCGACGAGACGATCCCGATCGGACAGGCGCTTTTCCGCTCGGGTATGATCAGCGGTCGGCGCGCGACGCAGCGCTTCCTGAAGAACGGCAAGGGTTCGGTGGACCGTTACCCGCTGCTGGTGGGTATTCCGGACCAATGGCGGGCGGTCGATCTGGCGAGCGGCGAGGTGCGCGATCTCACATCGTCAGAAGCAGCACGCCTGACTGCTCCGGCCTCGACCGCGCCTGAGGACCTCCCTTCCCCGTGGAAGGTTGCACTCGATCCGAAACATGCGCGGGTGGCGCTGCTCACCCGGACGGGCGATGACACAGGTCTGGTGACCAAGCCGGATGTAACACTGAGCGTACTCTCGGCACGCGGGGCCGGCCGCCCCACACAGTGTAGCGCTGAGCTCTGCAGCGGCAAGCCGATCACCGAGGTCCAGTGGCGGCCCGGCAGCGATGATGTGCTGTTCACGATAACCGATCCTGATGAAGGCCTGGCGCAAGCGATCTACCGCTGGAATGTCCTCACCGGCGCGGTCGAGCTGGTTACGCGGGAGAATGGTCAGCTCAATGGGCGGGACTTCAGGAACACGCCGACATGCGATGCCTCGCACGACCTGCTGGTCTGCATCGTCTCGAGGGCGGATCGCCCGCCGCAGATCGAAACAATCGATATCGCAACCGGGCTGCGAACGGTGCTGTTCGAGCCCAATGCGCTGCTCGCTCGGGACATGCGCGAGAGAAGCCCTGCCCGCCTGCTGCGCTGGACCGCTGCAAATGGTGAGGAATTTACCGGGCAGTTTTTCGAGGCACGCGAAGCCGCGACTGCTCCTTCTCCCCTATTCATCACCTACTATCGATGCACTGGCTTTCTGCGCGGCGGGCTTGGCAATGAATGGCCTCTTGCCTCGCTTGCCGAGGCGGGCATTTCCACCTTGTGCATTAACGATCCGCCCCGCCAGCCTATGGACGCCGTCGCACGCTACAACCGGCCGCTTGCCGGAGTCCGCAGCGCGATCAATCTCCTGGCGGGGAAAGGGCTGGTCGATCGGAAAAAGGTCGGCATGGGCGGCCTGAGCTTCGGCACCGAGATCACGTTGTGGACAGCATTCAATTCGGACCTCCTTGCAGCCGCATCAGTCTCGACGGTCTCGATGACGCCGAACGGATACCTCTTCTTGAGCTTGCAGGGCGACATTGCCGTCCAAAGACTGAGAACCGTCTGGGGTCTGGGCACTCCGGAAGAAACACCTTCACGTTGGGAGCGACTTTCGATCACGCGGCACCTTGACGAGGTGACGGCACCGATCCTCATGCAAATCCCGGAACAGGAATACATGTTTGCGCTGGAATATGCGATCCCGCTGATAAGGCGGCAACAGGCCGATCTTTACGTATTTCCGGACGAGCCACACCAGAAATTCCAGCCACGCCACAAGCTAGCAGTGTATCAACGCAATCTGGACTGGTTCAGATTTTGGCTACAAGGTTACGAGGACGCGGAGTCTTCCAAAGCGGAACAATATGAACTGTGGCGACAGTTGCGAGTGGCGAGCCCTAACGGGCAATAGAGAAGCTGCCCGTGCCCGTCTCCGATCTATTTACCGCTCGTCCAAACGCACATCGGGGGTTTGAAAAAAGGCCGACATTCCATGCTGAGGAGTCGGAGGCTATTTACGCCGACAAAGCGGACCTTCGCCTGCTCAGACGGTCGTCGAAAGCTGCCTTCGGCTCAAATACTTGCTGGGGCACGAGGTCGATTGACTGCGGAGACTCACCGACCTTCGCGATAGCAGGCGTACACAACCAACAAGCCAGGGTGCATCGGCTCTCCGGGGCTAATCCGCTTCGGTGCTTGGCGCCTCATCTACTCGAATGAAGTTTTCTTCCACCTGCAGATGGGGGAGATCCTCTGGCGTCACCCAAACGTCCGCATTGATGGAACGACGGGAAGACGTCGCGTCAAGGAGCGCTGCAAGCGGCAATGATTGTTTGAGCGCCCCCCCATCCGGGGCGTCGTTCCTCGGGCGCCCGATCTCGAGTGTTCCTTCTGTGAAGCCCGTCAGGATGTAATTGGGATTGACGATCCGCAGCGTCCCCTGGGTGATCGCATAGCTTCCCGGCACGCCCGTGTCCGCGTCAGTGGCAAGGACACCATCGAAGAGATCAACCCCGGCATCGCGCGGTGCGATCGGGCCGCTTACGCCATATCGCAATGGAAGATAGTCACCGAGCAAGGGTATCGATATTGAAGTCGCCGTCACGGTTAGCGCAGCGGGGTTCACCAGCAGCGTGCCGGGCGCATAGTCGATCGTGTAGTTGCCCGAGGTGAGCCCTGCGGCGGTAAGGTCGTAGCTGCCGGCATTGACCGCGCCCTGTGCCGCCCCGCCATAGGCCAGCGTACCGCCCAGCACCGCAGCCGTCTCGCCGTTGACGAAGCCGCTATAGGTGACGCCATTGCCGCCGCTCCACGCCAACCCGTCGTAGGTCTTGGCGGCGTCATTGGCAGTCACGGTTAGCGCGGCGGGGTTCACCAGCAGCGTGCCGGGCGCATAGTCGATCGTGTAGTTGCTCGAGGTGAGCCCTGCGGTCGTGAGGTCGTAGCTGCCGGCATTGACTGCACCCTGTGCCGTCCCGCCATAGGCCAGCGTACCGCCCAGCACCGCAGCCGTCTCGCCATTAACGAAGCCGCTATAAATGATGCCATTGCCGCCCGACCACGCCAGCCCGTCATAGGTCTTGATCGCGTTGGCAGCGGTCACGGTCAGCGCCGCCGGGTTCACCAGCAGAGTGCCCGGTGCATAGGCGATCGTATAGTTGGTGGCGGTAAGCCCCGAGGCTGTAAGTCCATAAGTGCCAGCATTGATCGCGCCTTGCGCCGGCCCGCCATAGGCCAGCGTGCCGCCCAGCACTGCAGCCGTCTCGCCGTTGACGAAGCCGCTATAGGTCACACCGTTGCCGCCGCTCCACGCCAGCCCGTCATATGTCTTCGTGGCGTTGCTGGCGGTCACTGTCAGCGCGGTAGGCGAGATCACCAACGTGCCGGGGGCGAAGCTGATGTCGTAGCCGAGCTGGCTCGAATACAGGCCGGACAGCGTCAGTCCCGCGCCCGTATAGGTGGCAGCATTCGCGCTGGATGCCGTGTAGGATGCCGTGCCGGAGACCAGCGCAGGGGTGTAGCCGGTGGGGCTGAAGGTGAGAGTGCCAACATCGGTGCTGGTCGCCGATCCGTCATAGGCCTTGGACCCGCTGCCGCCCGTCACCGTCAGCGCAGTAAGGAAGCTGCGCAGCAGCGGCGCGCTGAGCCCGTCATAGATGCGCCACGTCGCGGTGGTGCCGGCCGCATCATCGATGCTCCATCCGGCCCCGTTGAAGGTTGCCAGGGTGGTCATCTGGGCAGCGTTGCGCCCGGTAATCCCGCTTGCCGCACCGCTGGTGACGCCGAGCGAAGTGCCGGAGCTGGTGGTATTCCAGAAGCTGGCGGTCACGGTGCCCGAGTTGCCGCCGATCAGGCCGCCAAAGGAGGTTGCGGAGGCGGGCGCCCCGGTGGCGAAGCTGTTCGCCACGGTGCCGGTGTTGGTGCCGACCAGGCCGCCAGAGACCACACCTCCTTCGACCATGCCCGTGGCATAGCTATCAGTGATGGACCCCGCGCTGGAGCCGACCAGGCCGCCTGCCGCAGACGTGCCGGCCCCGCTTGTCACCCTGCCGGTGGCGAAGGAGCCGCTGATCGTCCCCGCCGCATTGTTCCCCACCAAACCGCCCGAGCGGCCATCACTGCCCGACGTCGCCGTTCCGGTGGCGTAGGAGCCGGTGATGGCGCCGCTGTTGGTGCCTGCCAGGCCGCCCACCGCGCTGCCATCGCCGGTGGAGACCGCTGCCGAGGACGAGGAGCCGGTGATCGTGCCGCTGTTGTTGCCCGCGACTCCGCCCAGCGAGCCGGTGCTGACCGCGCCGGTGTTGGTCACGCTGCCACTGGTCGTGACTGCACTGATCACGCCGCCATTCACGGCGGCGAGCAGACCCGCATCTCGCCCGCGCACCGTTCCCGCGATCGTGAGATTGCTGACACTGCCGCCGCTACCGATCCGCCCGAAGAGGCCCGCTGGGCCGGTGGGACGCGAAATCGACAAGCCGGTGATGCTGTGGCCCGCGCCTGCCAGGCTTCCGGTGAAGCCGGTGGTGGCGTCTCCGATGGGCACGAAGCCCGCGCCCCCGTTCCAACCCGCGGTGGGCGTCGCATCGATGTCTGCCGCCAGTACGAAATTCTGGGCGAGCAGGCTGGTGGATGCCAGCCCCTGCAGGCCGAAAAGGTCGGCGATTTGATAGGGCGTCGCCAGCGCACCGTCACCGCCGGTCGCGCGGAGGAAGCTTGCGCCGCTGTCCAGCACGAAATTCGTCGCGGCGAAGCTGGGCAGCGAAGCCGCGAGCTGCCGCCAGTCGCCGCCCGCCAGGCGAAACGCGCTCACATTCACGGCGCTGGGCGCTGCGACGCTGCCCGATCCCGCGAGCGTGAGCCCGCCCGAAGTGGCGGTTATCGCGCCGTCTAAAGTGATCGCGCCGCCTCCCGTGGTCGACAGAGTGAGGGTCGAGCCATCCGTCCAGCCGATCGCACTGGCCAGCGTCAGTGCGCCGCCCGCCGACAAGGTGATATTGCCGCTCAGTCCGAAGCTGCCGCCGCTGGCGAGGCGCAGCAGGCCCGAGGAGGCGAGGCTGGTGTTCAGCGCATAATTCCCCGATGCATCGAGGTACACGCCGTATCCGCCCGTGGTGGTGAGCGCACCGACGCTGCTGCCGAGGAAGGACAGGTCGGTATCGGCATAGCTGCCGCGCACCGAGAGATAGTTGGCCCAGGTCGCGGTCAGGCTCGGCTGTCCCGTGATCAGATGCATCGCCGTTCCGTACAGCGCCACATTCTGCACGCCGTTGACACCGGTCATGTCGGAAAAGGCCGCACCGGCCGTTGCGCCGCCGTCCAGATAGGTGAGCACGCCACTGGCGTTCAGTCCCTCCGCAGGCGCGAGGATATAATAATAGCCATCGTTGCCGGTCACCGCGCTGCCCAACAGCGCTCCGCCCGAAACGGCGGCCACGGTGGCACCGCTCAGTGCCGCGCCGCTGCCCCCGATGCTAGCCGTCCCGGAGATCGCGACGGGCGTGGTGGAATAGCGCCAGCCCAAATAGGGATAGAGGTTGGTTCCCGTGCTCCACGCCGATGACGAGAAGCCTGCCGGAAGGCTGCCCTGGAGTTGCGCCGTCGTCCGTCCGGTGACGCCGGGCGCGCTGCCACCCGCAAATCCCTGCAGCACGCCGCTCGTTTGGGTATTCCAATAGCTGTTGGTAATCGCCGACCCCAACGCGTTGTTGTACCCCACGAAGCCGCCGAGGCTGGTGGTGCCGCTCACGCGCCCCGTCGAATATGCGCCAGTGATCGTGCCGTTGATATAGTTCACGCCGACGAAGCCGCCGACGTTGGAGGCCCCGCCCAGGGCGACCACCGCGCCGGTCGCATAGGAATCCTGGATCGAGCCCTCGTTGTGGCCAACGAAACCGCCGATCGGGCCCGAAGAGCCGGTGACGGTGCCCGTGGCGTAGGACCGGAGAATCGTCCCGCCATTGCCCCCGGTGAAGCCGTTCCCGCCGACCAGACCGCCCACATAGCCGAAGCCAGCGGTTGCGTTGGTCCCGGTTACGGCGCCCGTCGCATAGGATTGCGTGATCGAGCCGCCGTTCACCAGATATCCGGCCAGGCCGCCGACCTGATAGCCCGCGCCCGTAACCGCGCCGCCGGCCCAGGAATCGCTGACCGCACCGCCATCGACCGTGCCGATCAGCCCGCCGGCATTGGATTCAGTGGTGGACGTGCCCACTACCGTGGTCGTGGCGCTGGCGTTCGACAGCGTGCCGCCCTGCATATAGCCGATCAGCGCGCCGACGGTGCCGCTGCCGGTCACGCTGCCGCCGGTGAGGCTGACATTTGCGATCGCGGCGTTGGCGGTTGCGCCGAACAGCCCGACATAAAAGGCCCCTCGGTTGATCCCCAGCCCGGTGATGTTGTGGCCCGTGCCGTCGAAGCTGCCCGTGAACGGGAGGGCATTGTCGCCCACCGGAAGGAAGCCCGCTGCCCGCCACAGTCCGGCGTAATTCCCGTTGCCATCCGCGGTAAATGCGCTCGTGAGATCCAGGTTCGCGCCCAGCGAGTAGCTGGCCGTCTTGTCGGTCGCCATCAGCTGCAACGCCGCGCCGGTGGCGATCACCGAGGAATATTCGTTGCGCAGCATCGGTCGGGTGTCGCCCCCCAGCATCACCCAGGTGTTGCCGAAATCGAAGCCGGCATAGGTCGCCTGTGTGCGGGCGTTGGCTGTGGTGATGCCGGTGCCACCGGTGCCCGCGCTCGTCGCCTGCCCCGTCGTGTTGATGTCCCAGTAGCCGTCGGTCACGCTTCCGGCGGTCGCATCGACGGTGCCGATCAATCCGCCCGTGCCGGTCGTGCCGGTCACCGCGCCGCTGGCATAGACGTTGGTCAGCGTGTAGCCCTGCAGCGTCGAGCCGACCAGCCCGCCTGCGGAGACACCAGTGCTGGTAACCGAACCGGTAGCATAGGAATTGCTGATGCTGGTTGCACGGTTGCGGCCGACCAGCCCGCCCACCTCGCCGGCGCCGCTCACGCTGGCGGAGGACGAAGAACCGCTGATCGTCGCTTGGTCGCTCAACCCGACAAGACCGCCGACTTCTCCACCGACTGCGGAAACGCTTCCCGTCACGTGCACGTTGCTGATCTGCACGGGGTTGAAGCGACCCGCCAGACCGCCCACGGTGCCCGCGCCCAAGATCGCCACATTGCTCAAGGTCAGGTCACGGACGCCGCCCGAAAGAAGGCCGAACAGACCGATGGTTCCCAGGTCGGGCCGATCGATCGTCAGGCGATCGACAAAATGGCCAAGCCCGGCGAACGTGCCCGTAAACCCATCGATTGGCGCGAAACCCGCGCCGCTGTTCCACCCGGCAGTGGCCGATGCATCGATGTCGCCCGCCAGCGCATAAGCGCCGCCCCCGCTCATCGCCTGCAACTGGGTAAGGTTGCGGATCAGCGTATAGGTCGTGCCGTTGACCTGAAACACGGAGCTCGCGCCGGGCAGGGAGATGCGCGCGCCCGAAGCCAACACATAATCGTTTCCAACTCCCACCACCAGATTGAGATGCGCATTGGAACCAGTGAGCGTCAGGTCCCGTGCAATCGTGATATCCCCGCCCGCCGTAAGCGTGAATTCCGCGGCGGCGTGGGTGTCGGTCAGCGCGGCATTGATCGTCAGATCGCCGGCCGATTGAAGCGACAGGATGCCGTTGCTGGTCAGCGGGCCGGTGACCGTAAAACTTCCGTTGTTCACGAACGTGAAGTTGCTGCTCGACGAAGATGCGGCGAGCCTGGCGACGCTGTTGTTGGCATTGCCCAGACTGATACTGCCGCCATTGGCGGTGGTCGCCGACAGCGTCCCGACCCGCACAGTCCCGCTCGACTGGCTGATACCGCCCGCCCCCGCCGACAGGATCAGCGCGCTATCCGCGTTCGTGCCGAGGATATTGGCGTTGATAAAGATGCCGCCCGTGGCCGAATCCGCCAGGAGCGAAAGCGTCGTCGCCGCGTTCCACGTCACCGGCGCTGAGATCGTTATATTGCCCGCCTCGCTTCCAGCGCCGACAGTGTTCAGGGCTACGTTGGTCGTGGCCAGATAGCTCGACAGTGTCGTGTTGTTGATGTTCGCCCCGCTGCCCAGAGGCAGCACCAGCTGGGGTTCCTCGCTGAAGTCGATACTGACATTGGAGGACCCGGTGCTGGATACCGTGATATTATAGGGATCAACGAGCCACGTGCCCGTCTTGCCCGACGCGGCCAGCGTGGAAATGCGCAGGTCCGGCGCAAAGGACAGGCTGGCCGCCGATGTCTCGACGAAGCCGCCATTGCCGCCATCGGGCGCCGATGCGTCGATCGTTCCGCCCGCGGAGACCAAGCCGCCCGCCATGTCCGCGAGCAGCAGCACGCGTCCGGATCGGTTGGACAGCGTCCGCGCCTCGATCGTGCCGGTATTCGCGACCACTGACGAAAGCGCCGCGTCCGCCGCCTCGGCGCGCAGCAGCACGTTGCCGCCGTTCGCCGCGATCAGTCCGCCGTTCTGGACCAGCGTGTGCGTGGTCGCGCCGTCGACCTCGATCTTGAGGTGCCCGTCGGCGCCCGCGTCGAGAGTGACCGTCGAACCCGCCGCCAGCGCGACGTCGCCGTGCTCCGCGTGGATCGCGCCGGTGTTGTTGATCGTGCCACCGATCAGCACGACCGATCCGCCGGGGGCGGCGGTGATCCGCCCGTGATTGAGGATCGATCCCGTCGCCCCGCCCAGCGCGAAAACGTCTCGCCCGGCGAGGAAATCGGCGTCGGTGATGTTGGCCGTCGAAGCGACCAGCCCGCCGACATCGACCTGCGCGGTGCTGCTGAACAGCACGCCGTTGGGGTTGACGACATAGACCTTGCCATTGGCCGCCATTCGACCGGCAATCGTGCTGCTGGCGCCCGAGATGACCCGGTTGAGTGTCACCGCATTGGCATCCGGCTGGCGGAACACTACGCTGCCCTGCTCTCCGATATCGAAGCTCTGCCAGTTGATGATTCCGCGCTGGCTCGCCTGGTCGACCGTCAGTGTCGTGCCGTCGGCGCCGATCCGCACCGACCCCGCCATTACAGTGCCGCCGCTGGGCAGCACCGCCGGATCGGACGTGGTCTGCGCGCGGGCGGAGGGAGCCAACGCCAGACTGGCGAGCGAGGCCCCGGCCAGCGCAAGCGTGACGACGCGGCGCCGCGCGGCTTTGGCTGAGGGAGGGGGAACCGAGGCGGCGTGATTCAAGGCGGTGCTGCGGGCCATGGGGTGTTCCAATCAGAAATGCTTGGAGAGGGTGAGCCAGCCGCGCGCATTTCTGCGGCTGCCATCCTGATTATGGCGCGAATCGGCGCCGCCGGGGTTGCTGCCGATGGGCACGGCCACCACCGCACCCAGCACGAAGCCGCGCGGCAGCGAATAGGATACGCCGACGCCCGCGCCGCCAAGCGTATAGCTGCCCTTCGTGCCCGGCAGCGCCCCGCCGGGCCACGTTTTCGCGCGTTGCCGGATCATCCCGATATCGGCGAAGCCGTAGAGATCGAGGGCCGTCGACGCGAATTGCGCACCCTGATGCACCTCCAGCGAGGCAATATAGCCGGTGTCGCCCAGCCCCTCGTTGACCGGATAGGCACGGACGCCCGCCGGGCCGCCCAGCGCAAACTGCTCGGATGAATCGAGGTTGTTGAGCGCCCATTGCCCGGCGACGCTGGCCCGCACGAAGGTCGCGGCGCCCACACGCTGATCGTGTGAGGCGCTGGCTTCGGCCTTGGCATAGGCGCCGTCCGTGCGGGCGGTGACTCGATCGAGCGCCTGGTCGAACGCCAATCCCGACAGATCGAGCCCACCCACGGTCATGCCGATCGAATAGCGCGATCGGCCACCCGCCGCATCGAGCGACTCGCCGCCCAGCGACAGCGACACACGATGGATATGCTTGCGGTGCGCGGGCGCGCCCAGCAGATCGTCATTATATTGGCCATGTTCATAGGCGGCACGGAAATCGAGGGAATCGGAACTGCTGCGCACCAAGGGGTAGGTGAGATCGATCCCCTGCGTCCACGCGTCGCCGCGCCCGTCGAGGGACGCGAACGATCCACCCAGCTTGTAGCGAAGATAGCTGACGTGCGCCTCGACCCGCCATCCGTCGAAACCGATCGGGACGCTCCAACCCAGCCAGCCATAGCCGAGACCTTCGGATCCCAAGGCGAGCGCCGATACCCGGTCGCCACGCCCGGTGAGCCCGTCGATCGTGAGCGTGCCGATCGCGCGATATCGCCCTGTTGACACCGCACCGCCGTTGTCGCCGCCGACGCTACCGCGCAGCAGGGGCGCGTCCCGTACGGTCAACGCCAAATCGCTGGTGCCATGCTCGGCGCCCGCCTTCAGCACGCCATCCGCACTCACGCCCGGCAGGTCGTTGGCGATCAGCATCCCCCGCTCCAGTGCGTCCGCCGAATAGGGCATGCCTTGCT
Organism: Altererythrobacter sp. B11; assembly: GCF_003569745.1. Classification (NCBI taxonomy): domain Bacteria; kingdom Pseudomonadati; phylum Pseudomonadota; class Alphaproteobacteria; order Sphingomonadales; family Erythrobacteraceae; genus Altererythrobacter; species Altererythrobacter sp. B11. The sequence continues at coordinate 3,376,601 of NZ_AP018498.1, forward strand.
TCAGCCGGGCGCCAGCCACCCGCGCCACGAATGCGCCATCCGCGCGGCGGGCCTGATCGTCGAGCACGAGTTGGCCGAAACGCCCCTCGATCAACTGAATCCGTACTGTGCCGGCGGTGATGTCCTGTGGCGGCAGCACCGCGCGGGCAAAAAAGCCACGACGGCGGTATACATCCGCCAGCGTTCGCGCCGCCGCGCGAAGCTCCTCCAGCCCCAACGTCTTCCCGACGAAGGGCTGCACCGCAGCAGTGAGATCGGCAATCGGAACGAGTGTCGCCCCCTCGATAGAGAAGCGCTGGACTAGCACGCGCTCCTCCTCAGGGGTCGGAGATGGGGTCAACTGCTGCGTCGCCTCCGGAACGCGCTGCGGCGTGGTGGTGAAAACGCCCTCGCGGAGCTGGCGTTGCAAGCTGCCCGCGTCGGGCGCATTCTGCGCGGCGGCGCCGTGAGGAATCAGGGCGGCTCCACTGCAAAGGAGCAGAAGCAGCCATCCGGGACGCGAGAAAACTTTGCGCGAAACTGCGTCTCTTCGGACGCCCGCGGCACTTGTCACGATTTGCTTCCCCTCGCACTCCAGCGCCGCGCTAATGCGATCCCCGGTACCTTTGCTTAGGGTCACGTTCCTTATCAACTCGTCAACGCAGTCGGTGTGGCTGACCTTTGCGGGATCACGCGATGGCTCATCATCGCCTCCTTGCCGGGGCCGACGCGGCAGGCACCCTTTCGGTGCTTCCGAAGTAGCGCGCTGGCGTGCTGCCCGTTGCCTTCTTGAACATGGTGATGAAGGCGTTGACGGACTCGTAGCCGAGCGAACTGGAAACCGTCTGGACCGGGGATCCGCCTGCCAGTTCACGCAGCGCGACCACAAGGTGCAGTTGCTGTCGCCAGCGGCCGAAGGTGAGGCCTGTTTCCCGCACCATCAGGCGTGCCAGCGATCGCTCGCTCATCGCGACGCGCTTGCCCATTGGCTGAGTGTGCTGCGGTCAGAGGGTTGGGCCGTTAGCGCGTCGGCCATGACGCGAATCTTGGGATGTGGTGAAACGGGAAGATTGAAGCGCTCGCGCGGCATCTCGGCCAGCTCATCGAACGCGACCCTCGCAAGCCGGGCAACATGGCCCTCTGCAGGATAGTCGGCGCCTTCGCGGGCAAGTGGGCCCACGATCTCCGGATCATCGGGGAGATAGCCAGTGTGCAGCGCTCTCGCGAAAACTGCGCGGCGCTGGACTCAACGAACAGATAGTTCGGTCGAGCATTCTCGGTCGTCAGCCTGTGTGCGAATGGATGACGATGTGCGGCTTCGCGCGGGCCGCCTCCCGCCTGTCGGATTCAAAGGCGGTGTCTGGAGAAAGCTGACGTTCGCTCGCAATAAAAATGCCGCCATCAGCCGTTGAGTGGCGGCTATTGGACGTCTTGCAGCGGTCCGTCACAACCAGGCGCCCGTGGATGCACGCCGCCGTCCTTCACCCGGATGTCTCGGGGGCGGCAGTGCATCGATCATCATCCGCAAATTGAGGCATGCGCTTGCCCTTCGTGCGGCTCGGGAGATGGAAAAGGCGGCAACGGTTGCAGTGGTAAGTCCGGAGCAGCAAGCCGGAGCACCGCACGAAGACGTGCGCGTCCTCCTCCGACCGGTAGGAAACCTTCTTCAAACAGATGCTCGATCGGGTTCGCACTCGGTCAGCCGCGAGACCTTCGCCCGGGCCCTTTTGCCAATTTAATCCACACCGGCGCATGATCGCTCGTTTTCTCCCATCCGCGCGGCCGCGTATCCACCTCCGCCTTCCTGAGGCGGCTGGCCGCGGGTGCATTGAGAAGGAAGTGGTCGATCCTCAGCCCGGCGTTCCGCTCGAACGCCCCGCGCCAATATTTCCAGAAGGTGTAGATCGTCTCGTCGGGATGCAAATGCCTGAGGGCATCGGTCCAGCCCTGCCCGAGAAGCTGGCCGTATGCTGTCGTCACCTCGGGCGCGAACAGCGCATCATCGCGCCAGCGGTCTGGTGCATAGACGTCAAGGTCAGTGGGTATCACGTTATAGTCGCCGGCGACCACCACCGGGGCATCGAGGCCGATCAGTGTCCTGAGATGCTCCTGCAGCCGGTCGAACCAGCGAAGCTTGTAGTCGAACTTCGGCCCTGGCCGAGGATTGCCATTGGGCAGATAGAGCCCCGCCACAAGCACACCATTGATGGCCGCCTCGATATAGCGGCTCTGCATGTCTTCCGTATCGCCGGGCAAGCCTCGGCGCGTTTCGTGGATCTCCCCGATCCGGCTCAGGATCGCCACGCCGTTCCAGCGGCTCTGGCCGTGCCAGACGGCGTCATATCCAGCGTCGCGGATTGCCTTTTCAGGGAAGCGCTCCTGCGGCGCTTTCAGCTCCTGCAGGCAAACGATGTCAGGAGCGGCAAGATCAAGCCAGCGCAGCAGAACCGGCAGCCGCCCGTTGATCCCATTCACATTATAGGTCGCGATTTTCAATGTTCACCGTCGCTCGGGGTCGGACGGTTGCCCATCAATTCGCCAAGACGCACGGGGCGTTCCGGGGCCCAATCTTCGTTGAAGACGATCGTGCCCTGCCTGAAGAGCATCACAATGGTGGAGCCGAGAAGGAAGCGCCCCATTTCCTGGCCCTGCTGCAGATGGATGTTCCGGTCGGCATAAGTCCATTCGGATATCCTGCCGGTGCGCTTTGGATTGACTACGCCGTGCCACACCGTCGCCATGCTTCCCACGATAGTGGCGCCGACAAGCACCATCACAAAGAACCCGTGTTCGGACGATCGGAACACGCATACCACGCGCTCATTACGCGCGAACAGATTGGGCACGCCGCGCGCGGTGGCCGGATTCACGGAGAACAGCGCGCCAGGAATGTAAATCATGCGGGTGAGCGTCCCGCCGCATGGCATGTGCAGGCGGTGGTAATCCCGGGGTGAGAGATACAGGTTGGCGAAGCTGCCGTGACGAAACTCGGCCGCCAGGGCCGCATCGCCGCCCAGCAGCTCGGTGGTGGTAAAGCGATGGCCCTTGGCCTGAAGGATGTGGTGGTCGTCGATGGCGCCGAACTGGCTGATCGCACCGTCCACCGGGGAGAGGAAATCGGCCGCCGCCAATGGCCGCACGCCGACTTTCAGCGGGCGGGTGAAGAATTCGTTGAAGCTCTTGTAGCTGGCAATATCCGGATTCCCGGCTTCGCCCATGTCGACTCCATACCTGCCCACAAACCAGCGGATCAGTCGCGTCGTCATAGCGCCTCCCTGCGCTCCAGCGACACGGCCGGCGAAGGTGGTCAGATGCTGCTTGGGAAGCAGGTACTGAAGCAGGACTTTCAGGCGATCGGACATGCTACCTCATAACGCAGGCAGATCCGTATAGTGTCATGAACGGCGAAGGATATCTTTGCGAAGAGGTGCGCGTCTCCGGGGGAAAACTATCGATCAGGTCTGGATTCTGGCATGCGCCAAACACGCTAGGCTAATGTCTACGTCCAAGCCTATTCTCGCTGCTCAGAAACTCAGCGAGTAGCACAGGCGAAAATTATGATTCAGCCAACATGCGCCCACCAAAGCGGCTTCCCAAAGCCCGATTTCTGCTTTTTCGGAGGTTCGTCGATCGCACTTCAACTACCGCGATCAGCTCACTAGCTAGCCGCTCCCTGAATGTTCATGGCCTCAGCGAAGACCCGGTTCGATCGCACGCCGGCAGAAGTCCCGAAAGCTTGTCGCACCGGTATGCTCCGCTCGGCGCGTCGCAACGTTGTCGATGCCTTTCTCCTTCGCTCGGTACATGTCGACATAGCCCTGCGCGACGGACTCGCTGGCGCCGCGATCGAGGAACTGCTGCTTGAATCGGTCATAGCTGATCTGTTCGTAGCGAACCGAGCGGCCAGTGACCTCCGAGATGATCGCGGCCTGATCGTTGAACGAGAGATCGTCCGGCCCGAGCACGGGGACATCGGCCTGGTCTTCCCAATGGTCGCCGTGAAGCAGCCGCGCGGCCGCGGTCGCCATGTCGCGCGTCGCGGTGAACGGAAGCTTTTTCTCGGGGTCTATCGGACCGAAGAACGCGCCTCTGTCCTTCATCAGGCCGATCTGCCGAGCGGTATTTTCCATAAATGATGGCATGGCGAGGCCGCGAAACGCGGCTCCCGTTTCCATCAGCATGTCGTCCATCGCGATCGAAGCCGTCACGGGACCCGCGCAGTCCTGCCATCTGGTTCCGCGACCAAGCGCGGTGATCGATACAACCCGAGCCACGCCGTGCCGGCGGATCGCGGCGGCGGCCGGGCGCGTGAAATCCAGATAGGCTTGCTCGAGCGTTTGCCCCCACGCCGGCGGCGCAAGCCAGAATATTGCCTCGGCTCCGGCGAAGGCACGCTCGGCAACCTCCGCATCGCCATGCGATCCTTCGATGATCTCGACACGATTGCGCACATCGTCGGCCAGCTTGGCGGGGTCGCGTGCTACGACACGCAAGGGCGCGTCGACAGCGAGCAGGTCGGTCACGAGCTGTTGGCCGATCTGACTAGTGGGGGCGGTAACGACAATCATCATTGGTCTCCGTTTCTCAGTTCACAGCCGGACCGAGAGCTCGACGTCGTCGGTGAAGCTCATGGTGTAGTAGCCGTTGGTGACCGAGCTCACGTGCTCGAGATAGTCGGGACAATAGTCCGCGTTATCGGCCACGATCACCGCGCCAGGGCGCAGCCGGTCTTCCACCAGCGCCAGCACGTCGCTGTACAGCGACTTCGCACCGTCCAGGAGCAAGAGGTCGATCGTCGCGGGTAGGTCATGGCTAAGGGTCGTCAGCGCATCGCCTTCGCGTAGTTCTACAAGATCGGACAGGCCGGCCGCGGCGAAGTTGGTTTTGGCGATGGCCACTTTCGAAGGCTCGAATTCGCTGGTGATCAGGCGCCCGCCGCCATTGTCGCGCAGAGCCGCGGCGAGATGCAGGGTCGACAGGCCAAACGACGTGCCGAATTCGACGATCGACCGCGCGCGTGTCGCCCGGGCAAGGATGTAGAGCAGCTGGCCGGTCTCACGCGACACGGGAAGGGCGAAGTCCTTCAAGCTGGTGTAGAGATCGAGGTAATCCTCCTTGCTTCGCATCAGGCGGATACGATCCTCGGTCGAGAGTGCCTCGAAGGCTGGGCTCGCGAGCGGCGACGATGCCTCAGCCTCGCGAAACAGCTGATCGAGAAGCGGCGCAACCGGCGCGCTGGAAATAGTGTTCATCGTGTGTCTCCAAGAGCCCGAGCGACTTGCCTGCCTTCGCTTTCAGAAATACGAATAGTTCGTCAGGTTCGCTAATCGCATTTCCGGAGCAGATAGTGTCCGAGCGCCAGAGTCCGCAGATTTCCTCGCGCAAGGAGCCGAGGCAGGCCCGAGCCAACGCCCTCGTCGCCGCCGTTCTGGATGCAGCTGTTCAGGTTTTGCGAACCGAGGGCGCTGCCCGATTCACGACCGCGCGCGTGGCGGAGCGCGCCGGCGTGAGTGTCGGGTCGCTCTATCAATATTTCCCGAACAAGGCGGCGATCCTGTTCCGCCTGCAGAGCGACGAATGGCGCCAGACCAGCCAATTGCTGAGCGATATCCTGACCGATCGAGAGCGTCCGCCGTTCGAGCGCCTGCAAAGACTAACCGCCGCCTTCCTTCGTTCGGAATGCGAAGAGGCTGCCGTTCGCCAGGCACTGGGCGATGCTGCCCCGCTTTATCGCGATGCGCCCGAGGCGATCGATGCGCAGGCGGCCGGCTCTCAGGTCATCCACGATTTCGTGGGCGAGACTCTGCCGGGTGCAAAAGGAACGACCGTCCAACTCGCCGCTGATCTGCTCCAAGCAACGCTGACCCAGGTAGGCAGCAGCTTCTCCGAGACACCTCGCAGCGAACAAGAGATCACGGCTTATGCGACGGCGATGGCGGACATGTTCTCCGCTTATCTGACCGAACTGGCGGGGCGAGGTTCGTGAACGGCGTCCGGATCCATTCTCCAGACTGAGAAACCGATATGGGGCGCGAAGCCGCCACCCCTCGCTGACGGGCGGGGAAAGCGCCGATGACCGGTCACCGGCGCTGCCGAAGGCTGCCCTAGGTCGCTTTCCGCAAATTTTGGAAATCAGCCCGGATGACTTTCCCGCCGTCGCGCAGCTCCTCGAGGTAATCGGACCAGCGCTGCATCATCCTCACGCGCTCGTCCCAATATTCAGATCGCATGCCAAAACCGACCGTCCGTTCATTCGCAAGCCGCCGTCCAATCTACCTTCGCCGAAGACTCGAAATGTCGGGCTCTGGGACAATGCGGTCTTCAAAGATGCGCGCGAAAACGGCCGCTGGTCGAGGAAGCGGCCGTTCGCGGAAGGAGTTGTACTAACCTGGCGCTGTCTCTCGCTGTGCTTCGAGCGCCTCCTTCAAAGCCGACAATTTTGCGGCGGCCTGGGCCGCGTGCGGACCAATCCATCTTTCGTGAATGGCCTGGATCGGCACGGCATCTAGATAATTGAACCGCTCGCGCCCTTTGCGCACCACAACTACCAGCTTCGCATTTTCCAGCACGTTTAGGTGCTGCATTACCGTGCATCGATCGAGCTGCGGCAGGCAGCTGCAAAGCTGCTTGGTCGTGAGCGGCCGCAGGCGCAGTTCGTCGCAAATCGACCGTCGGGTGGCGTTGCTGAGCGCTTTGAAAACCGCATCGAGATGCTCATCGTTTGACATGTTATATTTTTATAACTTAATTGGTCGGTGATCAACTGGAGATGTTCCGATGGAACTCAAGTTCAGAGTCTTCGCCCATATATCCAAGCCAGTGCACGAGGTGTTCGAAGCCGTTGCCGATCCCGCCCAGCTCTCCTGTTATTTCACAACTGGCGGAGCCCAGGGCCGGCTTGAGGAAGGCGCGACGGTCAGTTGGGACTTCCACGACTTCCCACGCGCGTTTCCGGTGCATGTGGTCGAAGTGGTTCCCGATCGGCGGATCGTGCTCGAATGGAGGGCTAACGAGCCCGAGAATGCAGGGCCTGACTACAACACGACCGTCACGATGGAGTTCAAGTCTACCGACGACGACCGAACGCTCGTGGAGATCGCAGAGGAAGGCTGGCATGAAACGCCCGGTGGCCTCAAGGCGAGCTACGGCAACTGTATGGGATGGAGCCAGATGGTTGCAGCCCTCAAACTCTGGCTCGAGCATGGCATCAATTTGCGAGAGGGAATGTACAAATAGCCGTTGCTCGATTTGTCCAGCTTCAATCCAGTGGGCGAAGCCCGTTCAACCGCTCAAGCAATGTGATCGGGGGTGGTGCACCTGCTCATAGGCCACGACTGGAGACGCTGACATAGCCGTCGTTTGAGCCAGCGGGACGCCTCCCTATAAGCTGCCCTCCATTCAGCGACGATAGCACCACCGCGATCGACCGGAATTGGGCCGTAAGCGGACTATCCGCCTTTGGCGAACGGACCGTGAAAGTTGCCACTTGCGAATATGCGTCAGGCGAAGATTCTGGGCGGCCACAGAGACCATAGCCTTATTTCCGACGGGACAAGCCAGCGATGCAGCCCGGGTTAAGGTGGGCAGCTCATCTCGCCCCTCCCTTATCGGGCCGAAGGAGCGCAATCGACTTCCATTATCAGGTGGAAAACTAAGACTTCGGTCTGCGCGGGGACCTTCACATGTGTGTGTATCCGGTGCCGATGCGACACCAAAGGACAACGGCATTCCGCCGATTTGCCTCCAAAATAGACCTAATTCAGCCCCCGGGGCGAAAGGGCGCCGCAGAAGAGGCGAATCGGCGAGGCGATCCGCCACGCCGTCGATATTGGACATGGCCGAAGCCCAGCGGCGGCATCCGGGCGGTTTGCATCTTTGCGCCGCTATGCTTTGATGTCGGCATGAGGATCCGGCCGACCAATGGAGAGATGCGGAATCGCGCGACGTCCGCGAAACGCGCATATCGCCGACCCGTGCCGCCGCTACATCCCGCCCGCTAAACCGTCATGGCCGAATCGCCCTCGCGCTGGCTCGCGCTTAATGATCGGCTTGCCGCCATCGATCCGGATGACCCCGGTCAGCTCACCGATGCGATCGCGGCCACCTATGAGACGATCGCGGAGACCCCGGCGCAATTGCTGCAAGACTATAAGGGCTTCAGCGAGAAGGCGCTGACCGAGGCGTTGGCGACGCGGGCGGCGCTGGTCATGAAGGGCGAGATCGCGGTCACCGAAGCCAGCGAGGAGCGGCTGACCCTGCTGGATGCGGCACGGCTGCTACGCGCACTGGAAGCAAATGCGCTGGAAGGCACCTTCCGGACGGAAAGCGACCTTGGCGAGGATCTCGAACGCCTGTGGGTCACCACGGACGGCCGTTACTATGTCGTGCCGCGGATCGCGCCACTCGCGGCGCTCGACGGCAAACCGTTCCTGCGCCGTGCGCTGCGGCATTATCGGGTGCTGCCGACCGAGATGCCCGGCTTCAGGGTCCGGCTGCACCGCACGCCGCTCGCCGCGACCTCGGCGATGGCTGCCGGTGATCGGGCCGGCAAGCAGCGAAGCTTCGGCGCCGCCTTGTTCCCCGGACTCAAGGCCGTGCTTTCCGATCCGGCGATTGAGGGGTTCACCGTCATTGGTCTGGATGGGTTCGATGGTGACGAGATGATCGACGCCCATCTCGCCCAAGCGCGCGCTGAAAATGCTACCGCGATCGTCTGGGGTGAGTTGACGATGCCGGAGGCGCGCGTGACGCAAGTCCAGCAGGATCTGGCGGACCGCGCGCTCGATGGCGATTCGGCGCTTCGCTATCTGGTCGCCGGTAGCTGGCACCGCGATATCGACGCGGAGATGCGCAACGTCGCGGTGATCCTCGACGGAAATGGCGAATTGCTGTTCGAAGTGCTCAAATGGGCTAAGTTCGACATTGCAGGGCGGACCGAGAGCATCGTGCCTGGCAAGGAAATCCATGTGCTGGTCTGCGAGGACGAACTGATCACGGTCGCGGTCTGCCGCGATTTCCTCGAAGGCACGACCGACGTTCCCTATCTGCGCCTCAATGTCGATTTGGCGATCGTGCCCTCGATGATCTCAGGAATTGCGGAACATGCGACGATGGATGGCCATGCCGTGACCGCCAAGCTGATGCGTGTGCGCTACGGCACCCGTACAATGGTCGTCGCCCAGCCGGCGGTTTCAACCGAGGGCGATGTCGGCCAGGTCATGGCGCTTCCCGACGATCCGATGACCGATAAGGCGGTGCTGGTCGACGGCGCATGGCACGCCTGCCCCTTGGCAAGCTCTTAATCGGTCCTCATGTACAAGCGTGAAGTGTAGTGTATTGTACGATCAATCTTGGAAGGAATGCGCGAGACATGGCGGCACTGGTTCGCACCAAATCTCTCGATCTCGGCGATGCGTTGCCCGACGCGGCGCGCGTCGCGATCCGCCAACTGCTGGCTGACGATCCGCGCGCGTCGCGCCGGGTCTATGCGGCGCTGGCGCGCAAGATCTGGTCGTTGCTGATCGAGCGGCGCTTCGATCCCGAGATCCGTGATTGGCACAGCCTGCTCAACGCGGTGAAGGCAAGGGTGCGAAGCGACGACGCCGCTGCGGCCGAGCGCATCACCGCGCTTGCCGACCTGCTCCACGAGTCGATCAATCTCGCTGAAATCAGCCCGGCACGCGAGATGGCCGAACGGCCCCGGGCACGGGCTGTGCTCGAACAGCTGGCGCAAGGCAGCGGGTTCGTCCGCCGCCGCGTCCTGCTGCAATCGCTCGGGATCGGCAGTTCCAACCTGACCAATGTACTGACCCAACTCGCGGCGCACAGCCTGGTTGAGCGGCGTGGCAATGGCAAGGAAGCGGAATTCCGCCTGACCCGGCTGGGCCGCGAACTGATCAACGGCGCTGCCAGCGCTGTCGCTGCACCTGCCGAAGCCAATCCGCTTGAGCAGCATATCGCTTGCGTCTTACAGGCGAGTACCATGCTGCCTGCGTCCGAGCATTATTGGTTCGTCCATGGTGGCTTCGAAACCAAGACGGCGCACGTCAGCGTTTTCGACGACGCCGGACATGGCGGCTTCTTCGACAATATGATTCGCGTCGACGCGCAGCAGCATCGCCGGCTCGGGCGCAGTGTCGAAACGCAGCTTGGCCCGACCGAAGCGCCCCGACGGCTGGTGTTCAACGACAGGTTCTTCGCGCCGAGCGCCACCAAGCGCGATCGCATGCTCGCGCTCGCCAATCACCCGTAGCGCGATCACGGGCGGTGGATCCGGCGATCGCCAAGCTAGCGCTCAAGGTAGCGCAACCGGTGCTGTTCGCCGGTTTCAAGACGTTGCGCCGGGAATGGGCGCGGCGGCGCGGTGATGACGATCTCATAGCCGGCATTGCCGAGATCGACGATGCGCTTGAAGAAGCCGTGGCGGCGCTGGCCCAAGATCCCAAGGACCTGGCAGCGGCGGTGCAAGGGCTGAAGGGGCTGATTTCGCGCCCCGACATATTCGCCAGCGGCGCGCCGCGCGACTGGATCCGCACCGATCTCGTGCAAATGACTCTCAAAGGGGCGGTGCGCGCCGCCATCCGCGGCGAGAATGACGCGCCCTGGGCGGAGGCGGCAATCCTTCATTATCGCGCCTTCCTCGGTGACGACGAGGCGCATCCGGATGAGGGACTGGTTTATGCCGAGGCGCTCGACTTCGTGCTGCGCAGCCTCCGCCGGGACCTGACGCTCGGCGATCGCATGATCCTGGGCGCCATCGAAGGCGTTCGCGAGGAGGTCGTGCGGATGCGTCCGCCCGACACCGGGGCGATTGTCGACACGCATGCCCTGGCGAAGTTGCGCCAGATTCGCCGCGCGCGTTTCTTCCGGTCGTCGGAAACCCAGATCGAGATCGCCGGTCTGGCGGAAGCGGTGATCAGCGGATCGCTGCGTGGCGCTTCGGCGGAGGTGCGGGCAACGATTTTGTCGTGGTGCACCCGCCTGGCCGCATTCACCCATGATCCGCGCGCACGGCTCTGGCTCGATCACGCCCTCGCCTTGGAGGCACCCGCGAGCGATGCGTTGCTGGTCGCCCGCGCCTTTGTCGCCGCGATCGACAATGGCGAAGCCGGCCTGGCGTTGCTGGATGTCGACAAATCCCCGCTTCAAGCGACAGCGACGTTGCAGATCCTGCGCCACACCCTCGGCACCGAAGGGGCGCTGGCGCGCGGTGCGGCCGCCGGCATCGACATGGCCGCGCTCGACAGCGATGGCCGCTATGTCCTTCTTACCAGCCATGTCGAAACCGGGCGGTGGCAGGACGCGGCGCGAGCGACTGCGCTGCTGGTCGAGAGCGACTTCGAGGAGACCCCGGCATTATTATGGGTGGCAGCATCGATCCTCGTCGCCAGCCGCTTGCCCGATGATCTGCGCGGTCTGGTCCTGCAATCGGTCCCCGGCAATCCCGCGGGCTTTCCTCTTGGCGACGACACGGCATCGCTGCACGCGCGCCGTCTCGCCCGCACGTTGATCGAGCGCGCGGCAGCGCATTGCGACCTGCTCGAGCTTCCACGCGAGGCCAGCGGCGCACGGCGCTACGGGCTGTGGCTGGGGCTTCGCGATCCGGACATGACGAGCGAGGCGCGCGAGCAGCTGCAGATGCGGATGCGCGAACCCGGCGGCGAACTGGCCTGGCTGCCACTGGCACTGGGCTTCGGCCTAGAAGTCGATCGCGACGCGGCGGAGCATGCCATCGACAAAAGCCTGGCCCGCCATCCTGACGGATCGCCGGAGACCGCCGGCGCTATGATCGCGCTGCTGCTCGACCATGCCGAACGGGATCCGCGAAAGGCGATCGACTTGCTCGGGCGTCATCGCGCGGTGTTCGAAGCCTACCTCGAAGCCGGCAGCATCGTCTCCCTGGAGATCAAGGTGTTGGCCGATGCCGGGCAGACCGAGGCTGCGCGGGCGTTGCTGACCGCCCAGGATGAGGGGACCTTGCCGGCGCATGTCCGGGCAATGCTCAGCCGCACATTCGACCAGGAGGAGCCGGCTGACACGATCGCCGCGCTCGAAGCGGCCTATGCGAAAGAGGAGCAGATCACCACGCTGCTGGCGTTGCTCAGGCGCTACCGCCAGGCCGGGACGCCACCGCGCTATGTCGAACTCGCCCGCGATCTTCTCGGCAAGGTTCCCGATATCGAGTTCGCGCAGGATATCATCGCGCATCTCTCAAGGTTGCGCCGCGACGCCGAAGCGCTCGAACTGGTGGCGCTGCTTGGCGACGCCGTCGAGCGCTCGACCGAGCTGTTGGGCGAAGCGGCCTGGCTCTATTACCGGCGCAGCCAGTTCGGCGATGCCGAGGCGGCGCTGGCAACGCTCGAAGCTCAACGCGACGATCCCAATGACCGGGCTCTGCGCTATCAGCTGCTGGTAACCGCGGGCCGCTGGGAGGCGCTGGACGGCTTTATCGATGTGCAGTGGCAGCGACGCGATGCGCGCACGCCGCTCGAGCTTGCTCAATGCGCGAATTTGGCGGCGCAGACCGGCGCCAAGCGCGTCGCCGAATTTGCCTTTGCCGCCGTTGCCGCTGCCCCGGATTCGCCCGAAGTGCTGGTTGCGGCTTATTCGGCGATGACCAGCGCCGGACTCGAGGAAGGTCATCCGGATGCAGCCGGCTGGATCATGCGCGCCGCGGATCTTTCCGGCGAGTCTGGCCCGGTGCAGCGCAAGTCGATCGAAAGCCTGCTCCACGGCCAGCCCGAATGGGAAGCGCGTGTCGAGGAAGCCGTGAAGGCGCAGGCGGCGGCGGCTCTTCCGATCAACATGATTGGCACCATGCTGAGCCGGCCCTGGCTCGAACTGCAACTGGCGCCGCTGATCGCCAACCCGCAGCTTGCTGATGCCCGTAAGCGATCGGCGGTGGCGCTGGCGAGCGGGCGCAAGCGCATTGATGAAGAGGAAACCCTGGAGACGCGGACAATCGCGCTCGATCGTACCGCGATCGTCACGCTCGCCGCGCTCGACATGCTCGAGCCAGTGCTGGACGCATTCGACCAGATCCATGTTCGCCACGACTTGTTCCGCGAGCTGTTCGAGCAACGCAACCGGTTGACCTTCCATCAGCCGAGCAGGATTACCTTCGCGCATCGGCTGACCGATCTCGTGACACGCAGCAAGGTCCGGGCATTCCAGCCATCACGGGTCGCCGATCTCGGTCTCGTGGCCGATATCGGCCAGGGCCGGGCTGAAATGCTGGGCGAGGCCGCCGGTCAGGATGACGGCCGTCACTTCTTCGTCCATCCATTCCCGATCCGGCGCGTCGGTTCGCTCCTATCCGAACCCGCGCCGTTGGAGCGCTTCGCCCCGCAGCTGGTCAGCTGCAGCGGCGTCGTCGACGCGCTGGTGCGCGCGGGCCGCCTCACCAAGGCCGAAGCCGCCGCGGCGTTTGGCTATCTCGGCCTGCATGAGGAACGCTGGCCGGAAGAACCGCGCCTCGCGAAGGGCGCGACGCTCTATCTGAGCGATCTCGCGGTGTCCTATTTCCGCTATATCGGCCTGCTCGACCGGATCGTCGAGGCCGGCCTGATCCCGGTGGTCTCGCAATCGGAGCTCTCTCAGGCACGCGCGCTGCTCGATGTCGAGGCATTGTCCACTGAAGTCGATGCCGTGCTCAAGCGCGCGCGTAGCGCGATCCAGCGCGCGAGCGACGAAGGCAGGATGGTGTTCGACCCGCTTCCGGCGAGTTCCAGCGCGGATCAGGAGGATGACAAGGAACGCGACGAGGATGGGGACGCCGAGGCGCTGAGCAGCCTGGCGGCGCGTGCCCCGATACTTATCAGCGACGATCGCTTCCTCAATCGGCACGGCTTTTTCGAGCATGACGGCGAGCCGACTCGGATTCTGTCGTCGCTCGACCTGGTCTCCCTGCTGGCCAATAGTGATCGGCTGGATCGCGCGCGCGCCAGTGATTTCCCGGTCGCGCTGCTCCGCGCCGGGGCGCTGTTCGTTCCCTTGGACGCCGCGGCGTTGACCGCCTTGATCGCGGAGACCGAACTCGACGAGGGTTCGGCACCGGAAGATGCCGAACCGCACATCTTCGAGACCGGCGAATTGCGGGCGCTGCGGGAGAATATGCGCCTCGCGCAGGCTCGGGGATGGTTCGACCCGGTGACCGACACCGCCTGGCTGGTGCAGCTGCACCATGCCATTGCCACGGCGCTGCTGGCGCAGTGGGGCGATGGCGTGCCAGCAGAACTGGCCCGGGCGCGCGCCGACTGGCTGGTCCGGTTGCTCGACACAAGGGGCTGGGCGGATTCGCTGGTCCGGCGCAATCTCGACGATCTCGCCGCCCATGGGTTGGTGCTCGATCTCGCTAAGCTGGCCGGACTGTGCGACCAGCTCGATGGAGGAGCACGCGCCAGCTACGAGAGCTGGCTGGAGAGCCGCGTGATCGGGCCGGCGTTGGCGCGCGAACCCTTGTCGCGACCGATCCTCGAAAATCATCTGCGCGGCCTGGTTCGCAATGTCGGGCAGGATCTTGTGGCCCGCGACGAAACGATCGACCCGGTGCGCGCGGCGCGCTTTGTCTTCGACGGTCTGCCTAGCTTCCTGCAACTAGGCATGCTGGGCGATGAGGCGTTCCAGGATGTCGTCGGCTACACTGTCGAATCGACCATGCAGGTGGGTAGCGCCAGCTTTACGCGCCAAGCGGTGCTGGACGCCGCGACGGCGATCTATGCCGATCCGGCCCACGCGCAACCGGTCACGGACGAGCAGGGCCGGTCGTGGCAACTGACCACCGAACCCGACCAGGCTTGGCACCTGCGCTTTCACGGTGGCGAAAAGCGATATCGGGTCCGGGGCCTGATCGGACTGCATCCCGATGCCGGCAGCCGTATCGCGATGCTCGATGCTGTGCTCGCCGAACAGGATATCGCCCCGGAGGCGCTGTCCGAATGGCGCGCGCGCCTGCTGGACCGGCGGCTCGATGCCAGCGAGATCGAGGATCTCGACATCGCGATCCGGGCGTTTCCGCCGATGGTGTCGCAGATGATCATCGACACGTTCAACGAGGGCGGGGTCGCCCCCTCGGGGCTGGTCCCGCGCGAGCGCGATTATTACCGGCGGCTGGTTGGAGCGAGCGATGCGGCGACGCTCCAGGATTTCCTGGCCGATCCGGCGCGTGGCGCACTGGACTGGCTCGCTGGGGACGCGATCGAACGCGCGGCCTTTCTGCTGCTTCGCGCCGCCCGTCCGGGCATCGTCGAGGAAAGTCAGTTCGGCCCGCTGACGCCGGAGGCTTGGCGGGCCTTGACGACATGGGCGCTCGCGCATGGCGACCTGTTCGCCAAGGCAGGGCTCGCCGAGATCGCGATGCCCCGGGCAAAAGACGATCCGGAGCTTGAGCAGTTTGTGATCGCGGTTGCTCGGGAGATCGAGGCACTCGATCCCGCCGATACTTCGGGTCCGTTGCATCTGCTGTCCTGCCTCGCGATTTTCGCCGATGGCGAACTGAGCCTGCAGGGGACCTTGTCCGACTGGCCACCCTATCGACGGCGGCTGGCGGCGCTGGCGCAGGCATCGCTGATCGCGCGCGTCGTCAACGGCCAGATCGACACCAAGCGTTTCGCTGACTTCTGCGCGCAGGAACGGGGTTGGCGCTTCGTTGCGCAGAACCTCTGCGACTTGCGGCTCGAGCCGCGCTGGCGGCCCGACCTGATCGCCGCCGAACAATTGCGTCACGAGCTGCTTGGCCGCCTCGCCAACGCCGTCTTTGCACTGGACGAGGCACAGCTGACCCCGGGGCTGGCTGCCTGCTTCACCGCTGCCAAAGGTAGCCTGCGAACCCGTCTCGAAGTCCCGATGGTATTCTGGCCCGGCCCGCTGGAAGGCGGGATCGGAACCGTGCTGCGTGTGCCGCCCGACGAGATGCTGGCGGCGATTGAGGAAGGGCTGGACCGCGACACGCTCGAGCTCGAGGCCGTTCACCGTATCGTCAATATCGAGACGATGTTCACCGTGCCTGACGCGCTGGCTGAACGTGCCGCCACGCGTATCCGGGAGACCGGCCCACAGCTGCTGGCGTCGCTCGCGACGGAACAGGTTTCACCCTTTCTGCTCGGTCTTGCGCATTTCGCCGCCGCGCGCCGGATGACGGCACTCGCCGACACCATTCAGGTGATGGCGCGCTATCATCGCGAGCGCGCGCCGGTGCCGATGCGCGAGGAGATGCAGCTTGCCCTATATGCCGCAGCAGCGCGGGAGGATCTGAGCGCATGGCGCGACAAGCTCGGAAGCTGGACGCTGGAGCTGGCTGGCCGAGTCGAGGACGAGGAGGAGGCCGAGGCATTGCTCGGCTGGATCGATACGTTGGGCGACATCGATCCGGGGCTGCGGACTCGGACCGGGCGGGCGCGGGCCAATCTCAACCTCGTCCTGCGGCGTTGAGCCGGATGGCGAGAATGGGGATCGGCGCATGGAGTTTCTGAAGTGGCTATTCGGCAGCGGCTCGCGCGAGGCTCCCCGCACCCACAGACACCCGCCCTCAGGCACCGCTCGCGGCCGCCAGAACAGCCTCAGCGCCACCGCACGACGCGTCGCATCCGAGGGTTTCGCTGACCACCCATGGCGATCATTTCGCTAAGCTCGACGCGCTTAATCTAATGAGCGGCTACGCGCTCAACCGTCCGCAACTCGGACATTTGTCATAGAGTGCAGAATTGCGACGTCGACGGCCGCTGATCGATGTCGGCTTGTTTCTATCCGCTGCTTTAAAGCGCCCATTCCGCTCGCCACCACTTTAACGGACGCTGGCCTAGCCCTTGAACAAACGACCGCTTTTGGGATCGCGCTGAACAGTTCCGAATGGCCGAAATTAGGGTGCGAAGCTGTCGTTCCGCAGCTGACCCCTTATCAGCGGGTCCTTGGCTCGACATCTAGTGCATCTACCAATATGTTCAATGACTTATCTGGTTGTTCGCTTCTGATTGGCAGCAACTGAATCGCCGGCAATCTCCGGTCAAGCGTCGATCACGTGCGATGAGGCCCGCTCCCATACGCATTGACAGCAGGTTTCTTTCGTATCCAGCAAGCTGGCGGTTGCCCATCAACAGCCGGCTCCGCTACCTCTCACGCCGTAGGGGGAAAATGATCCAATGGCATCTCAGTTGAACAGCGGCGGCGATCTTGGTTTTGAGGCAGACCTGTTCAAGGCCGCTGACAAGCTCCGGGGCAATCTTGAACCGTCAGAATACAAGCACGTCGCCCTTGGCTTGATCTTCCTCAAGTACATATCCGAGGCTTTCGAGGCGCATCGCGCGAAATTGGCAGAAGAAGAATTTGCCGACCCTGAAGATGCCGAAGAATATCTTGCCGCCAATGTGTTCTGGGTGCCGCCCGAAGCGCGGTGGGAGCATTTGCAGGCCAACGCCAAGCGCCCACAGATCAATTTCACCGATGTGAACACCGGCAAGGAGCGGGTAGGCGACATCGGAAACCTGATCGACAACGCGATGGACTCTATCGAGCGCGCGAACGCCGCCGTGCTCAAGGACGTGTTGCCCAAGGAATATGGCCGTCCGCAACTCGACAAAACGATGCTGGGCGAACTGATCGACCTGTTTTCCAAGGTCGGGATGCACAGCGCAGACGGCAAGGCGAAAGACCTGCTGGGCCGCGCCTATGAGTATTTCATCAGCCAGTTTGCCGGGGCCGAAGGTCGGCGCGGGGGTGAGTTCTTCACCCCGCGATCCGTGGTGCAGACCATCGTGGAGATGCTGGAGCCGCATCATGGCCGGGTTTACGATCCCGCCTGCGGTTCCGGCGGCATGTTCGTGCAGTCCGAGCGCTTCATTGAAAACCATCAGGGCCGCCGAAGCGACATCGCCATCTATGGGCAGGAGCGCAACCATACCACGTGGAAGCTCTGCAAGATGAACCTTGCCGTGCGCGGCATCGATGCGGACATCAAGTGGAACAACGAAGGATCGTTCCTCAACGATGCCTTCCCCACGCTCAAATTCGATTATGCGATGGCCAACCCGCCGTTCAACATTTCGGACTGGTGGCAGCCCCAGCTTGAGGGCGACGTTCGCTGGAAATATGGCCAGCCGCCAGCGGGCAACGCCAACTTCGCGTGGTTGCAGCATATCATCCACCACCTGGCCCCGCGCGGCACGGCGGGCGTGGTGCTGGCCAACGGCTCGATGTCGTCGCAGCAGTCGGGCGAGGGCGACATTCGCAAGGCCATGATCGAGGGTGACGTGGTGGATTGCATGGTCGCGCTGCCCGGACAGCTTTTCTACTCCACGCAGATTCCGGCCTGCCTGTGGTTTCTGGCCCGCGATAAGAGCGCGAACGGCCACCGGGATCGGCGCGGGGAATTCCTGTTCATCGATGCCCGCAATCTTGGCCACATGGTGGACCGCACCCGGCGCGAGTTCTCAGAAAGCGACATCGCTGCGATCACCGGAGCCTATCACCGTTGGCGGGCCAAACCGGAAGCCGGGCTTGGCGAGTATCAGGACATTCCGGGCTTTTGCCGATCCGCGAAGCTGGAGGAAGTCCGCAAGCACGGCCACGTGCTTACACCGGGGCGCTACGTCGGGGCGGAAGATGTGGAGGGAGACGATTCCCCGTTTGAGGAACGGCTTGGGGCATTTCAGGCCAAGCTGGATGAGCATTTCGGCGAAAGCGAGCGCCTCGCAAATCTAATTCGTGAGCGCCTTGCCGGAGTTGTCGCTGGTGGCTGAATGGCGGGACGCTCAATTGAGCGAACTTATCGACATCAAGCATGGCTTTGCCTTCAAGGGTGAATTCTTCGCGGATGAGCCAACGAGCGACATCCTAGTGACGCCCGGCAACTTTGCGATTGGGGGCGGCTTTCAACTCAACAAGCCCAAGTTCTACAACGGCCCGGTGCCGAAGGAATACGTGCTCAATCCGGGCGATGTGATCGTCACGATGACCGATCTTAGCAAACAGGCCGATACGCTTGGCTTCTCCGCTGTCGTGCCCGCCATAAAGCCGCGTCTGTTGCACAACCAGCGGATTGGGCGCTTAATAGCAAAGGATGCGTCGGCAAATTTGGGTTTCATCGCTTGGCTAATGCGGACACGGCCCTACCGGCACGAGATTGTTGGAGGAGCGACCGGCTCAACGGTCAAGCATACTTCGCCCGGTCGCATTCTGGCCCATCGCTTTAAGCTCCCTTCGCCCAAGGAGCAGCAAAGCATTGTCGATGTTTTGCAACCGCTGGACGACAAAATCGAACTCAACCGGCAGATGAACGAGACGCTGGAGGGGATGGCGCAGGCAATCTTTCGGGATTGGTTCGTCGATTTCGGCCCCACGCGCCGCAAGACGGCTGGCGAGGCCGATCCGGTGGCAATCATGGGCGGCCTGACCCCAGACCCCGCCCGCGCCGCCGAACTCGCCGCCCTCTTCCCCTCCGCCGTCGGCGACGATGGCTTGCCGGTGGGATGGAAGCGGCTGAAGCTTGCTGACATCGCGGCCCAAGGAAAGGGGAGCGTGAACCCGCTAGGGCAGCCGAACAAGACCTTTGAGCATTACAGCCTGCCCGCGTTCGACAAAGGGCAGGAACCGTCGATGGATGCTGGATCGTCCATCAAGAGCAACAAGACGCCGGTGCCTGCGGGTGCAATCCTGCTTTCCAAGCTCAACCCGGAAATCCTGAGGGTTTGGTTGCCGAATGCCTATTCCAACGCAGCGCAGATTGCCTCAACAGAATTCCTTGTTTTTCTTCCGAAGGCTGGCGCTTCGCGCAGCCTGCTCTTTGCACTTTTCCGCGATCCTGATTTCCGGGCGCTAATGCAAGGTATGGTAACTGGCACCTCCAAAAGCCACCAACGGATTTCACCGCCAGCCCTGTTGGCACAGGAAGTAATCTCCGCCGATCCAAAGCTATTCGTGGCGTTTGAAGCATTGGTCGGCGTCATGTTGGAACGGCTGTTGGCAAGCCGCGCCGAAAGCAAATCCCTCGCCGAAACCCGCGACTATCTCCTGCCCCGGCTGATGTCCGGCGCAGTGCGCGTCGCGCAAAAGGTTGAGGCCGCCTGATGGCCGATCCCTATTTCCGCTCGCTGCCGCTCTTCCCCGCCTACACCATCGGAGATGTGGCGATTGACGGGCTGGTGCCGGCCTGCCGGGTGGAAAGCTGGCAAGACTTCATCGCCGCGATGCGCTCGCCCGATCATAACCGGGCGGCTGGCGAATTTGTCTATCGCGGGCAGGCCGGGCATAACTGGCACCTGTCGTCCACGCTCGCCCGCCTGTTCGATGGCGGCGCGGTGCCGGGGCAGCACCAGGAAAATCTGCTGGCGCAATTCCGCCTCGCCATGCGTGGGCGGGGGCTGGATTGCAGTAAGCTGGACGATGAGGAGCTGTGGGCTTTCGGCCAGCACCACGGCTTGCGCACTCCGCTGATCGACTGGACCAAATCGCCCTATGTCGCGCTGTTCTTCGCCTTTGACGAACCAGACGTGGAACGTGTGGAGAACCCATCGCGCGCGGTGTTCTGCCTGAACATGGCGGCGATCCGCGCCGACGAAAACCTCTCGCAGATCATCTTTGAGCCGACGCACCACGAAAACGCGCGGCTAGTCAATCAGGCCGGGCTTTTTACGATCACGCCCAGCGGCAAGGACAATTTGGTTTCGGCGATCCTCAACGAACTGGCCGACAACGAGGTCATCAACCCCGACGATCCGATGGACGTGGCTCGCTATATTGCCAAGATCCATGTGCCCAACGAGAACCGGGTGGAGTGCCTGAACACCCTGCGCAAGATGAACATCCACCACGCCAACCTCTTCCCCGATCCTGGCGGGGCGTCGAAATATTCCAATGACTGGCTGGCGCGCCTGATCGATGAAGAGAAGCGCGACGCGGCGGAAGCCCTCGCATTGGAAGCGGCGGCGGATCAAGCAGTGTCTGAGTCTGATGAACCGCTGATCTCGGACAGCGAAATTTCGACGGACGCCATCGTCGGATTGCTGCGCAATACACTGCGCAACGACAGCGAATTCCCACCCGAAATGCTCACCGCTTGGGCACCAAAGCTTATCGCGCTGTATGAACGGACGGCGGAAACCGACTGGCCAGAACGCCCCTCATCGGAAACGCGGCTCAAGCTGGAATTCCGCAAATTCCTGATGAGCAACAGCGTAAACCGCGCCGTCGCCGATACCGGTGCACGGCGCTTAATCGAATTCTTAAAGGCCAGTTGGCGGGCTACGAATGCCCCGTAAGCCGTCCCGCCTTCAGATTTGGCGCAGCCGGCTGGCCACGTCCCGCGCCGCTGCGAAGTGGCGGGGCTTTTGGCACGAAACCAATTTTCCGATGGCAATCGGTCTGTTCATCGCCTGTGCCGGGATCACCGTTCTTTGGTGGCGGGTGGACCCTCAACCCCTGAGCAACCTCTGGCCCGAAATGGGCGGGATGACACTGGACGTGTTCTTCATCCTGATCGTGTTCGCGCTGTTCGAGCATCGCCGCAACAAACGCCAGGACATCGCCCGCCAGCGCGAAGTGATCGACGACTACAAGCGGTGGGATCACCCCGAGGCGCATTTGCGGATTGCCGGGGCCATTCGCCGCCTGAACCGGCTTGGCGTTTTTGCTCTGGACATGGCCGGTGCGCGGCTAACCGATTTCAACTTCGCACGCATTGGCGTTCAAAGCCTCAAGGGATCGAAATTCTATGATGGGCGCTGGGGAGAGCGGTTTGGCGACAGCTCAGTCACACTGAATAAGGTCTCTTTCGATCATCTGAACTGTAACGACGTGATTTTTTCCCCTTACAATCCTCTGTCGGGGTTTGGCGGCTTGGCAATGGATTTCTCGCTTTTCGTTGATTGTTCCTTCGTCGAAACCGACCTGCGCAATTCAAGATTCAACGGCTCCGAAATTCGCTGGAGCGCGCCGCCCCCGGCAACGCACTTGGAATATTGGGACGAAGAAGATGGCACGCCGGCCTGCGCGCAGATCAGCTACGGGCCACTTTACAAAGCAGACCTGCGGGGGGCTTCGTTCAACGGCTGCCAGTTCAAGAATGCTGATTTTCGAGACGTAGACAATATACTTGAGGCGGACTTTACCGGGGCCAAAGGGCTGGAGACTGCCTATTTCGACAATGACGAAATACGTTTGGCGGTGCTGCGGCAGACGGCGAATGGATCGACAACGTGAGCATCACCGAAGATATTGTCGAATTGGCGGCTCTAGAAACGCTGCAAGAGCTTGGTTGGTCCTACCTCCACGGCTCTGTGATCGCACCCGATGGTAGCGCCCCAGAGCGCCGTTCGTTCGGCGATGTCGTGCTGGTCGGGCGGCTGGAAGCTGCGGTTGCGCAGATCAACCCCGGTGCACCCGAGCCCGCGCGCAATGAGGCCATGCGGCGTGTGCTGACCGGCGAGCTTCCCTCGCTAGTCGAGGAAAACCGTCGCATCCACAAGCTGCTGACCGAAGGCGTCGATGTCGAGTTTCGCGGGGACGACGGCAAGACCGCTTCCACCAAAATCTGGCTGATCGACCTGGGCAATCCTGATGCGAACGATTGGCTGGCGGTGAATCAGCTTGTCGTGGTTGAGAACCGGTCCAACCGCCGCCCGGACGTGGTGCTATTCGTCAACGGCCTGCCGCTCGCCGTGCTGGAATTGAAGAATGCCGCGTCGCAGAACGCGACGATTGCCGACGCCTTCAACCAGCTTCAAACCTACCTCCACCAAATCCCCAGCCTGTTCAGCACCAACGCAGTGCTGATCACGTCGGATGGCATGGAAGCCCGGATCGGATCGATCACCGCCGATGCCGAACGCTTCATGCCGTGGCGCACGGTGGACGGACAGGACTTTGCCCACCGAGGAACCCCGGAACTCGAAACCCTGTTACGCGGCGTGTTCGCCCGCGAAAACCTGCTGGCGCTGATCCGCGATTTCATCGTGTTTGGCGACAAGGGCGAAGGGCCGTTCAAGATCGTCGCGGGCTATCACCAGTTCCACGGCGCGCAAAAGGCCGTGCGGCAAGCGGTGGAAGCCACCCGCCCGGACGGGGATCGCAAGATCGGTGTTATCTGGCACACTCAAGGATCGGGCAAGAGCCTGTTGATGGCGTTCTTCGCCGGGCTAGCCGTGAAATCCGAGGCGCTGGAAAACCCGACGCTGGTTGTTCTGACGGATCGGAACGATTTGGACGATCAGCTTTTCGGCACTTTCGGGCTTTGCCGAGACCTGATCCGCCAGAACCCGGAACAGGCCAACAGTCGCCAGGACTTGAAGCAACTTCTCGACAAGGCAGCGGGCGGCGTGGTGTTCACCACCGTGCAGAAGTTTTCGCCGGAGCGCGGGGAAGAGAGTTTCCCGCTGCTGTCGGATCGGCGCAACATCATCGTGATCGCGGACGAAGCCCACCGCAGCCAATATGGCTTTGAATCCAAGCTCAACCGGGAAACCGGGCTTAGGCGCTATGGCTATGCCCACTACATCCGGCAGGCGATGCCGAACGCTTCATTCATTGGCTTTACCGGCACTCCGATTGAGGCAGCGGACATCAACACCCCGGCCATCTTCGGCGAATACATCGACATTTACGACATTAGCCGCGCCGTGGAAGATGGCGCCACGGTGCCGATTTTCTATGAAAGCCGCCTTGCCCGCATCGAACTGAACGAGGACGAAAAGCCCCTCATCGACGCGGAAATCGAAGCGTTGATCGAAGACGCCTCGCTGACCGAAGCCGAGAAGATGAAGGCGAAGTGGTCCGCCGTGGAGGCATTGGTCGGGGCTGACAAGCGGTTGGCCCAGGTCGCGGCGGATATGGTGACGCACCTTGAAGCCCGCACCGAGGCGATGAACGGCAAGGCGATGGCCGTCTGCATGAGCCGCAGCATTTGCGTGGCGCTCTATGACCGGATTATCGCCCATCGCCCGGAATGGCATTCGACGGACGACGACAAGGGCGCGGTCAAGATCGTGATGACCGGGGCGGCCTCCGATCCGCTCGATTGGCAGCAGCATATCGGCACGAAGAAGCGGCGGGACGACCTCGCCAAGCGGGCGCGCAACCCAGATGATCCGCTACGGCTGGTGATCGTCTGCGATATGTGGCTGACTGGCTTTGACGCGCCGTGCATGAACACCATGTATATCGACAAGCCGATGCGCGGCCACGGTTTGATGCAGGCGATTGCCCGCGTAAACCGAGTGTTCAAGGACAAGCCCGGCGGGCTGGTGGTGGACTACATCGGCGTGGCGCAAAACCTGCGCAGCGCGCTTGGCCAGTACACCGATTCAGATCGCGACAAGACCGGCATCGACGAAGCCGCCGCCGTTGCCGCGATGATGGAACGGTATGAGGCCATCCGCGACCTGTTCCACGGCTTTGACTATCGGCCCGGCATCGATGGCCAGCCGCGTGAGCGCCTTATCTGCCTTGGCGGGGCGATCGATTGGGTGCTCAAGTGGCAGGAATCACAGGCCGCCAAGCAAAAGGATGCCGAGGACAAGAAGCGCGCCCATCGCCGTTATCTCGACATGGTGCTGGAACTCTCCAAAGCCTATGCGCTGGCCTCAGCCAGCGACGAAGCGCGGACAATCCGCGATGAGGTCGGCTTCTTTCAGGCGATCCGGGCGGCGCTTGCCAAGACGACAGCAACTGGAAAAATCAGCGAGAAGGATCGCTCGTTTGCTGTTCAGCAGCTCGTGGACCGGGCCGTTGCCTCTTCGGAAATCATCGACATCCTGAAAGTCGCGGGCATCCAGTCGCCTGATATTTCGATCCTCTCCGACGAATTCCTGATGGAAGTCGAGAAGATGGAGATAAAGAACCTTGCGCTGGAGGCGTTGAAGAAGCTCCTCAACGGAGAGATTGTCAGCCGCTCCGCGACCAATCTGGTTGAAAGCCGCGCCTTCTCGAACCGGCTGGAAGAAGCCGTGGCCCGCTATCATGCGGGCGCGATTTCAGCCGTGGAGATGATTCAGGAACTCATCGCGCTGGCCAAGGATATGCAGGCCGCCCGCGCGCGGGGCGAGGAACAGGGGCTTAGCCCGGAAGAAATCGCTTTTTATGATGCCCTTGCCGAGAATGAGAGCGCGGTGGCGGCGATGGGCAACGAAAAGCTCCGGCTGATCGCCCACGAACTGCTCGAACAATTGCGTGGCAACGTGACCGTGGACTGGCATCAGCGCGAAAGTGCCCGAGCCCGAATGCGTGTGCTGGTGAAACGCGTCCTCAAGAAACATGGGTACCCGCCCAACCTATCCGAAGAAGCCGTGCAGACGGTCCTTGCGCAGGCCGAAATCCTCCTTCGAGAAATCACCGCATAATTACCTCTTGTCGGCGATTTCTGGGATTAACAACACGCTTAGATTAGCTTGGTGATGCCGTAGCCGACCCGATATTCCACCGATACGAAAGCGGGTGATCGGCAACAAACAGACTTGCGCCAACGTCGCTCCATCCCTCACCCAAACATGCCGTTCGGCGCAAGATTGACGAACGGCGGCTATCAGGAAGGAAACGAACGCAGACGAACGACTGATTCTGGGGCGCGAAGCTGACGCACCGGTTCGCTGTTTGAAACGTCCGCTATCCTGATCTGCACTCCTGAGAGGAGCCGTTCCGGACCGTCCCCAAGAGGCGACATTCGCTCACTGATCTCTGAGCCGTTTGCAAGGCGCCACCTCTCTCATAGAACCGCTTCGCCGGTGGCCCCGATGACCAAGTGAACAACGGTCCGGTGTAGCCTCATTTCGGGCCCCGCTGACGCCCGCTCTCGATGAGCTTCTTGAGGCTGTCGACGGGGACCAGGGTCATGGCGCGGATCTTGACGATTTCGACCTCGCCGGCAGCGATCAGCTCGTAGAATTTGGACCGGCTGATACCGGTCATACTGCAGGCATCTTTGATGCGCACGGTGAGAGCAGCGGGGGCTGAGTGCTGGCTCATGGTTGGGCTCCTTTCAAAAGGTTATCTTGCCCCTTCGGCTATGGCCTCACCGGTGCGCCGGATCGATCGACGCGACGAGCCCCGATCGTCCCGTCCATTCCTGTCTCGCGGTGATGGCTCGCCCTTGCCTGCTGGCAAGGGATCTGCACCGATCGTCAGACATGCCGGAGCAAGCCTTAGCGTATCCAATAAGCGGCGCCGTCGTGGCCGCCATGCTGCCACTAATCGACAGCGGTTCTCGTGTCGCTGAAAGCCCTGCCAAGCGCTTCGGCGGGTCAGCACACATCGCGTTCATCGGGCGCCGCCAACCATGCCGTGGGCGGCCCAGCAACGCCTGTTCTTGCGAGGCGCTACCACCTTCCTCTCGCAGAGGTCGGCAAGGCCCCCGCTCGACTTGCGCGGGCATCCCTCGAGCCTGCAAGATTTCCTGTCATCGGGGATACGCTGCTCCGCCCCCTGCCCCGCTTCCATCAGCCGCCGCGCAGCAGGCCGTGAGCAGCAGCCAATCGAGCGCCTTCATGGCCGCCCCATCTCGCCGCAGCCGCCTCGGGCTCGATCCGGTACCGCAGCGTCCATGGCCGCCCGCTTCCATCGATGGTGCCATTAAAAACCACGGAGTTCTGCGGGTTTGGTTGAAGCATAGCGCCATGCCTGACGACATGGCGCCATCGGCGCCGAAGCCAATAAGGATGTGCAGACAAGAACTTATGGCCCACCGACCGCAGGGCATGGCGCCATTTGTTTGATCTTGCCTTACACCCTCCCCTCGCCCTCACTCCGACCTTTGCCAATGTTCTATATATGTTCTATAGTCCTGCTCCATCGATTCTTTGCTTTCAGGAGCTGCCAATGCCCATCCGGATCGAGCCTGCAGAAGGTACCAGGCTGAAGCTCGGCGGCGACGTAGAGACCATGGTTTCGCTGTCGCTCAGGGCCCAGCGTGAAGGCTTTGCCCTCGCCTTCTCCGACGGCACGCTGCTGCGCGGCAGCTATGATCTGAAGCTGCGTGAGCTGCGCCTGCAGCTCGCCTCAGAAGGCCGCAGCAACTGCGCGATCAGGCGCTGCCGGCATGGGGATATGGCTATGCTGGATGCCCCGATCGACTGGATCAGCATTGCCGCGGGAAGCGATGCGCTGTCTCCTTCGGAGAGCTCAGAAGAGGCCGATGCGACGCAGTTGGAGCTCGCGATCCGCCCCGCTCTGGCGGCATGATTTGTGCAGCCACTCCTACAAATATCGGCGTCAATTTGCTTGCCCGAAAGCACCTCGCAGGAGCAATATCGAGGCCATGGAACAGCCCTATCAGGCAGCGGTGCTGAGTGTGCTGGCACGCCTGCCGCAATGGATCAGGAGCGATCTTGCCGCAGCTGATCCGGCGGCAAGACAGCGCGCCGAAGAGACGCTGGCAGCGATGATTGCCGACGCCCTGGCCAAGGATCTGCCGCGCGCCGCATAGGCGGGCGGCTTGCCTCTCGCTGAGCGGCAGAGGCATGCGAGAAAGCAGGCCTTCAGGCGCAAGTTCAGCACTGCAGGATGAGCACTGCCGACTACTACGGGCACGTGCCTGCTGGTCTCTATCTGCTCAGCCTGCTGTCTCTTCTTACCGCCTCAGCAGCACTCTTTCCGTGCAGGCAAGACCCCGCGCTGCGATGCGCGGGGTCGCCCTTCTCCTAGTCGGCAGGGTTCCAGATGATGGCGAAGGCGTTGTCATCATCCTGCCCGGCAGCACGGCCGAGATTGGCATAGAGGCGGCGCGGTCCGAACTCGGGGGCGGCAAGGCTGAGCGACACATAGTCGCGGCCCGAGGTCTCGCTGCGGCGCAGCCATCCGGCGCCGATCTCCACCCCGGCAGAGGTAACCCGGTAGTCGGGCTGGGCCTCGCTGGTCTTGCCTGCATTGGGCATGATCATGATCTCGGCCCTGATGGAGAGCGTCTTGAGCTCGCCTTTGAAGCCCTTGCCCTCGCGGGTAACAAATCCGATTGCAGCCATGGTCCTGTCTCCTGTGTGTGTCGCTCCGACCCGGTGCCGGGCGATGGGCCGACTAGAGGGACGCGCGTGCAGCGGAGCGGCGCACCCGCAGGGCCGCAGCCTAAGCGAAGGACCGGTGCCAGGGGCTTGTTTGCGCGTCAGCGATCTTGCGCGAGGAGGCCGCATGCGGCCGGGGAAAGAAGCCCCGCAGCACCGGTTGCGCTGCACCGCGAGCGTCCCAGGTCATGGCCCCGTGAGCCGGTACTGGCTGGAAGCAGAGCAGCAGGAGAGCATGATTGGAGCAGTTGGTGGAGCACTGCCTAGTGGCAAAGCGAGCTGGTTTGAAGGCTCTGATCCGGGTTCTGCGAGTATGATCGTGGCGCCTCGGCAGGCGGTGTGATCCACCTCCAAGGCCTCACCTCACTGCCGGGGCTCTACCTTCCGCGTTCGGCGTTGATCGCATCCTGCAGCTGCTCGATGTGCCGCTCGCAATATTCCTCGACCACCCGCTGCAGCTTCTCGATCCGCTCGCCGATCCACTCGAGCTCTTCGGGCGTGATCACATAATGCGGCGAGTAGCGGGCCTGCACATAGGCGACCTGGAGCAGTTCGAAGCAGCGCCGGGCGAACTTGGTATCCCGCGGCCACACCGCGATCAGATCGAAGACCAGCGGCTCGGCCTGGCTGCGCAGGAACTTCAGCTTGTGCGACTTGGGTGAGTACAAGGTGAGCGTCAGAAGCAGGCAGTGGTAGAGGCGCTCCGTCGCTTGGTGGAAGTTGAAGGCTGCTTCGTTTCTGTTGCCTCGCTCGATGAGAAAGCGGGCCGAAGCGAGAAACGCATCTGCGCTCGGAAACCACTGCGCATAGTTCGCCTTCGCCTCTTTCAGCTTGGCATGCAGCGTCAGCGGTCGCGGCTTCTCGAGCGCGTGATCATCGGCTTCATAGAGCGCGATGCCCTGCTCGTAGATGTCGATGAAGAACGGCCGCCCCCGCTTCAGCTGGGTGTTCACATCCGCGAGGCTATGAACGATGAAGTTGACCGGGGCCGAGATGCGTTTGGCGATCGTCACCTCGCGCAGCAGATGCTCGTCGGCTTTGGCCCAGAACTCCTGCACATCGGTGAGCCGCTCGTCGCTCACCACCACCAGGATGTCATAATCCGAGTAGTAGCCCCCCACCGTATCCTCGACCCAGTCGCCCCGGGCATAGGAGCCGTAGAGGATCACCTTGAGGATCCGCCCCTGCTTCTTCCACTTCTGCGTCGCGAGGCTCGTCGCATCCTCGAACTCGGCAAACAGCAGCCGCACGACCTCCTCCAGATCGCGGCGCTTCCGCTCGGGGAGATGATCAAGGCTGGTCTTCATGGCTTACAGCGCAACTGTGCGGCATAGGCGATGCCATGCGCAAGAGGGAGGTGCTTCCGGAGCAGTTCTGCGGCATCGGCCGGTGCATCAGCCGGGCGGCGGATTGCCCCGACTGCCGGCGGCGAGCAGATAATCCGCCGCCTTGCTCGCAGCACTCGCCGCCCGCACGATGGCCTTCTCGTCGGCACGCAGCACCTCGAGCCAGGCACCGATATAGTCAGCATGGCGCACCGTCGGCTCGATCCCCAGCGAGGCACAGGTAAAGGCACAGGCAAGCTCAGCAATGAGCTCTTCCCTGGCATAGGCAGCCGAGCCGAACCGGCCGCTCTGGTCGCGCTGCAGCCGGCTGGCATGGCCGGTCCAGTGGCCCAGCTCATGCAAGGCGGTGCGGTACCAGTTGACCGGTTCGCCATAGACCGACTGCGGTGGAACCTGCACATAGTCATGCATCGGGCTATAGAAAGCCTCGCCCCCGCCGATGCGAAAGTCGGCCCCCGACATATGGATGAGACTGTCGGCAACCGCGATCGACAGCACCGGATCGGGCAGCGCAGGCGCAGCGGTAAGCTCGCCCGGCAGATCCTCGCATTGATCGACATGGAAGACGGTAAAGCGCTTGAGGAAGGCGATTGTCCGCGCCTCGCGGTTCTCCTCGCCTGCGCGCTCCTGCTCGCTCCTCGGGGTGAAGCGATCGGCATAGCACACGGTGGTGCCCTTCTCGCCCTTGCGGACATGGCCGCCTGCCGCCTGGGCCTGGCGGTAGGTCAGCCAGCGCTGCGAGGACCAGCCATGCTCGACGACCGCGGCCCACAGGATGAGGATGTTGATCCCGGAGTAGCTGCGGCCGGTAGCGGCATTCTGCGGCATGGCCAGCGGGCAGCTGGCGGCATCCCAGGGCTGTACCCAGGGCAGTCTGCCCTGCTCGAGCTCGGTGATGATCCGGGCGGTGACTTCGCCATAGAGGCTGTGGACTTGGGTATCGCGCATGGCTCTTCGCTCCTGTTCCTGGCGCCCGCACGCCCCGCCGGAAGGCGGGTGGGCGGCAGGAGCGAGCCCGCAGGGCCTGCCCCGCAAGGGCGGCCTGCACCCGCAAGGGCTGCAACGAAGAGGAAGACCCCGGCACCGCCGGGGTTGCGGGACGTCCGGGCAGGCCCATGGGAATCGCACCGCCCACCCGGCTGCCGGCATCGGGCGCCGCGTGTCAGGCGAGGAGAGGAGAGAGCAGCCGACGCAAAATGCCGCAGCCTCGTGTGCGCTGCCACCTCCAGCGACGCTCGCACGGGGGAGACAGGCCTTGCCTGGGTCCAGCGGCCGCCGCGCCACGGACCCTATGCAGCGAGAGGGGCCTCACCGCGCCGAGCAGAACATCGCCCAGTCATCCATCAGCAGGCGCCGCTTCTCGAGCAGGTTGCCGCGGCGATAGGCCGCCTCGGTCTTGTTGGCGACCACATGGGCAAGCGCCGCTTCGGCGACTTCCCCCTGGTGCTGGGTCTCCTCGCTCACCCAGTCGCGAAAGGCCGAGCGGAACCCGTGAACCGTATAGGGCTCCTTCATCTCCTTGAGCAGCTTCGTCAGCGTCATGTCGGATAGCGGCGTATTCCCGCGAATGCCGGGAAACACCAGCGAGCAGCCCGCGATCCGCAGCCGCTCGCAGCGTTCCAGCAAGCGCACCGCCGGCCGCGTCAGCGGCACCACATGTTCGCGCGAGGCCTTCATCCGCTGCTTCGGGATCGTCCACAGCTTCGCCTCGAGATCGATCTCGTCCCAGGTCGCCCCGCGCACTTCGCCTGAGCGGGCAGCGGTGAGGATCGCGAACTCGAGCGCCAGCCGGCTGAAGCTCTCGCGCTTGCGCAGCCTCACCATGAAGGCCGGCACATCGGGATAGGGCATGGCGGCAAAATGCCCGTCCTTCTTCGGCTGACGCGGCAGGCCCCTGGTGATCGCTCGCATCGGCGCCTCGCTGTCGCGGTAGCCCGAGGCATAGGCCCAGTCGAGCACGGTGCCGATCCGCTGGCGTACGCGCCGGGCAGTCTCGGGCTTGCTGAGCCAGATGTCCGCCAGCACATTGCGGATCATGGGCCCTGTGATGGCATTCACCTGCAGATCGCCGATCTCGGGAAAGACATAGCTCTCGAGCGTCCTG
This sequence comes from Altererythrobacter sp. B11, assembly GCF_003569745.1. Taxonomy (NCBI): domain Bacteria; kingdom Pseudomonadati; phylum Pseudomonadota; class Alphaproteobacteria; order Sphingomonadales; family Erythrobacteraceae; genus Altererythrobacter; species Altererythrobacter sp. B11. The sequence goes on from NZ_AP018498.1 coordinate 3,408,001, forward strand.
AGCCATTGCTGCTCGTGTTTCTCATTGCGCCAGGTCTTGCGGTGCTGGGCGAGCACCTTGGCCGCCGCCTCGCGAAAGGTCGGGATGCCGGCTGCCTTGCGCCGCTCGAAGATCGGATCGAGGCCCATCTCGACCCAGGTGCGGATTTCATGAGCGCGCTCGCGGGCGAGCTTCAAACTCACCTTCTTCGCGCTGCCGAGGCCAAAATCGCGCCGGTGACCGTTCTTCTGCACCCGGCACACCCAGCTCTTCGATCCGCTCGGCTGGACGACCAGCATGAGCCCGTCGCCATCCCCGAGCTTGCCCGGCCGCGAAGCTGCCGCGACGCCAGTCCTGGAGAGTTTTCCCATGGCCGTTTTTTCCCACACCTGTTCCCACATTTCCAACTTGGACGCCGGTGATCCGGCATGGACGCGAGGGGATGCGAATCAGCCCTAAGCCAAGGAAATCCTTGGACTTTTGCGGCTTGATTCAGATGTGGCAGGATAGGGTGGTGGCGGAGAGGGAGGGATTCGAACCCTCGGTACCCGTAAGGGCACAACGGTTTTCGAGACCGCCCCGTTCGACCACTCCGGCACCTCTCCGCAAGAAAAGCGCATGGGCGCGCAGGGCGCCGGTCGGCTGGGAGCGCGGCCGTTAGCCCAAGCCGGACAGCTTGCCAAGCCCCATCGCGCCCCGCGTCACCCGCGATCGGGGATTGGCCGGGGTAGCAGGCTTGTGCAGGGGCAAAGGAGGTCTATATTTCCGGAACATGGACCATTCGAGAATCTATTCGCCGCAGGCCGGCCGCCGGATTGAGTTCCCCCGCCATGCCGAAGCGCGCTTCGCGATCGGCGACGTGGTGCGCCACCGCATGTTCGATTTCCGCGGCGTCGTGTTCGATATCGATCCGGTCTTCGCCAACAGCGAGGAATGGTACGAAGCGATCCCGGAGGATCTGCGCCCGCGGCGTGACCAGCCCTTCTACCACCTGCTGGCCGAGAACGAGGAATCCTCCTACGTCGCCTATGTCAGCCAGCAGAACCTGCTGCAGGACCGTGACGGCGGCCCGATCGAACATCCCAACCTGCCCCAACTCTTCGACGAATTCGCCGGCGGCAAATACCACCTGCGCCGCAGCCTGACGCATTGAGCGGGCGCGTCGGCCGCGTAATGCCGGCCGCGCACCCTGGCCCTTCCGGTCAGCTCTTCAGCTTCCAGCCGCTCTTCAGGATGCGGTAGGTCACGAAGCCCAGCACGAGGTTGAGCACGCCCACGCCGATCGCCGCGCCGATTACGGCCTGATTGCTGTTGCCGATATCGCTTTCCCCGAGGAAGCCGAAGCGGAAACCCGAGATCATGTAGAAGAACGGGTTCAGCCGGCTCACCAGCTGGAAGGCCGGCGATAGCGCATGGATGACGTAGAAGGTGCCCGACAGCAGCGAGAGCGGCGCCACGACGAAATTGGTGACGGCCGCCGCGTGATCGAACTTGTCCGCCCACAGGCTGGTGAGCAGGCCCATCAGCGCCAGCAGCGTGGCGCCCATTAGGCCGAACCATACGATCGCCCAGGGATGCGCCGCCATCATCTGCACATCGGGCCACAGCCACATGGCCAGCGCCAGCGCGCCGCCCACCATCACCGAACGGGTGATCGCCGCTCCTACGATGCCGATCATCAGCTCCGCCTCGCTCAGCGGGGGCATCAGCACGTCGATAATCGTGCCCTGCAGCTTGCCCGCCAGCAGCGAGAAGCTGGAATTGGCGAAGGCGTTCTGCATCATGCCCATCATGATCAGGCCCGGCGCGACGAAGGTGGCAAAGGGCACGCCCAGTATCTCGCGCCCGCCGCGGCCCATGGCGACGGTGAAGATCACCAGAAACAGCAGCGTGGTGACCGCAGGTGCCCACACTGTCTGCGTCTGCACCTTGAGAAAACGCCGGACCTCCTTAATATAGAGGCTCCACAGCCCGATCCGGTTGAAACCCGTGATCTGCGGCTGGCCCTTGGGCGGAAACCTGCGCCCGGCGCCCGTGCCGGAATCGAGGAATTCGGGTGACGTACCGGCCGGTGCCGGAGTAGCTTGGGCTTGATCGGCCATAGGGGGGCGACTATCGGCCCCTGCTTGCGCTGGCAAGATGTTGCGCGGCCCGCCCGCATATGAATTGGTGGATTTTAGATGAGCTGGACCGAAGAACGCATCGCGACACTGACCAAGATGTGGGAGGGTGGCGCGACGGCGAGCCAGATCGCGGATGAACTGGGCGGCGTGTCCCGGAACGCGGTGATCGGCAAGGCGCACCGCCTTGGCCTGAAGTCGCGCCCCTCCCCCGTGAAGCCGAACGAGGAAAAGGACGCGGGCAAGCCGCGCAAGGCCGAAGCCAAGCCCGCAGCGCCCAAGGCGCCGCCGCCGGCCAAGCCGAAGGCGCCCGCCCCCCGCCCTGCGCAGCAGGCACGCCCGGCCGAGCCCGCGCCGGAAGAGCGCGAGGCGCCGAGCCAACCCACCCCCGCCCCGGCGGCGGATTCCCCGCGCGTTGTTTCCGTCGGCCCCGGCGGCTTCCTGCGGCAGGGCCCGGGTGACCAGCAGGCCCCGATCCCGCCCGCACCGCCCCGCCGCCTGGTGCCCGCGCGGCCCAGCCCGGAAATGGCCGACAAGACGAGCCTGCTCGATCTCAGCGACCGGGTATGCCGCTGGCCGATGGGCCATCCGGGTGAACCCGATTTCCATTTCTGTGGGGAGAAGGTGAACCCCGGCTTCCCCTATTGCGTGGAACATTGCGGCCGGGCCTATCAGGCGCAGCTGCCGCGCGGCGCCCGCCGGCCCCCGCCCCCGCTGCCCTTCGGCGGCCCGCGCGTTCGCTGACCGCCCGATTTTCCGAAGTTTCAGAGCCCGCCGTTCCCACCCCGGAACGGCGGGTTTTTCGTGCCTGCGGCTGCGGAGGCGAGTGCGATTCCAGATGGGGCTGGAACACGCTGGAACAGGGTTCATGCCAAAAGTGTAACCTTGCACTCCCCGGCGCGAAAAAGGGGGCAAATCTGCGGCTTTGGAGGGGGCTACGGCGTGCATGCGACAAGGCTGCCGCATGGCCTACGCCGTAGGAAAGCGACGCGGCTCGCGCTCGCTCGCTTTCGCCACGCGGGCTGCTCCTTCGAGAGCAGTTGATTAGTTCGGCGGCTCACTTATCCATGATGTGCAAATCAGATGCAGCATGGCAGGGGCAGTTATGCGGGGGAATGTAGGGAATGGGCGCCGCGCCCGATGGACGCGGATGGGCCGGCTTGTGGCGCAGCTGTGCGGCGCGGGGGTTCTTTTGCTGGCGCTTCCAGCCGCGGCCCAGCCGACAGGGGGTGAAGCCGGTTCCGCAACGAAGGCTGTGGCCGAAACGGGGCAGCTTCCCACAAGTGCCTTCGCCCGCCTTCCCTTCGTGGAAAAGGCAAGCTTGTCCCCCAATGGTGAGAATATCGCCGGGCTGTTCGGCGTAAACGGCGAACAGCGCATCATGATGATGCCGGTGCTCGGTGACCGGTCGCAGAGTGTTGGGGCGCGCGTGCCCGATCAGACCGAAGTTGCCTGGATCCGATGGGTGGGTGACGACAATATCATCGTCGGGCTTACCACGCTCATGCCGGTGGAAACGAGCCGCTGGTACGTTTCGCGGCTGATCGGAATCAGCCGCAAGACCGGCGAAATCACGAAGCTGTTATGGGATCTCGGCGGGCAGAATGCGGCCGATGTGCTGTGGATCCCGGAAGACGGAAGCACGGAAATCCTCGTCGCCGGTCAGGGCAGCATCTACGAGTCTGCGGAGTTCTGGCCTGCCGTATACCGCGTGGACGTGGCAACAGGACGGCAGAAACTGGTAGAGCGGGGACGAACCGGCGTGCTCGACTGGGGCGCGGACAATTCGGGTCAGGTGCGCCTCGGGATCGCCTATAGCGACCGCACCACCACCTCCAAATTGTTCTATCGCGCGCAAGGCAACCATTCCCTGCGGGAAATCGACCGGGCGAGACTCGATGTGGACGAGGACCTCACCATCCCCTTCTTCTTCGGGGAAGCGGATCACGGCTATATCATCAGGGAACTGGAGGGCGGGCGCTCCGCAGTTGTCGAGACCGATATCACCACCGGCCAGGATGTGCGGACCATCTATGCCGATCACGACGTCGAAGATGTCGTGATGTCCCCCGACGGTACGAAGCTGCTCGGAATATGGGCTACCGACGTCGATGAGGAAATCGTCTGGCTGGACCCCGGCGTCGCCACTGCTCAAACGGATCTGCAAACCGCTGCGCCGATGGCGAAGGCCAGGATCGTGAGCTTCAGCGCCGATCTGGGCAAGATGCTCGTCCGCTTCAGCACGCCGGACAACCCCGGCCTACTGTACTATTACGACAATACGACCGGCGATCTCTACCAGCTCGCCGATGCCAACCCGGCGATCGGCAGCAAGCGGCTCTCACGCGCGAAGCTGGTGCGTTACAAGGCTCGCGACGGACTGGAGATCGAAGGCGTGCTCACCACGCCGCGCGGCCGGGCGGAAAAGAACCTGCCGATGGTGGTGATGCCGCATGGCGGGCCCTGGGCACATGACGAGCTGACATATGACTATTGGGCGCAGTTCCTGGCGGAGCGCGGCTATCTGGTGCTGCAGCCGAACTTCCGCGGATCGACCGGTTATGGCGTGGAGTTTGAGAAGGCGGGCCGCGGGCAACTCGGCTTTGCCATGCAGGACGATGTTACCGCCGGCGTGAACTGGGCGGTATCGCAGGGGCTGGCCGATCCGCAGCGCGTGTGCATCGTCGGCGCCTCCTACGGCGGCTATGCGGCCATGTGGGGCATCGCCAAAGACCCGGACCTCTACCGCTGCGCCATTTCCATCGCCGGCGTGGCCAACCTGCGGCGCGAGGTGAACGATTTTGGCGATTCCATTCGCGCCCGGCTCTACCGCGGGCAATGGCAGGCCATGACGCCGGATTTCGCCGCCGTCTCGCCGCTCAATGCGGTGGAGAAGATCAAGGCACCGCTTCTGCTGATCCACGGGAAGAAGGACGTGACGGTGGATTACGCCCAGTCCGACCGCATGTATTCGGCGATGAAGAAGGCGGGCAAAACGGTGGACCTCGTCTCGCTTCCGCAGGCGGACCACTATTTCACGCGCGAAGCGGACCGGCTGACCCTGCTCACCTCGATCGAAGAGTTCCTGACGAAGTACAATCCGGCGGACTGAGCGCCGCTCCTGCGGGCTTCACGCGCCCGCCGCCGCGACCCTTCGCCGCTCCGCCTCGGCCAGGCTGGGCACATGGCGGTCGACCACGAAGGCGGCCGCCGCGATCACGGCTGCGGAGAGGGTCAGCACGGCGAAGAAGGGAATTGTGCTGCCCCCACCCAGCGCCAGCAGCCCGCCGCCGAAAGCCGTCGCCGCGATGGCGCCCACGCGGCTCATGAAGATGCCGAAGCCGATCCCGGCCGAGCGACAGCTTTGCGGATAGGCGTGGGTCATCATCACATACATGCCGGCGATGGCGGCGCTGAAGAAGCCGCCGGCCGCGCCGATCAGCCAGGTGACGAGCGTCTGCTGCGCCTGTGCGGGCGGGACGGCCGGATTGGGCGCCAGCCCCTCCACCGCCCAGCCCAGCGCGATCAGCAGCACCACCAGCCCGCCGCTGAGCGCCAGCATCACCGGGCGCGAGCCGAAGCGGCGCATGGCGAGGCCGACGATGATCGAACCGATCATCGAGGTGATCCCCGCCCAGGCCACCGCATTGCCCGCCGCCGCCAGCGAGAAGCCGCGCTCCGTCAGCATCACCGTGGACCAGCTGAGGATGCTGTAGGCGACCAGCGCCGCCGCCGCGAAGGCCAGGCCGATGCCGGTGTTCACCCGCGTGTTGCTGGGGTGGAGCACTCCCACGGAAGGCCCGTCCCCCGCGTCCGTCTCATGCCGTTCGGGCACCAGCTCCGTATCCTCGCGCAGCACCAGCCGCGCGTTGCGCAGCGCCGCTTCCCGCCGGCCGCGGGCGAGGAGGAAGGACGGGCTGTCGCGCAGCACCGCGGCGATGATCGCCACCAGCACCAGCGTGGCGAGGCCGATGCGCGTGAACGTCCCCGGCCAGCCATGCGCGACGGCGAGATCGGGCCCGATCCAGCCGACGATCGTGCCGCCGATCGGCGTGCCCACCGAAAGCGTGCTGACCGCCACGGCGCGCCAGCGATCGGGCAGCCATTCGCCTGCCATGGCCAGCGCATTGGCATAGGCCGCGCCGAAGCCCAGCCCGCCCAGAAGGCGCCAGCCCGCCATGTGCCAAACGCCGGCGGAAGTGCCCGCACCGACCGTCGCCAGCGAGAACACCAGCGCCGCCAGCGCCAGCGTCCAGCGGCGGCCGATCGTGTCGCCCAGCCAGCCCCCGCCCCACGAACCGAGGCCGAAGCCCACCAGCGCCGCACCCATGGCCCAGCCGAAAGTGGTGCTGTCCGTGTCGAAGCTGTCGATCACCAGCGGCGCGACGATGCCGAGCAATTGCAGGTCGATCCCGTCGCACACCAGCACCAGCATGCAGGTGGCGACGATCGCCCATTGGAACGGGTGCATGCGCGAACGGTTCAGCGCCTCTGAAAATGTAACTGCCATCGCTCTCCCATCCGCCAGTGTTTCCTGGCTTGTTATGCGGTTCCTGCGAACCGATGCTCAGCCATCCGGGGCGGGCGGCACGGTCACGGCTCCCCCGCTCATCTCCACTACGCCGAAGCGATTGCCCGCCGGATCCGTGAGCATCGCCAGGATCACCACGCCCGGCACCACCAGCCGCGGAAAGGCGATGCCGCCGCCGAGTTCCACCGCCCGCCGCTGTGTCGCTTCGATATCGTCCACGCCGAAATAGAGCACCCGCTCCGTAAGGGGGCCGAGATCGGCGGGCTCCACCCGCAGCGTGCCCGGCAGCGGCCCTTGCACGGGTACGGTAAAACTGCCGTCATCGGCAATGTCCCAGCCCAGCAGCGCGCCATAGAAGGACCGCTGAGAGACGAGATCGGGCGCGGCGATATCAAAGAAGACGAGCGGCGCAGGAGTGGACATGGCAGGCACCTCCTCGGCATGGATCGGCGGGTAAAGCGGCAGGAATGCAGCGCCAAGCGCGGGGGCGATCGCCAGCCGGCGGATATTGGCCGGAGCCCCGGCGCGGATCCCGCGCGGCCCGACTCGCTCAGTATGCGGGGCAATGTCAGCAAGCCTTCTCATTCGCATTGTCCCCTCCTCTTCCGCCCGCCCCGGGCGCCTGCACGCTAATCCTCGCGATACTGGCCGAAGTCCGGCGCCTCCTCGGCCTTGTCGGGCGTGGCGGCCAGCACGGCGTCGGCCCGGGCGCGCATGGCTTCCTTGTAGTAGCCGTGGGTGACGATGTAGGTGCGGTTGGCAAGGATGCCGTCCGCCACCAGCGCCCCGGCCTCTTCCGGCTCCATCCAGTTTTCGCCCACGATACGGCGGGACAGCTTCTTCTCGCTATCCAGGAAGCCGCTGCCCTGCAGCAGATGCGAGGGGCGATTCTGCTGGGTTTCGTGAATGTTGGACTTCACCGGGCCGGGCAGGAGAATGGAAACACCGATGCCTTTTTCCGCCAGCTCCGGCTTCACCGCTTCGCAATAATGGCAGACCGCCGCCTTGCTGGCGGCATAGATCGCCAGATGCGGCGGCATGACCACTTCGGCAGCCAGGCTGGCGGTGGAGACCACGTGGCCCCCGCGCCCATGCGCCACCATCTGCGGCATGAATTCCACAAAGCCATTGATCACGCCGCCGACATTCACGCCGAAACCGAAATCGTAATCGGCATAGGTCGCTTCCAGCACCGGGCCTTCCAGCCCCACGCCGGCATTGTTCACCAGAATGTCGATCCCGCCGAACTCGCGCTCCATCCGCGCCGCCGCCTCGCGATAGGCTTCGCGATCGGTGACATCGAGTTGCAGCGCGCTGACCGCGTTGGAGCGGGCGCCGCCGGTGAAGCCTTCCATCGCGCGGTCGATGTGGTCCTGCCGCAGATCGGCGATCACCACCTGCGCACCGCGATCGAGCAGCACCCGCGCGATGCCCAGGCCGATGCCGCTGGCACCGCCGGTGATGAACGCAATCTTCCCTTCGAAACTTCCGATGGGCATGCACCTCTCCCGTAATGTTGCGCCTCTATGTGGCAGAGGCCCCGCAGGTCGTCTATGGCCGGCCCGACTTAAACAGACGGAGGATACACATGCCCCTTTCGCTTCACGCCGCAATCATTCCCAGCAAGCTCCAGATTCTCCGCTCCGGCAAGGGCTGGCTGGACAAGGCCGAAAGCTGCGGCATTCCCGAGGCGGAACTGGTGGAAGCCCGGCTGATCGACGACATGCTGCCCTTCGCCTATCAGGTGAAGAGCATGGCCGATCACAGCAAGGGCGCGATCGAAGGCGTGCGCGCGGGCGTGTTCACGCCGAAGTTCAAGGACACGCCGCCTGCCACCTTCGCCGAGATGCGCAGCCTGCTGGACGATGCCATCGCCTTCCTCGAGTCGGTGACGGAAGAAGAGATGGAAAGCTTCATCGGCAAGGACATGCGGTTCGAGATCGGCGAGAAGAAGCTGCCCTTCACGGCGGAGGATTTCCTGCTGACCTTCAGCCAGACCAATTTCTTCTTCCACGCCTGCACCGCCTATGGTGTGCTGCGCATGAAGGGCGTGGCCGTGGGCAAGCTCGACTATCTGGGCGCCCTGCGGCTCAAGGCTGCCTGAGCCCTGACGTATAAAGGGGCCGCGGGATCTTTGCCCCGCGGCCCCCTCCTCTCCAACCCGGAGAAAGAAAACCCCCGCGGCCGTGAGGCTGCGGGGGTTTTCCGTTCAATCAGTCTTCCTTCAGGAAGGCCGGCAGGTGATCGGGGTCGCCCCCTTCCTTGCCGCCGCCGTCACGGTCGCGCCCGCCGCGGGGTCCGCGATCCCGGCCACCGCCGCCGCCGCCACGCGGCCCGCGACGATCGCCACCACGGCCACCTTCGCGCTTGTCGCCACGATCGCCGCGGTCGCCACGATCACCACGCGGTTCACGCGGGGGACGCGTGTCCTCCAGCTCCTCGCCGGTTTCCTGGTCCACGACGCGCATCGACAGGCGGACCTTGCCGCGGTTGTCGATCTCGAGGACCTTGACCTTCACTTCCTGCCCTTCGGACACGACGTCGGTCGGCTTCTCGACCCGCTCGTTCTTCATTTCGGAAACGTGGACGAGACCGTCCTTGCCGCCCATGAAGTTCACGAAGGCGCCGAAATCGACGATGTTCACGACCTTGCCGTTGTAGACCTTGCCGACCTCGGGCTCTTCCACGATGCCCTGGATCCACTGGCGTGCAGCCTCGATCTGGCTGATGTCGCTGGACGAGATCTTGATCACGCCTTCGTCATCGATATCCACCTTCGCGCCGGTTTCGGCCACGATCTCGCGGATCACCTTGCCGCCCGTGCCGATCACGTCACGAATCTTGGACTTGTCGATCTGCATCGTTTCGATGCGCGGAGCGTGAGCGGACAGTTCGGTGCGGGCGGAACCCAGCGCCTTGGTCATCTCGTTCAGGATATGGGCGCGGCCGCCCTTCGCCTGCTCGAGCGCCTTGGCCATGATTTCCTTGGTGATGCCAGCGATCTTGATGTCCATCTGCAGGCTGGTGATGCCCGCTTCGGTGCCGGCCACCTTGAAGTCCATGTCGCCCAAGTGATCTTCGTCACCCAGGATGTCGGACAGCACGGCGAAGTCGTCACCTTCCAGGATCAGACCCATGGCGATGCCCGAAACCGGGCGCGCGATCGGCACGCCGGCATCCATCATGCTGAGGCAGCCGCCGCACACCGTCGCCATCGACGAAGAGCCGTTGCTCTCGGTGATGTCGGACAGGATACGGATCGTGTAGGGGAAGTCTTCCCTGCTCGGCAGCATCGGGTGCAGCGCGCGCCAGGCGAGCTTGCCGTGGCCGATCTCGCGACGGCCCGGAGCGCCGAAGCGACCCACTTCGCCGACCGAATAGGGCGGGAAGTTATAGTGCAGCATGAAGCTCTGATACGACAGGCCTTCGAGGCCGTCGATCATCTGCTCGGACTCCTTGGTGCCCAGCGTGGTGGTGCAGATTGCCTGCGTTTCACCGCGCGTGAACAGCGCCGAACCATGGGTGCGCGGCAGGAAGCCGACCATCGCCTCGATCGGGCGGACCTGATCGAGCTTGCGGCCGTCGATGCGGCTGCCGTCCTTGAGGATGGCGGTACGCACGATTTCGGCTTCAAGCTTCTTGACCAGCTTGCCGGCCGTCATCTGCGTCTGGCCGTCGGCATCGGCATAATGTGCCTTCGCCTTCGCACGGGCCGCATTGAGCGCGTCCGAACGGGCCGACTTGTCGGTCAGCTTGTAGGCAGCGGCGATATCCTTGCCGATGATGCCGCGCAGCTCTTCCTTCATGGCGGACTTGTCGTCCGACATGTCGATTTCCCACGGCTCCTTGGCGGCCTGCTCGGCCAGCTTGATGATCGCTTCCACGACCTTCTTGCTTTCGTCATGCGCGAACATGACGGCGCCCAGCATCTCTTCCTCGGTCAGTTCCTTGGCTTCGGATTCGACCATCATCACCGCGTCGTGCGTGGCAGCGACGACGAGGTCGAGGCGGCCATCCGCAAGGGCGGTTTCCTGCTTCGGGTTGAGCACATATTCGCCGTCCACGAAGCCCACGCGGCAGGCGCCGATCGGCCCCATGAAGGGCACGCCGGAAATGGTCAGCGCCGCACTGGCGGCCACCATCGCCACGATGTCCGCCTCGGTCTCGCCATCATAGGAGAGGACCTGGCAGATTACGTTGATCTCGTTGTAGAACCCTTCGGGGAACAGCGGGCGGATCGGGCGGTCGATCAGGCGGCTGGTAAGCGTTTCCTTCTCGGTCGCGCCACGCTCACGCTTGAAGAAGCCGCCCGGAATGCGGCCGGCGGCGGAGAATTTTTCCTGGTAGTGGACGGTAAGGGGGAAGAAATCCTGCCCTTCCTTCACGCTCTTCGCGGCGGTGACGGCGCACAGCACCACGGTTTCGCCATAGGTCGCCAGCACGGCGCCATCGGCCTGGCGCGCGATGCGCCCGGTTTCCAGAGTGAGGGTCTTTCCGCCCCACTCCAGCGATACGGTTTTCGTTTCGAACATCTGATATCCTTCACTCCGCCGGCCCTATTGCCTGCGGGGTTTGCTGCCGGGTGTCTTCCGTCCCGGTCCGGTGCGGGGCCTTTGATGCCCCTGGCCCCTCCGCCGGATTGCGAAGGATGCCCATAAAGCGAAAGGGCGGCTCCGATGGAACCGCCCCCTCGAAACTCTTATTTACGCAGACCCAGCTTCTGGATCAGGTTATTGTACCGCTCGACATCCTTCTTCTTGAGGTAGGCGAGCAGGCTGCGCCGCTTGTTGACCATGATCAGCAGGCCGCGGCGCGAATGGTTGTCCTTGTGGTGTTCCTTGAAATGCTCGGTCAGGTTGCGAATACGCTCGGTGAGGATCGCAACCTGCACTTCCGGGGAACCCGTGTCGCCACTCGCGCGGGCGTTGTCTTCGATGATCTCAGTCTTCTTTTCGGCAGTAACCGACATGCATTTCACTCCGCGGTATCCGGCAGGTTGAAACCCCGCACGACGCGTGCCGTGCCATCCGACAATTCCATCAGGGCGACCGGAACTGTGCCAGCCTTCGCCCAATAGAGCCCATCGGAAAGGGGCTGTCCGGAAAGGACCCGGCCCTGGCGGACCGCCTGCGCGCTTTCCGGATCGAGATTCAGGGCCGGGATACCGTCCAGCCCCGCCTCCAGCGGCAGGAGATGGTCTTCAAGGGGCGCGCCGTTACCGATTTCTTCCAATAAGTCCAGCGAAATCGCCTGATCTTCGGTGAAAGGGCCGGCCTTGATCCGCCGAAGCCAGGTAACATGGCCGACGGTGCCGAGCGCATGGGCAATGTCGCGCGCCAGGGAGCGTATATAGGTGCCCTTGGATACATTTGCGACCAGCGTGGCGCTTTCCGCCAGTTCCAGCGGCGCCGCGGGATCGAACGGATCCGGGCGGCCCGCGGTGGCGGCGAAGGCGGAATAGAGCGGCGCGCCCTCCCCCGCATCCGCGCGGCCGGCGAGGTGCAGCGAATGCACGGTGACGCGGCGGCTCTGCAGTTCCACCTCCTCACCCGCGCGGGCGAGGTCATAGGCGCGCCGGCCATCCAGCTTGAGCGCGGAATAGGCCGGCGGCACCTGCTCGATTGCGCCCGTGAAATGTTCGCAGATCGCCGCCACGGCCGCAATCGGCGGGCGGCGCTCGCTGCGGGCCACCACTTCGCCTTCGGTATCCAGCGTATCGGTTTCCTCGCCGAAGCGGATGGTGAAGGCATAGGTCTTGCTGGCGTCGAGCATCCGCCCGGCGAGCTTCGTCGCCTCGCCCAGCGCGATCGGCAGCACGCCTTCGGCCAGCGGATCGAGCGTGCCGCCGTGGCCGACCTTGACCTTGCCATGGCCGGCCTTCCGCAGCACGCGCTTGACCGCGCTGACTGCCTGGGTGGAGCCGAGCCCGCGGGGCTTGTCGAGGATGAGCCAACCATGGGGCATGGGCGGCGCCTTAGCGGCCCTTCCCGGCAATGTCAGCCTTCGCTGCTGTGCTCGCTATGGGCGTGTTCCTCCGCCTTGCCCTTGTGCGCGGCCTTGGGCGGCTCGCCCGCGATCCTGACCAGCGACTTCAGCGGATAGGGCTGCCCCGCCACGATGATGGTGGAGAAGCGATCGAAGGTGTCGGGGCCCTTCGTCTCGAAGCCGATCGCCTGGGCGAAGGGAAGATCGGGCGCGCGGGCGAACAACACCGCCTTGTACCAGTGGCGTGCGCTGTCCTGGATATAGACCGTCTCGCTGCCTTCGCTACGCCAGTCCCTTATGCCGCCGTGATTGGCGAAGGGGATGCTGGCATCGGCCTGCGCCTCTGCAGCGGCATTCTTGGCCGCCGGCGCGTCATCCTTACCCGCTTGCGCCGCCAGGGCAGGCATGGCCGGGGCCGCCAGCGCCAGCAGGGGAGCGAACAGAAGTGCATGTCTCATCTCGAAGATCCTTTCGCAGGATGCCCCCACGCCCTCCATCTGGCGCGGGGCGCGCGCGATTCAAGCCCGGTCATGTGGAAGTATGCGGCGCCTGCGAGGCGCCGCCGGTCACTGGACCAGCAGCGCCACCCAGTGCGCCAGCGCCATGTAATGCCCCTCCGCCCACAGCACCGGCGGCAACACCACCTTTTCGATGATGCCGAGGCCCGGAAACAGCCAGGGGATCACCAGCAGCAGCAGGAACAGCAACGGGAAGCCATAGGGGCGCAGCTTCTCATAGGTGCGCGCCGCATCGCGCGGCAGCAGGCCCTCCACGATATGCGATCCGTCGAAGGGCGGGATCGGCAGCAGGTTGAACAGCGCCAGGAAGATATTGATCGAGATGAAATACTGCAGCGAAACGAGCAGGAAGCCCAGCACTCCGGCCGGCTGCGCCGTCAGGCTGCCCGCCAGCAGCCCCAGCAGCACCGCTCCGATAGCCGCCAGCACCAGATTGGTGCCCGGCCCCGCCGCCGCGACCGCCATCATGCCATAGCGCGGATTGTCGAGCCGCCACTTGTTCACCGGCACCGGCTTGGCCCAGCCGAACACCGGCGCGCCGGTGAGTGCGAGGAGGCCCGGCAGGATCAGCGTACCGAAGGGATCGACATGGCGGATGGGGTTCAGCGTCAGCCGGCGCCGTTCCTTCGCCGTGGGATCGCCCAGCAGCAGCGCCACCCAGCCATGGGCGACCTCGTGGAACACGATGGCGATGACAAGGGCCGGGATCAGCGCCAGCGCGAGCAGGATGGTGTCAGGCATGCAGCCTCCTAGCTAGGGAGTGCGCGCCCTTCCGGCAATGGCCCGGCATGGCGCCAGACGCGGGCCGTCAGCCGAAGAAACCCAGCGCCTGCGAGAAATGGCGCCGGCACAGCGGTACATAGCTCTCATTGCCGCCGATCTCGGTCTGCGCGCCCGCTGCGACCGGCTCGCCCTCCGCGTCGATCCGCAGGTTCATCGTCGCCTTGCGGCCGCAATGGCACACCGCCTTGATCTCGACCAGCGCGTCCGCGATCCCCAGCAGCACGGCGGAGCCGGGGAAGAGTTCGCCGCGAAAATCCGTCCGCAGGCCGTAGCAGAGCACCGGGATATTCGCCTCATCCGCCAGCCGCGCGCATTGCCACGCCTGCGCGGGGGAGAGGAACTGCGCCTCGTCCACGAACACGCAGGCCAGCGGCGTTGCTGCATGCCGGCGGCTGACCTCCGCCCACAAATCCGTCTCGCCGGTGAAGCGATGCGCATCGGCTTCCAGCCCGATGCGGCTGGCGATGGGCTTGCCGGCGGAGCGATCGTCGAGCGCGGCGGTCCACAGCATGGTGGCCATGCCCCGCTCGCCATAGTTGAAATTGGCCTGCAGCAGGTTGGTCGATTTCCCCGCATTCATGCTGGCATAATAGAAATAGAGCTTTGCCATGCGCCGCCCCCGTCCCTTCGCCGCTCAGTCGTCCTCGCCATCCAGATCTCGCGCCACGCGCGGGTCGGACAGCAGCCGCTCGATCCGATCGGCCTCGTCGAAGCTCTCGTCGGCCAGGAAGCGCAGCTTGGGCGCGAATTTCAGGCCGAGCCGCTTCGCCACCTCGCGCTGGAAGAAGGCGGTGTTCTGCCGCAATGCGGTGAGCACCTCCTGCTCGTCCCCGCCCAGCAGCGGCTTCACGTAGACCTTCGCCTGCCGCAGGTCGGGCGACATGCGCACTTCGGTGACGGAGACGGTGCGGGCCGACAGCGTATCGTCATGCACCTGCTGGCGGGTAAGCAGTTCCGACAGCACATGGCGCACCCGTTCCCCCACCTTGAGCAGGCGGACGGAATGGTCTTCGGAGCTGTGAGGTTGGCGGGCCATGGTCAGTCCATCTTTTCGATAATGCGCCGGATCGACCGGATGTTGCGCGCGGTACCGCGGCAGCCAAGGCGCCGGGCGATGAAGCCGGCGGTCAGCTTGCTGGCCCCCGCGCCATCGACATAGTCGATGTGCAGCGCCCGCGTGCCGGGCGCAAGTTTCTCGCTCCCGCGGCCGGCGTGATCGGCAATGAGCGTCTCGAAGGCCTCGGGCGCAGGCTGGGTTTCGAGGAAATGGACATGGACGAGATTGTCCTCGCCCGTGTCCGCGAAGGGGCTTTCCGCCACCGCCGCTTCCAGTTCGGCCCGGCTGCGCACGGCGGCGAAGGTATCGATGTCGAACCGTTCGCGCACCACATAGGCGAGCTTTTCGGCCAGCCCCTCGCTCGGCCGCTCCTCGTGTGAGAACAGCACGTTGCCGCTGGCGACCACCGTTTCCACCTCCGCGAAATCCTCGCGCTCCAACGCGTCGCGCAGGTCCGCCATCAGCAGGCGATTGCCGCCGACATTGATAGCGCCGAACAGGGCAGCGTAACGGGTCATGCCACGAGCGGAGGAGTCAAGCTGCCGAGGCGAACGGTCGCGGCGCAGCGCCGGAAAGCGGCATCGGCATGCTCGGCCGATGCCCCGTTCCAATGCGCTGTCCGCTCAGCCATTCACTACAGCGTCCGTTCCTGTTCCGTCACCTCGAACACCTCCAGATTGTCACCCGGCTTGATGTCGTTGGTGTCGGCAAGCACCACGCCGCATTCGAGACCCGTGCGGACTTCGTCCACATCGTCCTTGAAGCGCCGCAGCGATGCGATGGTGGTGGCGGAAACGATGACGTCCTGCCGCGTGAGACGCGCATGGAGGCCCTTGCGGATAACGCCTTCCAGAACCAGCAGACCAGCCGCCTTGTCCTTCTTGCCCGCAGGAAACACCTGCTTGACCTCGGCACGGCCGACCACGTTCTCGACCCGCAGCGGGCCAAGCTCGCCGGCCATCTCCTTCGCGATCTCCTCGGTCAGGTGATAGATGACGTCGTAATACATCATCCGCACCTTATCCCGCTCGATCAGCTGGCGTGCCTTGGCATTGGGGCGGACGTTGAAGCCCACGATCGGCGCCTTGGAGGCGGCCGCCAGCGTCACGTCGCTTTCGGTGATCGCGCCGACGCCGGAATGCAGCACACGGACCTTGATCTCGTCGTTCGAGAGGTTGTGCAGCGCATTGGTGATCGCTTCCACCGAACCCTGCACGTCGGCCTTCACCACCAGCGGGAATTCGATCACGTCGCTCTTCAGGCCGGCGAACATCGCATCGAGATTGGCCGGGGCCATCGCGGTGCGCTTCTCGGTCGCCTTCTCCTGGCGGTACTCGGCCGCCTCACGGGCGCGCTGCTCGTTCTCCACCACGGTCAACTGGTCGCCGGCACGCGGCACGCCGCCCAGGCCCAGCACCTCCACAGGCATAGAGGGGCCGGCTTCCTTGATCTGATTGCCCTTGTCGTCGATCAGCGCGCGCACGCGGCCGCTTTCCGTACCGACCACGAAGGTATCGCCGCGCTTCAGCGTGCCGCGATTGACCAGCACGGTGGCCACCGGGCCACGGCCCTTGTCCAGCTGCGCTTCGATCACGGTGGCTTCGGCGTCGCGATCCGGTCGCGCCTTCAGCTCCAGCAGTTCGGCCTGCAGCAGGATCTTGTCGATCAGATCGTCAAGGCCCGCGCCGGTCTTGGCGGAGACTTCCACATCCTGCACGTCGCCGCTCATCTCCTCGACCACGACTTCGTGTTCGAGCAGGCGCTCGCGAATGCGCTTCGGATTGGCCTCCGGCTTGTCGGACTTGGTGATCGCCACGATCATCGGCACGCCCGCGGCCTTGGTGTGATTGATGGCCTCGATCGTCTGCGGCATGATCCCGTCATCCGCCGCGACCACCAGCACCACCACGTCGGTGACATTGGCGCCACGCGCCCGCATCTCCGTGAAGGCAGCGTGGCCCGGAGTGTCGAGGAAGGTGACCTTGTCGCCGCCGTTGGTGGTGATCTGGTAGGCGCCGATGTGCTGGGTGATGCCGCCGGCTTCGCCCTTCACCACGTCGGTGCCGCGCAGGGCATCGAGCAGGCTCGTCTTGCCGTGATCGACATGGCCCATGATGGTGACCACGGGCGGACGCGGCTTCAGCGTCTCTTCCGCATCGACCTCGTTCGAAGTGTCGATATCGGCATCGCTTTCGCTGACGCGCTGGATATTATGGCCGAATTCCTCGACCAGCAGCTCCGCCGTGTCCTGGTCGATCGTCTGGTTGACGGTGACCATCATGCCCATGTTGAACAGCGCCTTCACCAGGTCGGCGCCCTTTTCGGCCATGCGGTTGGCGAGTTCCTGCACCGTGATCGCTTCGGGCACGATCACGTCGCGCACCTGCTTGTCACGCTGCTTGGACTGCCCGTCGCCATAGGAGCGACGCTCCTTCTCGCGGGCACGCTTCAGCGCGGCGAGGCTGCGCGCACGGCGCCCCTCGTCCTCGTTGAGCGCCTTGGTGACGGTGAGCTTGCCCGAACGACGCTTGTCTGCACGGTCGCCGCGGCTGGCGGGCTGCGGCGCGGCGGGCTTGCGCTCCTCGCGCTTCTTCTCGGCACGCTTCGGCTCGGGCCGGGCCACCGGGGTGAACCTGCGCGGAGCCGGCACGGTGCTGGCGGAGCTGGTCTCCTCCTCCTGGGCGGCGGCGGCGGCCGGCTGCTCTTCCTCGGCAGGCGCCTGCTGAGAGGGGGCTTCGACGGCAACCTTCTCGGCCGCCTCGCGCGCCTTGGCAGCTTCTTCCTCTGCACGGCGATTCTCTTCGGCGCGGCGCTTCTCGTCCTCCAGCTGCTGCTGGCGCGCTTCCTCCTCGCGGCGGCGAGCCTCTTCGGAGAGGCGCATGCGCTCGTCCTCCGCCTCGCGCTGCAGGCGCGCCACGCGTTCCTGCGGAGTCTCGTCCGAAGGAATGTTGCGTGCAGGCGCAGGCGCAGGCCTGCTCGCCGCAGGGGCGGGGGCAGGAGCCGGGGCGGGTGTGGGGGCCGGTGCAGGCGCGGCGGCGGGAGCCGGTGCCGGCTCAGGCGCGGCGGCGGGAGTCGCCTCCTCGGGCGCGGCGCCGGGCTTGGTAAGTTTGCGGCGGCGCTTCACCTCGACCGCCACCTTGTTGGTGCGGCCATGGCTGAAGGTCTGCCGGACCTCCCCCGCATCGACCGAACGCTTCAGCCCCAGCGGCTTGCGGGTGCGCGTCGGTGTGGTGTCGTTATCGCTCATACGCCTCTAACATTCCTTCAAAATTCATTCGCAGCCCCGGACATCGGGGGAGGCCGCGCCTTCCGGCGCGGCAGCCGATGCCGCCAGGCTCGTATCGCTTCCAGCCGCGCCCGCGGCCGCCGTGTAATTCAGCAAGCGCCGCAGCGGGGTGGCTACCCGTTGGGCCGATGCCCCATCGGCCAGCGCCAGGTGGACGACATTGTCGCGGCCCAATGCCACAGACAGGGCCGCGCGGTCCAGTGGCAGCCGGATTCCGGCAAGTCCGGACCCTTCCGCATCCATGCCCACGCGATAGGCCTGATCGAGCTTGCGACAGCCATCATCGCTGGCGTCGTTGGCGTGATACAGAGCAGCAACGCCCCCCGTCCGCGCCTCGCCCGCAATACGGTCCGACCCCAAGATAAGGCGTCCGGCGCGCATTTCGAGCCCCAGCCGCTGCAGAAAAGCACGCTGAAGCGCATCTTCCATCCGCTGCGGCAGATCTTCGGGGATGCTGATCTGCCCCGTCTTGAAGGCGCGTGAAAGCGCGCCGCGCAGCTTACCGGAGGCGAGCGCCTGTTCCAGCTCCGCCCGATTCACGCCGATCCACGCACCCCGTCCCGGCGCGCGCGCCAGCGCATCGGGCAGCACCTCGCCATCGGGCGAGAGCGCCAGACGCAGCAGCTCGTCGCGCGCATCGTTGCGCCCGGTCAGCACGCAGCGGCGTTCAGGCATGTCGCCATGCCCGCCGCGCTTCGCAATGTCTTGAGCGGCTAGCGGCTCATTGCGAGGATTCCGCATCAGCGGCCTCCTCTTCTGCGGGCGCTTCGGCAGCCGGGGCCTCTTCGTCCTCGAACCAATGGGCGCGGGCCGCCATGATGATCTCGTTCCCCTGCTCTTCCGAGAGGCCGAACATGCCCAGCACGCCGCCCTTGTCCTCGCTCCGCTGCGGGCGGCGCAGGGCCGGCCCGTCGGCGTTGCGGCGACGCGGCGCCTCGCGCTTCTTGGCGATCAGTTCGTCGGTGGCGAGATCGGCCAGATCGTCCAGCGTCTTGATGCCGGCCTTGCCCAGCACCACCAGCATCTGTTCGGTCAGGTGCGGGATTTCAGCCAGCGCATCGTCCACACCCAGTTCGCGCCGCTCGGCACGGTGGGTTTCCTCCTGCCGCTCCAGCGCGTCCAGCGCACGATTCTGCAGTTCCTCGGCCAGATCCTCGTCGAAGCCTTCGATCGCGGCGAGCTCGTCCAGCTCGACATAGGCGACCTCTTCCAGCTCGGCGAAGCCTTCGGCCACCAGCAGCTGCGACAGCGTCTCGTCCACGTCGAGCTCTTCCTCGAACATCTTGGAGCGCTCGGCGAATTCCTTCTGGCGCTTCTCGGAGGCTTCTTCCTCCGTCATGATGTCGATCTGGCTGCCGGTCAGCTGGCTCGCCAGCCGCACGTTCTGGCCGCGGCGGCCGATGGCCAGGCTCAGCTGGTCGTCGGGCACCACCACTTCGATGCGCGATTCTTCCTCGTCCAGCACCACGCGGCTGACGGTGGCGGGCTGCAGCGCATTGACCACGAAGGTCGCCGTGTCCTCGCTCCAGGGAATGATGTCGATCTTCTCGCCCTGCAGTTCCTGCACCACGGCCTGCACGCGGCTGCCCTTCATGCCGACGCAGGCGCCGACCGGGTCGATGCTGGAATCATGGCTGATCACGCCGATCTTGGCGCGGCTGCCCGGATCGCGGGCGGCGGCCTTGATCTCGATGATGCCATCGTAGATTTCGGGCACTTCCTGCGCGAACAGCTTCTTCATGAAGTCCGGATGGGCGCGGCTGAGGAAGATCTGCGGGCCGCGATTGTTGCGTTCCACCTTCATGATCAGCGCGCGCACGCGCTCGCCCACGCGGGCGGCCTCGCGCGGGATCTGCTGGTCGCGGCGGATCACGCCTTCGGCGCGGCCGAGATTGACGATCACATGGCCGAATTCGACTGACTTGATCACGCCCGTCACGATCTCGCTCGCGCGGTCCTTGAACTCTTCGTACTGGCGCTCGCGCTCAGCATCGCGGACCTTCTGGAAGATCACCTGCTTGGCGCTCTGCGCATCGATGCGGCCGAGATCGACCGGCGGCAGCGGATCGACGATGTAATCGCCCACCTTCGCCCCCGGCTGCAGCTTTTCGGCCTGCTCCAGATTGACCTGCTTGAAGTAGTCCTCGACCTCCTCGACCACTTCCACAACGCGCCACAGGCGCAGGTCGCCGGTCATTGGATCGAGCTTCGCGCGAATGTCGTTCTCGGCGCCGTAGCGGCTGCGCGCGGACTTCTGGATCGCCTCTTCCATCGCTTCGATGACGATCGCCTTGTCGATCATCTTTTCCGAAGCGACCGAATTCGCGATCGCGAGCAGTTCTGCCTTGTTGGCGGAAATCGGACTGGCCATCAGTCGTCTGCCTTCTCTTCCTCGGGTGTTTCTTCGATTTCTTCCGCGCCGCTCATGTCGATCGGCTTGGTCGCGGCGATCAGTTCATTGGTCAGAACCAGCTTCGCCGAATGAATATTCGCCAGCGGCACTTCGATGCGGCCGGCCTTGCGGTCTTCCACCGCCACCACGCCGCCTTCGATGCCCAGCAGCCTGCCGCGCAGCTTGCGATGATCGCCCACTGCTTCGTTGAGCGAGAAATTCGCCTCGTGCCCTGCCCAGGCGACATAATCCTTCTCGCGCGTCAGCGGCCGGTCGATACCGGGGGAGCTGACTTCGAGATTGTAAGCACCGGCGATCAGCTCCTCGCCCGCTTCCTCGATCGCGTCAATCCGATCGGAAATACGGCGGGACAGCGCCATGCACTGTTCGACCACCAGCTGCCCGGTGGCCGGATCCTCCGCCATCACCTGCAGCGTGCGCTCTTCCCCGGAGCCGGTCAGCTTCACGCGCACCAGTTCGAATCCGAGAGCTTCCGCCTCGGGCTCGATCACTTGTGTCAGGCGCGCGATATCCGCCATCGGTTCTCCATATGCGCCACGAAAGTGGCAACGGGGTTGCGGGCCGGCCCCCGGAAGGCGCCAGCACCAGACCTTGTCACGACAATGTCGGGATGAAGCGGCAGATAGGCGGGGATTCCGCGTTTTGCAACCCGATTCGGCCCCGGGCGGCGCGATTCCCACTCCTATTCGCTGAGGCTGTGCTTCTTGATGCAGTGGCGCAGCTGGTCGTAGCTAAGGCCCAGCGCCTTGGCGGTCTGTCGCTGGTTCCAGCGATTGGCACCCAGGTGGTGCTCCACGATCCGCCGTTCATAGGCGTCCACCGCCTCGCGCAGATCGGCGATCGAATCGAAATCCTCCTGCGCCGGGGTCAGCGCGGCGAAACGCGGCGCTGGCGATCCCGCCTCCGCCATGCGAGGCACCGGTGCCGGTTTCCACGGGCTCTCGAAGGGGTCGAACTGCACATGGCCGATCGGCCTGCTCCAGTCATCCCAGCGATAGACGGCGCGCTCCACCACATTGCGCAGTTCGCGGACATTCCCCGGCCATTGATAGTCTTCCAGCTGCGTGCGGACATGGTCGGCAAAGCCGGGCCAGTCGTGCCAGCCGATCTCCGCTGCCATGCGGCGGCCGAAGTAATCGCACAGCACATCCACATCGCCTTCGCGCACGCGCAGGGGCGGCAGGGTGATGACCTCGAAGCTCAGCCGGTCGAGCAGGTCGGGGCGGAAGCGGCCTTCTTCGGCCAGCCGCGGCAGGTTCTCGTTGGTGGCAGCCACAATGCGCACATCCACGCGGACCGGGCGGGAGGAACCGATGCGCGTCACCTCGCCATATTCCACCGCCCGCAGCAGCCGCTCCTGCGCGCCCATGGAGAGGGTCGCCAGCTCGTCCAGGAACAGCGTGCCGCGATCGGCCTCTTCAAAGCGGCCTTCGCGCGCCTTGGTCGCGCCCGTGAAAGCCCCCGCCTCGTGCCCGAACAATTCCGCCTCGATCAGCGTTTCGGGCAGAGCGGCGCAGTTCATGATGACCAGCGGCTCCTCCCACCTATCGGACAGGCGGTGGAGGCGTTCGGCGATCAGTTCCTTGCCGGTTCCGCGCTCCCCGATCACCAGCACGGGGCGGCGCATGGGCGCGGCGCGGCTGGCCCGCTCCACCGCGTCGAGGAAGGCCCCTGATTGGCCGACAAACTGATTGCCCCGTTCCATGGCCGATATATAGCGAATATTCCCAATATCTGGCAATCGTCACCACAAAGCCTAACCCACTAAAATGGCAAGTCATTGTATTTGCGGCATTATTTCTGTTTGGCACGCCCCTTGCTGAATGGTGAACATCATTCGTCAGGAGGAAACGACCATGTTCGATCGCAGCTTTTTCGTCAGCAAGCTCGGCGTCGCCGCGCTGGCGAGCATCGCCGCGATGTCCGCTTTGAATATCTTCGCGCTGACACAGCAAATTGATATGACGCCGGGCGCGGCCATCGTTGCCGCACCGCTGGTGGAACTGGCATGAGCCGGGAAGAGGACAATCCCCTGTCGCCGCTGCTGGGCGGCTCGTCATCGCGGATCGACCGCGAGATCGAGCGGCTGCGCACCAGCCCGACCCCTACGCGCAACGCACCAACCTCGGGAGTAGCCTGGATGGGCATTTTCTCACGCACGCGAGACATCATCGCTGCCAATTTCAACGAGTTGCTCGATCAGGCAGATGATCCGGCCAAGATGATCCGCATGATCATCCTGGAGATGGAGGAAACGCTGGTCGAAGTCCGGGCGAGCGCCGCGCGCACGATTGCAGACCAGAAGGAAATGCATCGCCACACGGTAAAGCTGGACAAGCTGCAGGCCGACTGGGCCGAAAAGGCCCAGCTGGCGCTGAGCAAGGACCGCGAGGATCTGGCCCGCGCCGCGCTGATGGAAAAGAAGAAGGCCGGCGACATGGCCGACCAGCTCAAGCAGGAAATCGCGGTGCTGGACGATGCGCTGCGCGCCTATGAGCAGGACATCCAGAAGCTGCAGAACCGCCTGCGCGAAGCCCGCAGCCGGCAGAGCCAGATCGCCGCACGGCTGGAAAGCGCGGAGAACCGCGTGAAACTGCGCAGCCTGATGACCAACGAACGGGTGGACGAAGCGCTGGCCCGCTTCGATCAGCTCGAGCGCCGCGTGGATTATGCCGAAGGCCGTGCCGATGCGCTGAACATCGCCGGCGAGGACAAGCGCAGCCTGGCGGACGAGATTGCCGCACTCGAAGGCTCGGACAAGGTGGATGCCGAACTCGAGGAAATGAAGCGCGCGCTCGGCAAGGGTGCGACGCACACCGATGCACAGAACAAGGGGGACTGATCCATGGAAGACCTGATGCCGGCGATTGCGATCGTTTCCATCTTCCTCGGCCTGCCGTGGATCATCTTCCACTACATCACCAAGTGGAAGACCGCCGCCACCATCACCAACGACGATGAGGCCTTGCTGGAGGAGCTTTACCAGCTCGCCAAGCGCCTCGACGAGCGGATGGACACGGTGGAGCGGCTGGTTGCCAGCGACAATCCGGAATTCAAGCCCGCCCGCCTGCAGCACGATCGCGAGGTGGACAACCAGCCCCTGCGCGAACTGGATCGCATGCTGGGCAAGAAGGGAGACCGTCTGTGAGCAGCGTCCGCACCAAATTCTATCGCGACAAGCAGAATGCCAAGTTCATGGGCGTCTGTTCGGGCCTTGCGGATTACACCGGCGTGGACACGGTCTGGTGGCGGCTTGGCTTCGTGGTCCTCACGCTGGCAGGCTTCGGCTTCACCATCCCGGCCTATCTGATCCTGGGGGTGTTCGCCGCCAAGAAGCCGCCGCATCTCTATGTGGACGAGCAGGAGCAGAAATACTGGCAGCGCGTGCGGCAGAGCCCGCAGCGCACCGCCCGCGAAATCCGCGCCCGCTTCCGCGACATCGATCGCCGGCTGGCCGAGGTGGAAAGCTATTACGTCAGCAGCAACCCGCGCCTCTCTGCCGAGATCGAGCGGCTGCGCTGAACATCTGAGTAAAGGGACTTACGATGGATAACGGAACTCTCGCGCTGCTGATCCCGATCGTTGCGCTGATGATCCCGATCGTGCGGTTGTGGACCAAGCACCGCCAGGAAATCATGCAGATGCAGGTGGACTCCACCGCGGAAAAAGCGGCGCAATACGCCGCCAGCAACCGCGAGCTGGAAGAGCGGGTGCGGGTGCTGGAACGCATCGTGACGGACGGCGGCTACAATGTCGCCACGCAGATCGAGGCGCTGCGCGACACCCGCCGCACCGAGCAGGCGGACAGGGACGAGCGCGAGACCGCGATCAACTGAACCGCATCGGATAGCCATTGAGGGAGGCTGATCATGAATTGGGGAGGTCCGGAATTCGTCCTCACCATTATCCTGCTGAGCACGGCAGGCTGGCTGGTGAACAACTGGATCCGCGCGCGGCACGGCTATGCCCTGGAAGATGAATGGGGCGGCAAGACCGAACGCGCCAGCGATGCCGAAACCATCACCCGCCTGCGCGAGGAGAACGAACGGCTCGTCCTGCGGCTGACGGCGAGCGAAGACCGCCTGGCGGTGCTGGAGAAGATCGTGACGGAGCCCGGCTATCACCTGTCGGCGGAGATCGAGAAGCTGCGCGGCACGGAGACGGGCGGGCAGCAGACCGGCAAGCGGAGCGCGGCATGACGGGTCGCTGCCTGACTGCAACGGACCGGGGCGAGGACAGCGAAGGCCCGCGCAATGGCGCCGGGTGCAAGGAGATTAACTAGGTGTCACCGAACGAAATCATGGAGATCATCCGGCTCGCCATCGTTGGCACCGTGGCGGTAACCGGCATCAGCATCGCCGGATGGATCTACAACACGCGGCAGAAGATCAAGAACGGCTACCCCCTGGAAAGCATGTGGGGCAAGCCGCTGCATCCGCAGATCACCAGCGAGGCGACCGAGCGGATGAAGCTGCTGACACAGGAAAATGCCCAGCTGCGCGCCCAGATCGGTTCGCTGAAGGACCGGCTCAACAATGTGGAGCGGATCGTGACCGACAGCGGTTACCACCTCGGTTCGGAAATCGAGAAGCTGCGCGACGGCGGAGAGAAAGTCCTATGAACACCACGAGCATCATCCTGCTGGTCATCCTGATCGTGGTGATCGTCAAGGCGCGGCGCGGCGAACTGGGCGAATTCGGCCGCTGGAAGCACCGCGACGACGATACGCAGCAGCGCGAGCTGCGCGATCCGCGCCGCGAAGCGGAGCTGGAACGCGAGATTCGCGAGCTGCACGAGCGCATCAAGGTGCTGGAGCGGATCGCGACGGAAGACCGCAGCGCGCGCGACTTGTCCGACGAGATCGACAGGCTGCGCGACAGGTAGGAACGGTAATGGGGAGTATTGCGATGATGAGCGAGGATCTTCTGATCGCCGCCTGCGCCCTGATCGGCCTGCTGGTGATTGCCGGCACCGTGTTGAAGGGCTGGCAGGACTGGCTGGCCCTCAAGTCCCGCGAACTGGACCGCGGCCGCGCGCCGGTGGAGATCGAAGGCGGCGTGCGCGAAGGCGCGGCACGCATCGAACTGGCCGATCTCAAGGAGCGCATCCGCAAGCTGGAAGCGATCGCCAATGGTGTGGACCTGTGAGTCGGCGCTCGCTTCTGCCGCCACGATGGAGCCTTCCGCGCGGCGGCCGGGCTTGTTAGACGCGGCCCATGCGATCGCTCGATGATATTGCCGAAGAATATGAATTCCTCGAAGGGGATGAACGTTACCGCCTGCTGATCGAGCTGGGGCGCGAGCTGGAGGAGATGCCCGCCGCGCTGAAGACGGACGCGACGCTGGTGCGCGGCTGTTCCGCCAGTGTGTGGGTCTATCCCACCGAGCAGGGCGAGCGCCTGCACTTCCTGGCCGACAGCAACGCCGCCATCACCAAGGGCATCGTGGCGCTGGTGATCGCGGCGGTGCAGGACCGGCCGGCGGAAGAGGTGGCACGGATGGACATCGCCGCCGCGCTGGAACCTTTCGACCTGCGCAACCAGCTCAGTTCCAACCGCACCCAGGGCGTACCCAACATGATCGCGCTGGTGAAGCAACACGCCGCGCGAATCGCGGCCGCCTGATGATTCCCCGGCCGTTTTGGTTCGCGGCCGGGTTGTTCTTCCTCGCGCTCGGCTGGATCGGCCTGATCCTGCCGATGATGCCGGGTTTCGTGTTCTTCCTCGTCGCCGCCTTCTGCTTCGCCCGCGGCAATCCGGCGTGGGAGCGCAAGATGCTGGAGCACCCGCGCTACGGCAAGCCGTTGCGCGACTGGCGGGATCGGCGGGCGATCTCGCGCCGGGCGAAGCGCGCGGCGATCATCAGCATGGCGCTGGCCGGCGCGCTCACCTGGTTCCTGATCGGCTTTCCCTGGGCGCTGGTTTCGATCACCGTGCTTGTGGCGGTCGGCGCGTGGATCTGGACGCGCAACGAATAGGCTCAGCCGCCAAGGCTTTCGCGCACCACGGCAATGCCCGCTTCGCGCTGGCGCTTCAGCTCCGCCTTCAGCCGGGCGGGATCGCGCGCGATCACGAAGCCGAAGCTCACCCCGCCCTCCTTGCCGATGGTCGCATGGTGCAGCCGGTGCGCCTGCACCAGTCGCCGCGCATAGCCGCTGCGCGGCACCCAGCGGAAATAGCGCTGATGCACCAGCCCGTCATGCACCAGCGTGTAGATCACGCCATACGCCAGTATGCCGAGGCCGATCCAGGTGCCGGGCCACCAGGCGCCGGCCCCCATCACCAGCGGACTGCCGACGGCGAACATGGCGATGCTCATCCCCGCGCCCACCAGCGCGAACAGGTCGTTCTTCTCCAGCAACCTGTCGTGCGGTTCGTGATGATCGCGGTGCCAGGCCCAGCCGAAGCCGTGCATCACATATTTGTGGCTCGCCCAGGCGACCCATTCCATGGCCGCAACGCTGGCAAGCACGATCAGCAGGGGGGCAATCCATTCCATGCCGCCTAAATAAGCGCTTCATCGCGGCAAAGACAGCCCTCGCTTGCCTTGTGGGCGATCCCGCGCCATTTGCCCGGCATGGCCAGCAAACCACGCACTCTGTACGAAAAGATCTGGGACGAACATGTGATCGAACGGCGGGAGGACGGCACCTGCCTGATCTTCATCGACCGTCACCTCGTCCACGAAGTCACCAGCCCGCAGGCATTCGAAGCACTGCGCATTACCGGGCGCAAGGTGCGCCGACCGGAACTGACGCTTGCCGTGCCCGATCACAACCTGCCCACCACCGCGCGCAAGGATGCCGCCGGGCAGCGCCTGCCGATCGCAGACGCGCAGAGCGCGCAGCAGCTGGCCGCGCTGGAAAAGAACGTGGCGGATTTCGGCATCCGCTATTTCGGCGCCACGGCGCGCGAACAGGGTATCGTCCACGTCGTGGGTCCGGAACAGGGCTTCTCGCTTCCCGGCACCACCATCGTCTGCGGCGACAGCCACACCGCCGCGCATGGCGGCGTGGGCGCGCTGGCCTTCGGCATCGGCACCAGCGAGGTGGAGCACGTGCTGGCGACGCAGACGCTGCTGCTCAAGCAGTCGAAGACCATGGAAGTTCGCGTGGAGGGCGATCTGCCCCCCGGCGTCACCTCCAAGGACCTGATCCTCCACATCATCGGCGTGATCGGCACCGCCGGCGGCACCGGCCATGTGATCGAATATCGCGGCAAGGTGTTCGAGGAGATGAGCGTGGAAGGCCGCCTCACGGTCTGCAACATGAGCATCGAAGGCGGCGCCCGCGCCGGCCTGATCGCGCCGGACGAGAAGACCTTCGCCTATCTCAAGGGCCGCAGCTTCGCCCCGCAGGGGCAGGACTGGGAGGGAGCGGTAGCTTATTGGCGCGGCCTGCGCACCGACGAGGGCGCCCGGTTCGACAAATCCGTGGTGATCGACGCCGCCAGCGTGGAGCCTACCGTGACCTGGGGCACCAGTCCGGAAGACACGGTGGCGATCGGCGGAGTCGTGCCCACGCCCGAAAGCTTCGCCGATCCTTCCAAGCAGGAAGCGGCCCGCGCCAGCCTGGCCTATATGGGCCTCGAGCCGGGGCAGAAGCTGGCCGAGGTGGAGGTGCAGAACATTTTCATCGGCAGCTGCACCAACAGCCGGATAGAGGATCTGCGCGCCGCGGCCGAAGTGCTGCGCGGCCGGCGCAAGGCCGACAATGTGAAATGGGCCATCGTCGTCCCCGGCTCCGGCCTGGTGAAGGAACAGGCCGAGGCGGAGGGGCTGGACAAGGTGTTCACCGACGCCGGCCTCGAATGGCGCGAGCCGGGCTGCTCGGCCTGCCTTGGCATGAATCCCGACAAGGTGCCGGCGGGCGAACGCTGCGCCAGCACCAGCAACCGCAATTTCGTCGGCCGCCAGGGGCCGGGTGCGCGCACCCATCTGGTAAGTCCCGCCATGGCCGCCGCCGCCGCGGTGACCGGGCGGCTGACGGATGTGCGCAAGCTTGCCGCAGAGCCCGCGTAAGTCCGCCTTCGCCCCGGTCGTCGCGGCCGACACGCGCGTCCTCCTGCTCGGCAGCCTGCCGGGCGAATCCTCGCTGGCGCAGGGGCGGTATTACGCGCATCCGCAGAATCGCTTCTGGCATCTCGTCGGGCGAGTGATCGGGGCGGACCTGCCGGCGATGGATTATGATGATCGGCTCGCCGCGCTGCGCGCCGCGCGGATCGGCCTGTGGGACACGGTCGCCTCCGCCACGCGCAGCGGCAGCCTCGATGCCTCCATGCGCGACATCGTGCCCCGCCCGCTGGCGGAGCTGACCGCCACCCTGCCCGAATTGCGTGCCGTGGGCTTCAACGGGCGCAAGGCGCAGGACATCGGCATGAAGCAGCTGGCGGGCAGCGGGCTGGCGCTGATCCCCCTCCCCTCCTCCAGCCCGGCCCACGCCGGCATGACGCTGGCCACGAAAGAAAAACTGTGGGCGGAGATCGGCAAATACCTTGTGTGAGGGCTTGTCTCCGCGCGCCGCTCGTCGCATTGAAACGGCATGAGCAAGAAGAAAGATCTGGGCCTTGGCGGCAAGGCTGCCATCGCCGGCGCGATCGGCTCCGCGGCGGTGGCTGCGGCGCTGCTGTTCGTGAACAAGAAGAAGAAGGACGAGAAGCTGAAGCGCTTCACCACGCCCTTTAACGAGCCGCCGGAGACCGATTGATGGATCCCGTGCGCGAAGTGGAAGGCCGCGCCTATCCCTTCGGCCGCAAGAACGTCGATACCGATCTCATCATCCCGGCGCGCTGGCTGAAGACGATCAGCCGCGAAGGCCTGGGCGAAGGGGCGTTCGAAGCGGTACGCCAGGAACCCGGCAATGTGTTCGACGATCCCGAATTCGCCGGGGCGCCGATCATCGTTGCGGGCGACAATTTCGGCTGCGGTTCCAGCCGCGAACATGCCGCGTGGGCGCTGCTGGACATGGGCGTGAAGGCGGTGATCGCGCCGAGCTTCTCCGACATCTTTTCGGGCAACGCCTTCAAGAACGGCATCCTCACCGTGGCCCTGACGCAGGAGCAGGTGGACCGGCTGCTGGAAGTTGCCGCCACCGATCCGATCAGCATCGACCTGGAGACGCAGACGGTGACGACGCCGTTCCAGGATCGCTTCACCTTCGAGATCGATCCCTTCCGCAAGCATTGCCTGCTGGAAGGGCTGGACGAGGTGGGCCTCACGCTCGCGCGCGATGCGTCCATCACCACCTATGAAAACCGGCTGGCCGCGCACCGGCCCTGGCTGGCACGCGGCACCGCCGCAGCTGCCTGAGGCGGCAGCAGGCTTGCCGCCCATGGCGACGCCGGGCTATTGGCCGCAGACATTGATTCAAGGGGCCCACGAATGACCGACTTCAAGGATCGCGAGCGCGGCGAAGAAGCCAAATATGCGTTTGACGAAGAAACCACCTTCCGCATCGCCGCGCGGCGCAATCGCCTGCTGGGCCAGTGGGCTGCGAAGCTGATGGACCTGACGCCCGAAGAGACCGAGGCCTATGCCAAGGCGGTGGTGCAGGCCGATTTCGAAGAAGCGGGCGACGAGGATGTGATCCGCAAGCTGCTGGGCGATCTCACCGCCGCGGGCTGCGACATGGACGAAGCCGGCGTGCGCGCTGCGCTGGAAGACAAGTCGGTCGAAGCGCGCCGCCAGCTGATGGGCGGGGTCTGAACGCATGGCGATGCCGGCAGCCGAGATCGAGGCCCTGATCCGCGCGGCTCTGCCCGATGCGGAGGTGGTGATCGAAGATCTGGCGGGCGACGGGGACCATTATCTCGCCCGCGTCACCTCCCCCGCATTCGCGGGCAAGAGCCGGGTTCAGCAGCACAAGATGGTGTATGATGCGCTGGGCGGCCGCATGGGCGGCGAACTGCACGCCTTGCAACTCACCACAGCCGTTCCCAACTGAGTCGCCAACGCCACACAGCAAATCAAGGCCTCCAGATGTCCGATACCAATGAACGCCTCGCCAAGATTGTCGGCGAACACGATGTGGTCCTTTTCATGAAGGGCACCCCGCTGTTTCCGCAGTGCGGCTTCTCCAGCCGCGCCGTCGCCATTCTCGATCACTGCGGCGTCGCCTATGACAGCGTGGACGTGCTGCAGGACATGGAAATCCGCCAGGGGATCAAGGCCTTCTCCGATTGGCCGACCATCCCGCAGCTCTATGTGAAGGGCGAATTCGTGGGCGGCAGCGACATCATGATGGAAATGTACGAAGCCGGCGAGCTGCAGCAGCTGCTCACCGAAAAGCAGGTCGCCAAAGCCAACTGATCCGCCGCTGCCCCGGGGCTCCGCCCCGCGTGAAGCAGCCGGCGCAGACAGACAGAAGAGGCCGGAGGGTTCAGCCTTCCGGCCTTTTTTGTGCGCTTTGCGGAAAGCCCCGCTTCGGGGAGGCGGGGCACTGGCACCGCGGAGACCCGGCACCGGCCCCGCCTCGGTCGAAGAGTCGGGTATGCGCGCTATTATGCACGGGCCGTGCCAGCTTGGCAAATCCGCAGAAAGCGTACCGAGACGATGGTTAGCGCAGCGTCAACATTGATTGACACTGTAAAGCGGGCCGACAGGTGCGCGGGGCGCGAAGGGGAAAATATTGGGAACGAAGGGGTGCGCTTCTACCGACTTTGCCCTTCTAACCGCCCAACCAGTCCGCTGTGAGCGCACCCCTGTGCCCGTCCGGCGCCAGTGCGGCGCGCAGGGCTTCCAGCAGCGACGGCAGCGCCTGTGTGAAGGCGTAGGGCGGGTTGACGATGAAAAGGCCCGCGCCGTTATAGATGCCGGGCTGGTCGCCATCGTACAGCCAATGTTCCACCGACAGGAACTTCGGGATGCCGAGCTTGCGCAGCCTGCCCTTCCACTGCTGATGCGTCGCGCGGCCTTTCAGCGGATACCAGATAACCGTCACCCCATGCGCCCATTTGCGGTGTGCTGCGGCGAGGGTTGCCGTGACCCGTTCGCGTTCGTCCGTTTGCTCATAGGGCGGATCGACCACCACCACGCCGCGCGGCGTTCGGGGCGGCACCATCGCCAGCCACAGCTCGTAGGCGTCGCGCTGATGCACGGCTGCGGGGGTGTCGCGCATGGCCGCGCGCAGGGCCTGCACGTCCTCGGGATGCTTTTCGTTCAGGATCAGCACGTCCTGCGGGCGCAGGAGTTGCGCGAGGAATCGCGGCGAGCCGGGGTAGAGGCGCGGCTCCGCCCCGTCATTCACCGCCCGCACGGCGGCGCGATAGTCATCCAGCAAGGGGTTCGCATCGGAAAAGGCGCACAGCACGCCTTGCGCAGCTTCGCCGGTGCGTTGGGCCTGCTCGCCACCAAGATCGTAGAGCCCGCAGCCGGAATGGGTGTCGATCAGCGTCAGCGCCCCCGGCTTCTGCTGCAAGGCCCGGACAAGGGTGATCAGCAGGCTGTGCTTCACGACATCGGCACTGTTGCCGGCATGGAAGGAATGGCGATAATTCACGGCAATTCAAAGTCCTGCTGGGTCTGCCCTGAAACGAACCGCCCGGCCGGCGTGCCAAGGGCGACATTGTGGAAACTTCGCTGGTGCCTCACGCGGCATAGCTCGCCTAGGCAGAGATTTCCGCAAACTGCCCCGGCGCGATCCCTTCGACCGACCATTCGCCGATCGACCAGCGCACCAGCCGCAGCGTGGGCAAGCCGACCGCGGCTGTCATGCGGCGCACTTGCCGGTTGCGCCCTTCGCGGATGGTGAGTTTCAGCCAGCTGTCGGGGATAGACTTTCGCTGGCGAATGGGCGGATCGCGCGGCCACAGGTCCGGCGCGTCGATCCGCGCAACTTCGGCAGGCAGGGTCATGCCATCCTTCAGCATTACGCCCTGCCGCAGGCGCTCCAGCTCCGGCTCCTGCGGATCGCCTTCGACCTGCACAAGATAGGTCTTGGGCATCTTGAAGCGTGGCTCGGCAATGCGTGCCTGCAGCCGCCCGTCATCGCAAAGCAGCAGCAAGCCCTCGCTGTCGCGATCGAGCCTGCCGGCAGGATAGACGCCCTTCACCGCGATGAAATCCGACAATGTCGACCGGACCGCTGGCGATCCGCGATCGGTGAATTGCGACAGCACCCCGAAGGGTTTGTTGAACAGAAGCAGCCGGGCCATCCTGAGTTCCTATCGCGCATGTGCGGTTATGTCTTCAGGGCCATGCCGCCGGCTTTCTGCGTTCGAGCTCACCCGGATGGAGCCAGGTTGCGCCTCCGGGCCTGTTCTAAGGTTGGCGGACGGGCCGGTTAGATGGGCCGAACACCGCAAGAGGAGGAATGGCGCGCCTGGCAGGACTCGAACCTGCAACTCCAAGCTTAGAAGGCTCGTGCTCTATCCAGTTGAACTACAGGCGCGTCGCAGGGCGCAATAGCGTGCTTTGCGGCCGGCGCAAATCGTGTCAGGAAGAAAGCCATGGCGGGGCGGCAGGACATCGTGGGGGGCGTGGAAGGCGCGCGGCGCCAGTTCCGCTATTTCGACTATGTGATGGCCGCCTTCGTCACCATCTTGCTGCTGTCCAATGTGATCGGCGCGGGCAAGGTGGCGGTGGTGGACCTGCCGCTGCTCGGCGCCTGGCCTTTCGGCGCGGGCGTATTGTTCTTCCCCGTATCCTATGTGCTGGGGGACGTGCTGACCGAAGTCTATGGCTATGCCCATGCCCGGCGGTGCATCTGGGCGGGCTTCGTGGCGCTGCTGTTCATGGCCTTCATGGCCTTCGTCGTGGTGGCGCTGCCGCCGGCGGAGAACTGGGGCAATCAGGCCGCTTACGAGGCGGTGTTCGGGCAGGTGCCGCGCATCGTCTTCGCCTCCATCGTCGCCTTCTGGGCGGGCGAGTTCGTCAACGCCTATGTGCTGGCGCGGATGAAGATCTGGACGCGCGGCAAGGCGCTGTGGAGCCGCACGATCGGATCGACCGTGGTCGGTCAGGGCGTGGACAGCGCCTTGTTCTACCCCCTCGCCTTCCTCGGCGCGGCGGGGTGGACGCCGGATCTGGTGATCACCGTGGCGCTTACCCAATGGGCGCTGAAGACCGGGTGGGAGGCGCTGCTGACCCCGGTCACCTACGCCGTGGTGGGCTTCCTCAAGCGGCGCGAAGGGGTGGAGGTGTTCGACGAAGGCACCGATTTCTCGCCCTTTGCGCATGGCACGCGGGCACGGGGCTGATCCGCCACCGTCATCGGCGCGCAATCCGGTGCCCTTACCGTCCCTTGCAGCAACCCACCCATTTCCTTCCCCTTTTCAGAAAGTCAGCATGAACCTTCCGACCCTTCTCGCCCCCACCTACACCCAGATGCTGCAGGCTCTGTCCGCCTGGCTGGCCAAGGCGCAGGCGCAATTACCGGGCGACGAGGGCGAGGCGCTGCTGTCCGCGCGGCTGGCGCCCGACATGTTCCCGCTGGCGACGCAGGTGCGCTTCGCCTGCGTGCAGGCGCAGGAGGGCATGTATCGCCTGCTGGGGCGGGAGTTTCCGGAATCGATCACCACGCTGCTCGACGAAGGGCGCAATGCCGGCGAGGCGCCCGGCTCCATCGCCGATGCGCAGGCCCGGATTGCGGAGACAGTGGCGCTGGTGGAGCAACTGGCGGCGGAATCCTTCGATACCGATGGCACGCGGCCGATCGCGCATGAGCTGCCCATGGGGCTGGTGTTCGACCTGACGGCGGAAACCTATGCACGCGATTGGGCGCTGCCGCAGTTCTATTTTCACCTGATGACCGCCTATGCCATCCTGCGCAGCAGGGGCGTGGAACTGGGCAAGGCGGATTATGTGGCGCATATGTTCGGCTATGCGCGGCCCGGCACGCTCCCCGGCGGCGGGCAATAGGGGGCGTCGCGCCCCGGCGGATCAATCCGCCAGCAGCGCGATCGCGAAGTAGATCAGGATGAAGGTGCCGAAGCCGAACAGCGTGCCGGCAACGAACGCCAGCCGCACGATCAGCGGATCGATATTGAGGTAATTGGCCAGCCCGGAGCAGACGCCGAGGAAGCGGCCGTTCGGCTTGTCGAGGCGCAGCTTGCCCGGCGATCCGCCGCTGCGGCGGTGGTCGGGGGCGCTCATGCGAGCACCCCGACGACCGAGCTGACCTGCGGGCCGGTGGCGAAGCTGGCGACCAGCAGCGCCGCGGTGATGGCGAAGGCGCCGAAGGCGGCCAGCGCGCGGGTGGCGAAATCGGAAGTGGCAGTCATTGTTTCAGTGTCCCTGTTATGCGTGATGTCGGCGGTCGCGTCGCCTCAGGCGATGATGCTGGCGACGGTGTGAACCGGAGCGGTGGCGAAGCTGCTGACGAGCAGCGTGGCGGTGATCGCCAGCGCGCCGAAAGCGGCGACGAGGCGAGAAGCGATTTCATTGCGAGCGTTCATGTTTATTCCCCTTCTTTGGTCCGGGCGGCCTGTCCGCCGGATGTCCCTTTGATTGCATGAGCCGTGCCAGTTTGAAGAAATGGCGGATTTCTGCGATTTCTTCTCCGCCCCCGCCAAAGATGAACCTAGGCTTTCACACAGGTTTGGGAATTTTCACCAATTTTCGGGAAAGCGGTTTTGCGATGGTCTGGCGCAGGCGATTGCCCTAACCCTGCGGCCCTTCATGGCACTCGACCGGATCACGCTGGCTCATTTCCGCAACCATGCGGCGACGCGGCTCGATGGCGCGGCGCATTTCAACCTGCTGGTGGGGGAAAACGGCGCGGGGAAAACCAATGTGCTGGAAGCGCTGTCGCTCTTCGCGCCCGGCCGGGGCATGCGCCGCGCGCCGCTGGCGGAGATGGCCGGCATCGGCGGGCCCGGCGGCTTTGCGGTCAGCGCGCAGCTCGATGCGGGCGACGGGGGAGAGCCGGTGCGGCTCGGCACCGGCACCGCGCCCGATCGGCCGGGGCGGCGGCTGGTGCAGGTGAACGGCGCCGAAGCGAGCGCGGTGAGCCTGGGCGAATGGCTGGCCATCGGCTGGCTGACCCCGGCGATGGACCGCCTGTTCGCCGACAGCGCGGGCGCGCGGCGGCGCTATATGGACCGGCTGGCCGTGGCGCTCGAACCCGGCCATGCGCGCCATGCCCTGCGCTATGAACAGGCGCTGCGCGAACGCAATCGTCTGCTATCGAGCGAGGCGGAGCCCGATCCGCGCTGGCTCGATTCCATAGAGACACAGATGGCCCTTTCCGGCGCCGCGCTGGCGCAGGGGCGGATGCAGCTGCTGAGCCTGCTGGCGGAGGAACTGGCCGCCCTGCCCGATCAGCCCTTCGCCCGGCCTGCCCTCTCCTATCAGCCGGGCGGCCCGGTGGAGGAAGCCGCGCTGGCCGCCGAACTGGCCCGCCAGCGGCAGCGCGACCGCGGTGCCCAGCGCACGCTCACCGGCCCGCATCGGGACGAGATGGAGGTGGTGATGGCCGGCAAGGGCCAGCCCGCCGCCCATTGCTCCACCGGCGAGCAGAAGGCGATGCTGATCGCCATCACCCTCGCCCATGCCACGCTCGCTGCGCGGGGCCGCCCCGGCCTGCTGCTGCTGGACGAGGTGGCCGCCCATCTCGATCCGCTGCGCCGCGCCGCCCTGTTCGAACGGCTGCGCGAAGGGCAGGCGCAGGTCTGGCTGACCGGGACCGAGCGGCCCCCCTTTGCCGAGATTGAAGGCGAAGCGGCGCTGTGGCGCGTCAGCGGCGGCGTGGCCGAGCGGCTTTAGCGGCTCACTCCCCCGCCGGCGGGATCGCCGCCGCCACCTGATCCACCGTGGCGCCCACCAGCGTACTCACCCCTTCGGCCGTGGGATGCACGTGATCCTGCTGGATCAGCCGCGGCTGGTCATAGATCGCGGCGAGGAAGAAGGGCACCAGATCGGCGCCATATTGCTTGGCGAGGGCGGGATAGAGCGCATCGAAATCCCGCTGGTAATCCGCGCCCAGATTGGGCGGCGCGCGCATGCCCATCAGCAGCACGGGGATCTTCCGCCGCTGCAGCTCCGCCAGGATGGCGGCGAGATTCTCGCGCGTCTGTTCGGGCGGCAGGCCGCGCAGCAGATCGTTGCCGCCCAGTTCCACGATGGCGAGATCGGGCGCCGCCGCATCATTTTCCAGCACGAAGGACAGGCGCTGCCGCCCGGCCTGCGTGGTGTCGCCCGAAACGCCGGCATTGGTCACCCGCGCATTGATGCCGCGCGCGCGCAGCGCCGCTTCCAGCCGGGCGGGATAGCTCTCCCCGTCCTGCAGGCCATAGCCGGCGAACAGGCTGTCACCGAAGGCCAGGATGCGGCGTTCCGGCCCCATCACCGGCAGCGGATTGGCCGCTGCCTCCTGCATGGCGCGCGGCTCCGGCAGGGGCGCATCCTCCCCGCCGCTGCCGCAGGCGGACAGCGCCAGCAGCACCGCCACCACCCCGCCCGTGATCGACCAACCGCGCCTATCCATCCACCAGCCTCCTTGCTCGTCCCCCTTCCCTATGCCATCGCCGGGTGGTGGCAAGCGTCGAGACAGCATCCCCCGCGATCGAGGCACAGGCGCTGCGGCTCACGCTGGGGGCCGGCGCGGCCGCCGTGGAGATCCTGCGCGGCGTGGATATCCACGTACCTTCCGGGCAAGTGCTGGCGCTGCTCGGCCCTTCCGGCTCGGGCAAGAGCTCGCTGATGTCCGTGCTGACCGGGCTGGAGCGGGCGAGCGGCGGTTCGTTGACCGTCGCCGGGGCCGATTTCTCCACGCTGGGGGAGGATGAACTGGCCCGTGCGCGGCGGGGGCGCATCGGCATCGTGCTGCAGGCCTTCCATCTCCTGCCCACCATGACGGCACAGGAAAATGTCGCCACGCCGCTGGAACTCGCCGGCCGGGCCGACGCGTGGGAGCGCGCGGCGGAAGAGCTGGCGGCGGTCGGCCTCGGCCATCGGCTCGGCCATTATCCGGCGCAGCTTTCCGGCGGGGAGCAGCAGCGCGTGGCCATCGCCCGTGCCATCGCGCCGCGCCCGCCGCTGCTGTTCGCCGATGAGCCGACGGGCAATCTCGATGCGGCCACCGGCGCGGCCATCGTCGATCTGCTGTTCGCCCGCCGCGCGGAAACCGGATCGACACTGGTCATCATCACGCATGACGAAGGGCTTGCCGCCCGCTGCGACCGGGTGGTGACGCTGCGCGACGGCCAGATCGCCAGCGACGACATGGCCCCGGCCCCGGCGGCATAATCTTGGCCGCCCTTCCCTGGCCCGCCGCCTGGCGCATCGCCCGGCGCGATCTCCACCGGCGCTTTCGCGGGCTGCGGCTGCTGCTCGTCTGCCTGTTCCTGGGCGTGGGCGCGCTGGCCGCGATCGGCACGCTGACGGAGGCGATCCGCGGGGAACTGGCGGCGCAGGGCCGCACGCTGCTGGGCGGCGACATCGAAGTGGAGGTGTGGCAGCGCCCGCTGAACGAGGAGGAAAGCGCCTTCCTCGCCCGCTACGGCACGCTGTCGCAGGGGTTGCGGCTGCAGGCCATGGCGAGCACGCCGGATGCCGCCACGCCGGTGGAGCTGAAGGCGGTGGACGAACGCTGGCCGCTCTATGGCACGCTGACGCTGGAAGGCGGGCACCGCGTGGGCGCCCCCCCGCCGGGCGAGGCGTGGATCGCCCCCGGCGCGGCGGAGCGGCTGGGCATCGGGCCGGGCGACAGCTTTCGCCTGGGCACGCGGCAGGTGCTGGTGGGCGGCATCATCGCCGACGAGCCGGACCGGCTGAGCGAAGGCTTCGCCCTCGGCCAGACCGTGATCGTGCCCTATGGCCTGCCCGCGGAAGCCGGGCTGACCGCCCCCGGCGCGCTCTACCAGACGAAAACACGGCTGCGCTTCTCCGGCTCGCCCGCGCCGGAAGCAGTGGAAGCGGCCATCGAAGCCGCCTTCCCCGACAGCGGCTTCGACATCCGCACGCGCGACCGCGCTTCCCCGGGG
Organism: Altererythrobacter sp. B11; assembly: GCF_003569745.1. Lineage (NCBI taxonomy): Bacteria > Pseudomonadati > Pseudomonadota > Alphaproteobacteria > Sphingomonadales > Erythrobacteraceae > Altererythrobacter > Altererythrobacter sp. B11. Next base: position 3,446,590 of record NZ_AP018498.1, read on the forward strand.
GCGGAACGCTTCGTTTCGCGCATGGGCGAATTTCTCACGCTGGTCGGCCTCGCGGCGCTGGTGATCGCCGGCATCGGCATTGGCGGCGGCGTCTCCTCCTATCTCGAGGCGCGACGGGCGAGCATCGCCACGCTCAAGATCCTCGGCGCCACGAGTGCGGATATCGCGCGCATCTATGCGCTGCAGATCGGCGCGGCGGCGCTGGCGGGGGCGCTGGCCGGGCTGGTCGCGGGCGTTCTCGTCACTCCGCTGCTCACCCGCGCATTGGGATCGCTGCTGCCGGTGGAAACGGGGCTGGTGGTCGATCCGCTCTCGCTGCTGCGCGCCGCTGGCTTCGGTCTGCTGGTCGCCTTCGTCTTCGCCGCACCGCCGCTGATCCGTGCGCGCAGCTATCCGGCCATGGCGCTGATGCGCGCGCGGATCGCCCCGCTGGGGGGCGAATGGCGCGCGGCGGCGCTGCCCGTCGCGCTGGGCCTTGCCGCCATCGTGGCGCTGGCGCTCACCGGCTCGGGCGAGATGTTGCTCACCCTCGGCTTTCTCGGCGGCGCGGCCGCATTGCTGGGCCTGCTGGCGCTGATCGGCCGCGCGATCGGCGCGCTTGCCGCGCGTAGCCCGCGCCCGGCGAGCCCCATCGCCCGGCTGGCGCTGGCCAATCTGCACCGGCCGGGCTCCGCCACCACTTCGCTCGTCACCGCGCTCGGCTTCGGGCTTACCGCCTTCGTGCTGCTGGCAGCGGTGCAGACCAGCCTGGACGGCAACATCCGCCGCAGCGTGCCCGCCATCGCGCCCGATTACTTCGTGCTCGACGTTCCCAAGGATCGGGCGGATGCCTTCCGCGCTGTGGTGCAGGGCCATGCGCCCGGCGCGGAGGTGGAAACGGTGCCGGTGCTGCGCGGGGCGATCCTGGCCTATGGGCCCAAGGGCCGGCAGCAGCGCGTGGCCGATCTGGACGAGCTGCCCGAAGGCGCTTGGGCGCTGCGGGGCGAACGCGGGCTGACCTATGCCGAGGCCTTGCCGGAAGGCAATTCGCTCACCGCGGGGCAATGGTGGCCGCCCGGCTATGCGGGCGAGCCGCTGGTTTCCGTGGATGCCGATCTGGCGGATGCGATCGGCCTGAAGGTGGGCGATTATCTCACCATCGGCCTGCTGGGCGTGGAGCGGCAGGCGCGCGTCGCCAGCCTGCGGCGGATCGACTGGGAAAGCCTGGGCTTCAACTATGTGCTGATCTTCTCGCCCAACACGCTGCGCGATGCGCCGCATAATCTGGCCGCCACGATCTCGCTTCCCGCCGGGCCACGACCGGGCGGGCTGCTGCGCACCATGGTGCAGGCCTTCCCCGCCAGTTCGGTGATCGAGGTGGGGCCGCTGCTCACCCAGGCGCGGGAGATCCTCGATCAGGTGGCCTTGGCGATCCTTGCCGCGGCATCGGTGGCTGTGCTGGCCGGCATCGCCGTGCTGCTGGGCGCCATCGCCGCCGCCCGCGCCGCGCGCCTGTATGACACGGTGGTGCTGCGTGTGCTGGGCGCCAGCCGGGCGCAATTGCTGGCGCTGCAAATGGCGGAATTCGGCCTGATCGCCGCCCTGCTGGCGGCGGTCGCGCTGGCGCTCGGCACCGGCCTCGGCTGGCTGGTGATCGTGGAGCTGTTCGATTTCGACTGGCTGCCCGACTGGCCCCGCATCCTCGCGGTGCTGGGCGGCGGCATCGCCCTCGTGCTAACCTTCGCCCTCGCCGCCTCGCTCCCCCTCCTGCGCGAAAAGCCGGCACAGGCCCTGCGGCAGCTTTAGAGGGCAGAAGGAAGCGATCTGTCGCTTTCCTACCGCCTTCGACCAGCGTTGAAAGAGCGCGCAGAGTGCGGATGAAAACCTTCGAGAAAACAGGAAGATATTTCTGCGATGAACCCTGTTCCAGCGTGTTCCAGCCGGGCGCGGCACCGCGCGGCAGTGGCAGGAGGCGCACAGTTCGCTTTTCCTTCGGTCGATCGGCGTCGCAGCCTCTCGCCATCCCCCGATGCTTCGCCTAAGGGAGCGCCGATGGACACCGCCGATCTCCGCGTGGCCCTGTTCAGTGGCAACTACAACTACGTCCGCGATGGAGCGAACCAGGCGCTGAACCGGCTGGTCGATTACCTCCTGCGCCGGGGCGCGGCCGTGCGCGTCTATTCCCCCACGGTGGAGCCGCCGGCGTTCGAGCCGACGGGCGATCTGGTCAGCCTGCCCAGCCTGCCGTTTCCGGGCCGAGGCGAATATCGCATGCCACTGGGCCTGCCGGAAAAGACAAAGCGCGACCTCGCGCGATTCGCGCCCAATGTGATGCATGTCGCCTCGCCCGATCTGTCCGGCCATCGCGCGGTCAGCTGGGCGCGGGCGCAAGGGCTGCCGATCCTCGCCTCGGTCCACACGCGGTTCGAAACCTATCCGCGCTATTACAATCTGGCCTTCCTGGAGCCGGTGGCGGAGGCCATCCTCAAACGATTCTACAACCGCTGCGATGCGCTTGTAGCCCCGTCGCAAAGCATGGTCGAAGTGCTGCGCGAACAGGGCATGGGCTCCGACATCTCGCTGTGGGAACGCGGAGTGGACCGTACGATCTTCGATCCCTACCGCCGAGACGACGGCTGGCGGCAGGCGCATGGCATCGCGCCGGGGGAGATCGCGGTCGGCTTCCTCGGCCGGCTGGTGATGGAAAAGGGGCTGGACGTGTTCGCCGCGACCATCGCCGAACTGCGCCAGCGCGGCATGCCCCACAAGGTGCTGGTGGTGGGCGAAGGCCCCGCGCGCGAATGGTTTGCGGAGCGGCTGCCCGGCGCCGCCTTCGCGGGCTTCCAGGGCGGCCGCGATCTGGGCCGCGCGGTGGCGAGCATGGACCTGCTGCTCAACCCCTCGATCACCGAAACCTTCGGCAATGTCACGCTGGAAGCGATGGCCTGCGGCCTGCCCGTGGTCGCCGCCCGCGCCACCGGCAGCACCAGCCTGGTGGTGGATGGCGAGACGGGAACGCTGGTAACGCCGGGCGACGCATCCGGCTTTGCCGATGCCGTGGCGGCCTATGTCACCGATCCGGCGCTGCGTGCGGCCCATGGCGCGGCCGGCGAAATGCGCAGCCGCGCCTATGCCTGGGACACGATCAACGACGCCGTGGCGCAGGCCTATCTGCGGCTGATCGCCGCGCGCGGCCGGGGCTGACGGGGTCGGGACCGGGCGGGCTGCCGCTGCCCTCGGCGGGCGTACCGGATTGCGCCGGCACCACATGGCGCCGGCGCAGCATCTCCAGTCGGGTCAAAGCCGCTCGATCCGCTTGGCGGCATCGTCGATGATGTCCACCAGCTGCTCGATCTGGTCCTTGTCGAGATCGCCCTGCCGCACCCGCAGCTTCAGCGAACCGGCAAGATTGGCCATGGCGCGGAACAGTTCCGGCGCGCGGCCCTTGCCGCCCCGTTCGCCCACACGGGCGAGCCGCGCGATCAGCGCCTCCACCTCCTCGGCCTTGTCCGCCAGTTCGGCGCGGCCGGCCTCGGTGGCGGAGAACAGCTTGCGCCCGCCGTCGCCGGTGTTCTCGCTTTCGGCGATCAGCCCTTCGTCAGCCAGCAGCGACAGCGTGGGATAGACGACGCCGGGGCTCGGCGCATATTCGCCGCCGGTCAGTTCCTCCACCGCCTTGATCAGCTCATAGCCGTGGCGGGGTTCATCGGCGACCAGCTTGAGCAGCACCAGCCGCAGTTCGCCGCCGGCGAACATGCGCCCGCGCCGATGGCGGCCGCCGCCCCAGTCACCCCAATCGCCGAAATCGCCCCAGCCGCCGGTACCACCCCGGCCCCAGCCGCGACCGGCCGCCATCATCATCGCCGCCATCGGCCCGGCACCAAATCGGCCGCCGCCGCGGCCGCAATCGTGGCCACCATGGCCACCTCTGTGCATACGCATATCGAATCTCCTCGATGTGTTTCGATGCCTCTAAGATATATCTTATTACTAACGATGCAAGAGGACTCGATGCGAAGCCCCGCAGCGCCTATCTGAGCAGGCGCATGGCCGACCTTTTCGCCGACGATCTTCCCCCCGCCCCGCGTGGAGACGAGCCCCCAGCCGATGCGCCGCTGGCCGACCGCCTGCGCCCGCGCTCGCTGGAGGAGGTGATCGGGCAGGAGCATCTGACCGGCCCGGAAGGCGCCATCGGCCGGATGGTTGCCGCCGGGCGCCTGTCCAGCATGGTGCTGTGGGGGCCGCCGGGCACGGGCAAGACGAGCATCGCACGCCTGCTCGCGGATGCGGTGGGCATGCGCTATGTCGCGGTAAGCGCGGTGTTTTCCGGCGTCGCCGATCTCAAGAAGGCCTTCGCCGAGGCGGAAACAGCGCGCAAGGCGGGCCAGCGCACGCTGCTGTTCGTGGATGAGATCCACCGCTTCAACCGCGCGCAGCAGGATGGCTTCCTGCCCTTCGTGGAACGCGGCACGGTGACGCTGGTGGGCGCCACGACAGAGAACCCCAGCTTCGAACTCAACGCCGCCCTGCTCTCCCGCGCGCAGGTGCTGATCCTGCACCGGCTGGATGCGGCCGCGCTGGGCAAGCTGCTGGACCGGGCGGAGGCGCTGGAAGGCCCGCTGCCGCTCACCCCCGCCGCGCGCGAGGCGCTGATCGCCAGCGCCGATGGCGACGGGCGCTTCCTGCTCAATCAGGCGGAAACGCTCTATGCCGCCGGCATCGTGGAACCGCTCGGCCCGGCGGAGCTGGGCCAGTTCCTGCAGCGCCGCGTCGCCGTGTATGACAAGGATCGCGAGGGGCATTACAACCTCATCTCCGCGCTGCACAAAAGCCTGCGCGGATCGGACCCGCAGGCCTCGCTCTATTATCTCGCCCGTATGCTGGTGGCGGGGGAGGAGCCGCTCTACGTGCTGCGCCGGATCACCCGCTTCGCCAGCGAGGATATCGGCCTGGCCGATCCGCAGGCGCTGACTCAGTGCATCGCGGCGAAGGAGGCCTATCAGTTCCTCGGCAGCCCGGAAGGCGAGCTGGCGATCGTGCAGGCCTGCCTCTATTGCGCCACCGCGCCCAAATCCAACGCCGCCTACAAGGCGCAGAAGGCGGCGTGGAAGAGCGCGCGCGAAACCGGCAGCCTGATGCCGCCGCAGAACATCCTCAACGCCCCCACCAAGCTGATGAAGGACATCGGCTATGGCACCGGCTACGCTTATGACCACGATGCGGAGGAAGGCTTCAGCGGCGCCGATTACTGGCCCGAGGAGATGGAGCCGCAGACCTATTACGCACCGGTGGAGCGCGGCTTCGAACGGCAGGTGAAGGAACGCATCACCTATTGGAACAGGCTGCGCGCCGAACGGAATGGATAGGCGCTTTCGCCATTTCCTGGCGATCGACTGGTCCGGCGCACAGGGGCCGCGGCAGAAAGGCATCGCGCTGGCACTCGCCGAGCGGGGCGGCGGCACGCCGCGGCTGCTCCCGGCCGAAGGGGGCTGGTCGCGCGAAGGCGTGCTGCATTATCTGCGGGATGGCTTACCCGCCGATACGCTGGTGGGGCTCGATCTGGGCATGTCGTTGCCCTTCGCGGATTGCGGCGCCTTCTTCCCCGGCTGGAGCGAGAGCCCGGCCGACGCCCACGGCCTGTGGGCGCTGGTGGAGCGCATCTCCGAAGACGATCCGCATCTCTCGGTGCAGAGCTTCGTCGACCATCCGCAGGCGAGCCGCTTCTTCCGCCGCCACGGAGGGCGCGAAGGCGCGCAGTTCCGCTGCGACGGCGCGGCGCATGGCCGCGGCCGCTTCCGCGTGACGGAGGAAATGCAGGCGCGGCAGGGCTGCAAGCCCTATAGCAATTTCAACCTGATCGGCGCGGCGCAGGTGGGCAAGAGCAGCCTCACCGGCATGCGCGTGCTCCATGCGCTGAAGGGCACGCTGCCCGTGTGGCCGGTCGATCCGCTGCCGCCCGCAGGCTCCGTGGTGGTGGAAATCTACACCACCATCGCCGCCATGGCCGCAAAACGGCGCGCGTCCAGCAGCAAGATTCGCGATCACGCGGCACTGGCGGAGGCGCTGGCCGCTCTCGGCAGCCCCGCGGCCCCCGGCAGCGGCCCGATCGACGATCACAGCGCCGATGCGCTGATCACCGCCGCCTGGCTGCGCGCCAGCGCCGCCCGGCCGGAACTGTGGCGCCCCGCCGCCATGACCGACCACATCGCGCAAACGGAGGGCTGGACCTTCGGCGTCGCTTGACGCAAAGCGCGATTCGGCGTGCCGGCTTAGCTCAGTTGGTAGAGCACCTGATTTGTAATCAGGGGGCCACGGGTTCGAATCCTGTAGCCGGCACCATTTTTGCTGCGCTACCGCGCTTCCCGCTACTTGAGCGCGCGGCTGCCTGGTTCGAACTCCGTTCGCTACGACGCCCCACCCAGCGCCGGTTGCCTGCCGGCCCGAACGGGGCCATGGATGAGGCGTGCTGTCGCAGAAGACCCGCTACGCCATACGCGCCATGCAGCATCTCGCCGATCATTACGGCAAGGGGCCCGTGCAGCTTGCCGAGATCTCCGAAAAGCAGAACATCCCGGCCAATTTCCTCACCGTGATCCTTTCGGAACTCAGCCGCATGGGCATCGTCGCCTCGCAGCGGGGCAAGGATGGCGGATACTGGCTGGCCTTGCCACCGGTGGACATCACCTATGGCGATCTGATCCGGGTGATGCGCGGATCGCTGGCGCTGGTGCCCTGCGCCAGCCGCTTCGCGCATGAGAAATGCAAGAACTGCGTAGCGGAGGGCGAGTGCCGCACCCGCGCGCTGATGCTGCAGGTGCGCGACCGGACGGCCGAACTGCTTGACGCGATCCGCCTGTCCGATCCGATCCAGCCCCTCCCCGCCTTCTCCGAAGAAGATTTCGAGGATCGCTAATCCCGCTTCGGCGCGGGCAAGATTTGCTTCGTCGCAAATGCGCGGCCCGCCGCCGCAAGCCTATTGTCAACAAAATCGGTAGAGAATATGCGGGCAGAGGCCGAATGGTTCGGCCGATCACGGAGACGCATATGCGCCATACCGATGTGACCCCTTCCCCCGCCTCGCCCGAGGCAGGCCTTCCCGAACCGCTGCGCGCCGTGGCCGAAGCGCTGGAGCGCCTGCGCTATGGCGTGATCCAGCTCACCGTTCATGACGGCCGCCCGGTGCAGGTGGACGTGACCGAACGCCACCGTTTCGGGAGCTGAGCCGCCCGCACCTTCACCCCACCATACGGAAAGCAGACCGGACCGCCGGATGCATATCCTGCTTCAGAAAGCGCGATCATGCATTCACGATCTGTCGGGCCATGGCTGGCCCTTTCCACGCTGTTGTTTCCCGCCGCCCCTGCCTTCGCTCAAGCGGCGGAGCCCCCGCCACCGGCTCCCCCGGCAGATGGCGCCGCATCACCTGCCGATCCCGGGGGCGGGCCGGCGATTATCGTGACGGCTCGCCGGCGGGCGGAGAATCTGGCGGACGTGCCGCTCGCCATCTCGATCGTCCAGGGCGAGACGATCGACGCCACCGGCAGCTTCAATGTCGGCCGGCTGCAGCAATTGCAGCCCTCGCTCACCTTCTATTCCTCCAACCCGCGCAACACGGCGGTGAACATCCGCGGCATCGGCGCGCCCTTCGGCCTCACCAATGACGGCATCGAGCAGGGCGTGGGCATCTATATCGACGATGTCTATTATGCCCGCGTCGCGGCATCGACCTTCGACTTCCTCGATGTGGAGCGGATCGAGGTGCTGCGCGGGCCGCAGGGCACGCTCTATGGCAAGAACACCACCGCCGGCGCGCTCAACATCACCTCCCGCCAGCCAACCTTCGATTTCGAAGGCAGCGCGCAGCTTTCCACCGGCAATCTCGGCTATGTGCAGGGGAAGGCGGCGCTGTCGGGCCCGCTGAGCGACACCGTGGCGGCGCGGCTGGTGGCCTCCGCCACGCGCCGTTCGGGCACGCTGCTGAATGTCACCACCGGCAGCAAGGTGAACGAGATCGACAATTTCGGCACCCGCGGCCAGATCCTGTGGCAGCCGGGGGATCGCTTCTCGCTCACCCTGGCGGCGGATTACAACCGGCAGGACCCCGAATGCTGCGGGCAGGTGTTCGTGCGCGTGGCGCCGACGGAGCGCGCGGCCAATCGCCAGTTCGAATCGCTGGCGGCCCACTTCGGCTACGAGCCGGCCAGCCGCCAGCCCTTCGACCGGCTGGTGGATCATGACACCGAATTGCGCGCACGGCAGAGCTTCGGCGGTGTGTCTGCGCGGGCCCGGCTCGATCTGGGCGACGGCATGCTGACCAGCGTCACCGCCTGGCGCGCGTGGGACTGGAACCCTTCCAACGACCGCGACTACACCGCCCTGCCGATCACCACGATTTCGGCCAATCCCTCCAGCCAACGGCAGTGGACGCAGGAATTGCGCTACAACAGCGGCGGCGGGCATGATCTCGATTATGTAATCGGGCTGTTCCTGTTCCGGCAGACGATCCGCTCCACCGGCTTGCAGGCGCAGGGCAGCGCGGCGAGCTACTGGCTGCTCGGCCCCACCGCCGGCAGCGATCCCGCCCTGCTCGACGGGCTGCAGCAGACCACCGATATCGACTATCGCAACGACAGCGCGGCCCTGTTCGGGCGCCTGACCTGGCAGCTGGCCAGCGACTTCAGCATCGAACCCGGCCTGCGGCTCAACTACGATCGCAAGCGTGCGGATTATGCAGCCGTGGCCAGTGGCGGGCTGGAGACGAGCGACCCGGCGCTGATCGCCCGCAAGGCCGGCGTGCTGCAAAGCCAGAGCTATCAGACGCGGCTCAGCGACTGGAACCTCTCGGGCGATGTCACCGCATCGTGGAAGCCCTCCGCCGACTGGCTCGTCTATGCGACCTATGCCCGGTCCTTCAAATCGGGCGGGGTGAACCTTTCGGGCATTCCCAACCGCGCCGACGGCACCCCGGCGAGCGAGCTGGCGGCGGTGAAGCCGGAAAAGGTCAATCATTTCGAAATCGGGGTGAAGGGTACGCTGGCCGGCGGGGCGGGCAACTGGTCGCTCGCCGCCTATCGCACCGATATTCGCGATTATCAGGCCACCGTGGTGAATGGCGCCGTCGGCGTGCTGCGCGGCTATCTCGCCAATGCGGCCAAGGTACGCACGCAGGGGGTGGAGGCGGAGCTGGCGTTGCGCCCCGTCCGCGGCCTGACGCTGAGCGGATCGCTGGCCTTTACCGACGCCACCTATGTCTCCTTCGCCGATGCCCCGCCCCCGCTCGAACAATCGGGCGGCGCCACCATGGTGGTGGATATTTCGGGCGAGCGGCTGCCCGGCGTGTCCCGCTGGGCGGCCAGCTACAGCGCCGAATACGCCCACCCCGCCGACCTGCTGGGCACCGCGGGCGAGGCCTTTGCGGCAATGGACGGCAGCAGCCGCAGCCGCTGGTCGTCCAGCCCGACACCCTCCGACTACATGTGGGTGGACGGCTTCACCCTCATCAACCTGCGCGCCGGCTATCGCGCGGATGCAGGGTGGGAGGCCTTCGGCTGGGTGCGCAACGCCTTCGATACCGAAACCTTCGATTTCCTCACCGCCCAATCGGGCAGCACCGGGCTGATCGTCGGCCAGCCGGCCGATCCGCGCAGCTACGGGATCACGCTCTCCGCGCATTTCTGATCCAGCCCCTCGCAACAGGGAGGACCACCTCATGTTCGATTTCACCGCGCTTACGCTTCACGACATCGCCCCCTTTATCGCCGTCGGCTTCGCCGCCCAGGTCATCGACGGCGCGCTCGGCATGGCCTTCGGGGTCATTTCACAAACGCTGCTGGTCAGCGTGCTCGGCGTGCCGCCCGCAGCCGCCTCGGCCAGCGTGCATATGGTGGAAATCTTCACCACCGGCGCATCGGGCGCGAGCCACATCTGGCACCGCAATATCGACTGGGGCCTGTTCCGCCGCCTTGCCCCCTTCGGCATCATCGGCGGCGTGCTGGGGGCCTATCTGCTCTCCAATGTGGATGCTTCGGTCGCCCGCCCCTTCGTGATGCTCTATCTCGCCGGGATCGGCTTCTACCTGCTGTTCCGCGCCATTCGGATGGCCAAGCCGCATTTCGAGGATCCGAAGATGACGCGCCCGCTGGCGCTGGCCGGCGGCTTCCTCGATGCGGCCGGCGGCGGTGGCTGGGGGCCGGTGGTGACCTCCAACCTGCTGGTGCAGGGCAGCGATCCGCGCAAGACGATCGGCACGGTGAATGCGGCGGAGTTCCTGCTGACGATCTCCATCTCCATCGCCTTCATCGTCAGCTTCGGGCTGGCTGCGTTCAGCATCGCCACGGTCGGGCTGATCATCGGCGGCGTGGCGGCGGCGCCCTTCGGTGCGATCGTGGCCAAGCGGCTGCGGCCCCGGCTGCTGCTGTTCTCCGTGGCGCTGGTGCTGATCGCCACCAGCCTGTTCAGCGTGCTGCGCGCCTGGGCCGTGATCTAGCGCCCTGCCCTCCCCGCGGCGGTCCCGCGGAGCGGACGGACGCCGGCGCGGAACATCCGGGCCGGTGGAGCATTTCCGCCCCACAGACCTTTCAACCCGGAGAAAACGTGATGGCTCGGAAAATTCTCATTGCTGGCGCGACCTTCGCCTTTGCCCTGTCGGTGGCTGCCTGCAACACCGTGTCGGGCGCCGGCGAGGATCTTCAGTCCGCGTCCAGCACCGTCGAAGACGAAATCTGAGCGAGCCCCGTCGGCCTGCCGGTTCAGACCGGCAGGCCGACGTAGTTTTCAGCAATGCTCGTGCGAGCGGCCCGGCTCGAGGCGATATAGTCGAGCTCGGCCACCTGCATCGCCCGTTCGAACGGGCCATCATCCGGGAAGCGATGCATCAGCTTGGTCAGCGACCAGCTGAACCTCTCCGATTTCCACACCCGCGCCAGCGCCTTGTCGGAATAGCCGGCAATCGCCTCGCCCCCCTTCCCCTTGAAGAAGCCGATCAGCGCCTCGGCGGCGTAATGCACGTCACTGGCGGCAAGGTTCAGCCCCTTGGCGCCGGTGGGCGGCACGATATGCGCCGAATCGCCGCATAGCAGCAGGCTGCCGTGCCGCATGGGCGCGAAAACGAAGCTGCGCAGCGGGGCAATGGATTTCTCGATCGAAGGGCCGCGCGTGATATGCGCCGCAGCTTCGGGGCCGAGGCGGATCGCCAGCTCGTCCCACACCCGCTCGTCCGGCCAGTCCTCCAGCTTCTCCGTCAGCGGCACGTCCACGTAATAGCGGCTGCGCGTGGCGCTGCGCATGGAAGCGAGGGCGAAGCCGCGCTCGTGATTGGCGTAGATCAGCTCGTGGTTGCAGGGCGGCACATCGGCCAGAATGCCCAGCCAACCGAAGGGATATTCGCGTTCATACTCCATGCCCACGCCGGCGGGGATCGCGCGGCGGCTGGGGCCGTGGAACCCGTCGCAACCGGCAATGAAGCGCGCGTCGATCCGCCGCTGCGCGCCGTCCTTGGTGAAGGTGACGTAAGGCGCATCGCCTTCCACATCGTGCAGGGCGACATCGGCGGCTTCATAGATCACCTCCAGCCCCCGCTCCTCCCGCGCATCCATCAGGTCGCGCGTCAGCTCCGTCTGGCCATAGACCACCACATGCTGGCCGGTGAGATCGGCAATATCGATGCGGATCAGCCGCTCGCCATCCGCCAGGTTGAAGCCATCATGCGGCAGCCCTTCGGCCTTCAGCCGGCCGTCGAGCCCCAGCCGCTCCATCAGCGAGACAGTGATCTGCTCCAGCACGCCCGCGCGGATGCGGCCCAGCACATAGTCCGGCGTCTGCCGTTCCAGCACCACGCATTCCACGCCTTCCGCCCGCAGCAGATGGCCCAGCAGCAAGCCGGCCGGCCCGGCCCCGATAATGCAAACCTGCGTCTTTTCCGTCATCATTCATCCCCTCCCGCGATACGACGCCACGCCCTGGTCCGGCAGCCACAGCCCCTCGGGCGGCGCGCCGCTCTGCCAGAATACGTCGATTGGAATGCCGCCGCGCGGATACCAATATCCGCCGATGCGCAGCCAGCGCGGCGCCATTTCCGCAAACAGGCGCTGGCCAATGCCCACCGTCACATCCTCGTGAAAGGCGCCGTGATTGCGGAAGGATGCCAGGAACAGCTTGAGGCTCTTCGATTCCACGATCGTGGCGTCAGGCGCATAGTCGATCACCAGATGGGCGAAATCGGGCTGGCCGGTGACGGGGCATAGGGAGGTGAATTCGGGCGCAGCAAACCGCACGCAATACAGCACGCCGGGCCGCGGATTGGGGACATAATCGAGCGCGGCGTCTTCAGGGCTGGCGGGCAGCGCACTCTGCTGCCCCAGCACGCGCGGCGCGCCGGTATAGGGGTGGTCGGTCATGGCTGCGCCATGCCGCGATCGCCCGCCTTGCACAAGGGACCGCATGAACCGGCGCGATTCAGTCACGGTTCAGCGCCCGGCGCCAAGCCGCTGGCGATCATGCGCGCGCTCCCTCTCGTCGCCCTTTCCGCCCTGCTGGCCCCCGCCCCCGTGCTGGCCGCGCCGCCGCTCAACGACTTTCGCCTGCCGGAACAAAGCACTCCCACGCCGCAGCCGCAGGGTCCGGTGGCCGACGATATTCCCGCGCCCGCGGCGGACACACCGCAGTCCGCGACCACACCGACGCCAACCCCAACGCCTGCCCCCTTGCTGCAAGTGCCGGTGATTCCCCTGCCGCGCGCGACGCCAACCCCGGCGCCGCAGCGGGCACCGGCCCCCGCTGCGTCTCCATCGCCCCGCTCCACCTCTGAACCGGCGGCAGCGCCACCCCTAGCTCCTACGGCCAGCGACGGCCCGGTGACCGAAGCGCCCTCCGTCCCCGCGATCACTCCGGCCCCCGGCGCTGATTCCCCCGAGCCGCCCGGGCAGGGAAGCTCGTGGGCATGGGTGGCCGCGCTACTGGTGGTGGCGCTTGCCGGGCTGGGCCTATGGTTCTGGCGGCGGCGACGCGACGCCTTGCCCACACCCACAGCCATCGAGCGCCCGCGCCCCACGACCACGCCGCCCGCCCCCGAGGCTCCGCGCCCCGCACCGGCTGCGCCGCGCCCGGGGCCCCCGCCCCCTTCCCGCGAGCCGGAGATCGCCCTCGCGATCGAGCCGCTGCGCATCAGCCTTTCGCTGATGAATGCCACCCTGTCCTGCTCGGTGCTGGTGGAGAACCGCTCGCCCCGCCCGCTGGAACGGCTCGAGATGGAGGCGGACCTGATCGCCGCCCACGCCTCGCTGGGGCGCGAAGCGCAGCTGTCCGGGCCTGCACCCGGCGCGGCGCGCATCCTCTCGCTCGCCCGGCTGGAGCCGGGGCAGAGCCACCGCTTCACTGCGGAGCTACGCCTGCCGCTGGCGCAGGTCACGCCAATCCGGCGGAGCGGCGCGGCGCTGTTCGTGCCGCTGGCGCGGCTGGCGCTGCGGGCCGAAGGCGCGGGCATGCAGCGCACCTTCCTGCTGGGCCTGCCGCCTTCGCGCGAGGGCGCGGGCCTGCTGCCGATCCGGCTGGATCACGGCCCGCGCGTCTATGCCCCGCTCGCGCACCGTGCCTTCGCGTGATCGCTCCATTTACGCGGGGCAGCGCAGGGGCTACCGCTGCAGCCCATGGAAGAGCTTGTTTCGACCGAATGGCTCGCCGGGCAGATCGGCGCGCCTGACCTCGCCATCCTGGATGCCTCCGCGCATCTTCCCGATGCCGGACGCGATCCGGCGGCCGAATTTGCGGCCGCGCATATCCCCGGCGCCCGCTATCTCGATCTCGCCACGCTGAAGGACGGGAACAGCCCCGTTCCGGCCGCCCTCCCCACCGCGGCACAACTGGCGGAGCGGATGGCGGCACTGGGCGTGCGGCACGATCAGCGGATCGTGATCTATGACGATAGCGAGGTGAAGACCTCCGCCCGCGCGTGGTTCATCCTGCGGATGCACGGCGCCCGCAATGTGGCGATCCTAGATGGCGGGCTGGGCAAATGGCGCGCGGAAGGCCGACCGCTGGAAGCCGGGATGCCCTCCACCGCACCGGTGCCCTTCGCCCCCGCCGCCGGACCGGGCGCGGTCCGCTCCAAAGCGGATATCCTCGCCAATCTTGCCAGCGCGCAGGAACAGGTGGTGGATGCGCGCGGCGCCCTGCGCTTCCGCGGCGAGGCGCCCGATTTCCGCCCGGGCGTGGCTGAAGGCCATATTCCCGGATCGCGCAACCTGCCCTTCGGCGGCGTGCTGAACGAAGATGGCACCTTCAAGGATGCTGCGGGCATCCGCGCCGCCTTCGCCCAGGCGGGCGTCGATCTCGACCAGCCGGTCGTCACCACCTGCGGCAGCGGGGTAACGGCGGCGGTGCTGCTGTTCGCGCTGCATCTGATCGGCAAGGACGACACCGCGCTGTATGACGGTAGCTGGAGCGAATGGGGCGCCGATCCGGATACCCCCAAGGCGACCGGAGAGGCCGTTTGAGCGCAGGAGCGAAGCGCGAGGCCGGAGAGCGCGGGCCTGCGACGCGCGCGGTGGAAGCCGGGCGGCGCGAGGAATGGACCTGGCCGGTGGTGAACCCGCCGGTATGGCGTGGCTCCACCCATCTCTATCGTGACAGCGCAGAGCTGGCCAAGGGCCGGCCGAACGAGGATGGCCAGTTCTATTACGGCCGCCGCGGATCACCCACGCAATGGGCGCTGAGCGAGGCGCTGACCGAACTGGAGCCGGGCGCGCATGGCACGCTGCTCTATCCCAGCGGCGTGGCGGCGATCGCCGGCGCGCTGCTGGGCGTGCTACAGGCGGGCGATGTGCTGCTGATGACGGACAACGCCTATGAGCCGAGCCGGGCCATGGCGGACAGGCTGCTGGCGCCGATGGGCATTTCCACGCGCTATTTCGATCCGCTGGATGTCGATGGCTTCGCCGCGCAATTCTGCGACCGCACGCGCGCCGTACTGTTGGAGGCGCCGGGCAGCCTGACCATGGAATTGTGCGACGTGCCCGCGCTGGCCGCGGTCGCGCATGGGCGCGAGGCGCTGGTGCTGATCGACAACACCTGGGCCGGCCCGCTGGGTTTCCCCGCCTTCCGCCGCGGCTGCGACATTTCCATCATGGCGCTCACCAAGCATGTGGGCGGCCATTCCGATCTGATGATGGGCTCGGTCTCCGCCGCCGATCCCGCGCTGTATGACCAACTGCGCGTGAAGGCGCAGCTGCTGGGGCAGGTCGTCTCGCCAGACGATGCCGCGCTGGCGCTGCGGGGGCTGCGCACCATGCCGCTACGCCTCGCCCGCTCGGCCCAAAGCGCGCTGGCGGTGGCGCAATGGCTGCGCGGCCGGGACGAGGTCGCCCATGTGCTGTGCCCCATGCTGCCCGGCGCGCCGGGGCATGATCTGTGGGCGCGCGATTTCAGCGGCGGCTGCGGCCTGTTCAGCTTTGTCCTGCGCGGCCGCAGCCCGGCCGACCGGGCACGGCTGATCGATGCGCTGGAGCTGTTCGGCATCGGCTACAGCTGGGGTGGGTTCGAAAGCCTCGCCATTCCCTTCGAACCGAACCGCGCCCGCAGCGCCACCTCCTGGCCACCGCCGGGCTGGGATGCGGCGGACCGGTTGGGAATAAGGCTGGCGATCGGGCTGGAAGACCCGGAGGATCTGGTCCACGATCTGGCCCGGGGATTTGCCGCGATGGAGCGCGAATGACTGCTGCGATGACGGCGCCGACGGATAGCGCGACGGACACGGTCGGCGCCGCCCCCTTTCCCCAGGCCTCTCCCACCGCGGGGGCCGATACCGTGCCGCCGCCCGAGGCGATCCCCGGTTACCCCGCGGCCACCCCCACGGCCGATGCGGACCCCGTCGCCGGGGCCGATGCGCTGAAGGAGGCGGTCAGCCAGCACAGCATCACCGTGGGCAATGTGGTCGATCAGCTGGACGCGCTGGGCTTCACCGTGGGCGATACCCGGATTTCGGTGTGGAGCGTGCTGGTCGTCATCCTCGTCATCATGGCGGTGTTCGTGCTGGCGCGGCTCGGCAGCAAGATGGCGCATTCGCTGTTCAAGCGCGTCACGCGGCTCGATCCGGCGCAGCAATTGCTGGGCGAAAAGCTGCTCTCCATCGTCATCTGGGCGCTGGCGATCTTCATCGGCATCGACATATTGGGGATCAACCTCACCGCCCTAACCGTCTTTTCCGGCGCCTTCGGCCTCGCCATCGGCTTCGGCCTGCAGAAGACCTTCGGCAATCTGATCGCCGGCATCATCCTGCTGATGGACCGTTCGATCAAGCCGGGGGACGTGATCGCCATCGCCGACCAGGCGGGCAATTCTACCTTCGGCGAAATCCGCAAGATCGGCATCCGCGCCGTTTCCATCACCACGCGGGACCAGCGCGAATATCTGATCCCGAACGAGAACCTGATGGTCAATCAGGTGGAGAACTGGTCCTACTCCAGCCGCCAGGTGCGGATGCAGATCCCGGTCGGCGTGTCCTACAATTGCGATATCAAGAAAGCGGAAGAACTGATGCTGGAGGCGGCGCGCGCCAGCAAGCGCGTGCTGAACAGCCCCCCGCCCACCTGCTGGCTCGATTCCTTCGGCGACAGCTCGGTCAATTTCATCATCCACTGCTGGATCACCGACCCGGAACAGGGCGTGGGCAATGTCCGCTCCGAAGTGCTGAAGAAGCTGTGGGATCTGTTCCACGAAAACGGCATCGAAATCCCCTTCCCGCAGCGCGATCTCAACCTGCGCGACAATGCGGAATTCCGCAAACTGGTTGAAGCAATTGCACAGCGCATGCAGGCCCCCGGCAGCGAGGGTGCAAATCCCGAAAAATCACCCCCGGCGCAGGGCGGCTAAAGCAAACCTAACCGCGGCCATACCCATTCTCGCTGGAATGCCGCGCCTGCGAAGCGCATCTCGCCGCCATGGAAAACATCGGCACAGTCTATCTCGTCGGCGCCGGGCCGGGTGATCCCGATCTGCTGACGCTGCGCGCCGCGCGGCTGATCGGCCGCGCCCGCATCGTGGTGCATGATGGGCTGGTGGACCCGGCCGTCTTCGCACTCGCCCGGCCCGATGCGCGGATGATCTCCGTGGCGAAGAGCCGTTCCAAGCACACGCTTCCGCAGAATGAAATCAATGCCTTGCTGGTGCGCGAAGCGCTGGCGGGGCGGGATGTGGTGCGGCTGAAGGGCGGCGATCCGTTCATCTTCGGCCGCGGCGGGGAAGAGGCGGAAGCATGCCGCGCCGCCGGCGTCCCGGTGGAAGTCGTGCCCGGCATCAGCGCCGCGCATGGCGCCGCCGCCGCCGCGCAGATCCCCCTCACCCACCGCGATCACGCCAGCGTCGTCAGCTTCGTAGCGGGCCAGTGCAAGGGCCTGGCGGAGCAGGACTGGGCCGGGCTCGCCGGCAAGGGCCGCACGCTGGTGATCTATATGGGTGTGAAGACGGCCCCGCAAATCGCTGAAAAACTCATGGCAGATGGGCTGGCGCCGGATATGCCGCTGGCCGTCATCGAAAATGCCGCCCGCCCGCAGATGCGCGTGTTGCGCGGTGTGCTGGCGGGCCTGCCCGATCTGGTGGAAAGCGCCCGGGTGCGCAGCCCGGCATTGATAGTCATCGGCGATGTGACGCGGGAAAGCGACCCCGCCCTGCTTCACATCGCGCAGGAGGTTTCTTCGTGAAGATATTGACGGGCAACGATTTGAAGACTGGCGCAGTAACCTGGTGGGACGGCAGCGGCTGGTCCATCCATGTCGACGATGCGGCGGATGTGGGCGAAGAAGGCGCCAGCATCGCCGCGCGCGAGGAAGCCGCCCGGCACGTCAATTCCCCCTATGTGATCGAGGCTGAGGCCGACCCCGCCGGCGGTATCCGCCCGGCGCATATCAAGGATCGCATCCGCGCGCTCGGTCCCACCGTGCGCCCTGACCTTACTCTCAAGCCGGCCGATCCCGAGGCCGGGAACTGGGTGATCTGATGTATCGCTATGACCAATACGACCAGGCGATGGTCGATGCGCGCGTCGCGGAATTCCGCGACCAGACAAGCCGCCGCCTGGAAGGCAAGCTGACGGAGGACCAGTTCAAGCCGCTGCGGCTGCAGAATGGGCTCTATCTCCAGCTGCACGCCTATATGCTGCGCGTCGCCGTGCCTTACGGCACGCTCAGCAGCGCGCAGATGCACGCGCTGGCGGACATCGCCGATCGTTACGATCGCGGCTACGGCCATTTCACCACGCGGCAGAACATCCAGTACAACTGGATCAAGCTGGAAGACGCGCCCGACATCCTGGCGGACCTCGCCAAGGTGGAGATGCATGCGATCCAGACCAGCGGCAATTGCATCCGCAACATCAGTTCGGATCACTATGCCGGCGCCGCGGCGGACGAGGTGATCGACCCGCGCCCCTATGCCGAGCTGCTGCGCCAGTGGTCGAGCTTCCACCCGGAATTCCTGGCCCTGCCGCGCAAGTTCAAGATTGCCGTGATCGCCAGCGAGACCGACCGCGCGGCCATGCGCCTGCACGATATCGGCATCCGCATCGTCAAGAACGATGCCGGCGAAATCGGCGCTGCCTTCTATGTGGGCGGCGGCATGGGCCGCACGCCGATGATCGCACCGCTGATCCGCGAATTCGTGCCGCTGGATCAGCTGATTACCTATTCGGAGGCCTGCCTCCGGGTCTACAATCGCTACGGCCGGCGCGACAACAAGTACAAGGCGCGCATCAAGATCCTGGTGCACGAACTGGGGGCGGATGAATACGCCCGGCAGGTGGAAGAGGAATTCGCCCACCTGCAGACCCAGAACATCGAGCCGCCGCTGGCCGAGTTGGAGCGGATCGGCACCTATTTCGCCGATCCGGCGTTCGATGCGGACGCGCCCGACGCGCTCGACCTGTCCGATCCCGCCTTCGCGCTGTGGGTGGAGAACAACACCCATGCGCACAAGCAGCCCGGCTATGTCTCGGCCACGATCAGCCTGAAGCCCGCCGGCGGCATCCCGGGCGACGCTTCGGCCGGGCAGATGCATGTGATGGCGGAGCTGATGAAGGACTACAGCTTCGACGAATGCCGGGTGACGCATGCGCAGAACATCGTGCTGGCGCATGTGCGCAAGGCCGATCTGTTCACCCTGTGGCAGAAGCTGGAGGAAGCGGGCCTGGGCGCGGCCAATCTCGACACGATCGAGGATATCATCGCCTGCCCGGGTCTGGATTATTGCAGCTTGGCCAATGCCCGCTCGATCCCGGTGGCGCAGAAGATCTCCCGCCGCTTTGCCGACACGGGCAAATCCGCCGCGCTGGGCGAGCTGAAGCTGAAGATTTCCGGCTGCATCAACGCCTGCGGCCATCACCACGCGGGCCATATCGGCATTCTCGGCGTGGACCGGAAGGGCACGGAAAACTACCAGCTGCTGCTCGGCGGCAGCGAAGCGGCGGATACGTCGCTGGGCAAGATCACCGGCCCCGGTTTCGACGAGGACGGCATCGTGCGCGCGGTGGAAACCGCGGCGGACGTCTATCTGCGCGAGAAGCAGGATGGGGAGCGTTTCCTCGACACCTATCGCCGCATCGGCATGGAGCCGTTCAAGGAGGCGCTATATGGCTGACATTTCCGAACCCCGCACGGACGAGGTGCAGTTCCGCTTCCGGCAGGACGAAACCGTCGATCACCCGGCGGTGACGGTGGACGCCTTCGTCGAACAATCGAATGCCGCCGCCGTGCGGATCGAGCCGGGCGACGATGCGCGCGACCTGCTGCCGCACCTTTCGCGCATCTGGCTGGTGGAAGTGAACTTTCCCGCCTTCACCGACGGCCGCGGCTATTCGGCGGCGCGCATCCTGCGCGAAGCCGGGTACGATGGCGAATTACGCGCCGTGGGCGATGTGCTGATCGACCAGCTCAGCCACATGCGGCGCTGCGGCTTTGACAGCTTCGCCCCGCAAGTGCCGCTGAACGATGCGGATGCGCAGGCCGCCTTCGAGCGCTGGCCCGAGGTTTATCAGCCTGCGGCCGACGATCGCAGGCCGATCTGGGCCAAGCGGCATGGCGAGGCGCACAATGGCTAGTCGCGCCATAGACAGGATAGACGCCGGCCCTCGCTTCACCCAGGCGGATGCCGATGCGCTGAACGCCCGCTTCGCCGGCGTGGACGCCGCAACCATGCTGGCCGAGCTGCTGGCGGAAAACACGCTGGGGCGGGTGGCCGTGGTGTCGAGCTTCGGCACGGAAAGCGCGGTGCTGCTGCATCTGGTGGCGC
The DNA here is from genome assembly GCF_003569745.1 of Altererythrobacter sp. B11. Classification (NCBI taxonomy): domain Bacteria; kingdom Pseudomonadati; phylum Pseudomonadota; class Alphaproteobacteria; order Sphingomonadales; family Erythrobacteraceae; genus Altererythrobacter; species Altererythrobacter sp. B11. Next base: position 3,466,840 of record NZ_AP018498.1, read on the forward strand.
AGGCCGATCCCGCCACACCGGTGATCTTCGTGGACACGCTGAAGATGTTCCAGGAGACGCTGGATTATCGCGAAACGCTGACGCAGCGGCTGGGCCTCACCAACTCCTCCACCGTCACGCCCGATCCGGCCGTGCTGGCGGCCAAGGATGAGAACGGGCTGCGCTGGTCGTGGGATCCGGACGGTTGCTGCGCGATCCGCAAGGTAGAGCCGCTGAAGCGCGCGAAGGAAGGGCTCGACACCTGGATTTCGGGGCGCAAGGCGTTCCAGTCCGTCACCCGCGAGAACCTGCCGCGCTTCGAAGTGGAGGCCGGCCGTCTCAAGATCAATCCGCTGGGCGATTGGATCAAGGCCGATCTCGACGCCTATTTCGAAGCGCATGATCTGCCGCGCCATCCGCTGGAGGCCAAGGGCTATCTCTCCGTCGGCTGCGAACCCTGCACCTCAACCGTAAAGCCGGGCGAGGATCCGCGCGCCGGCCGCTGGCGGGGATGGGACAAGACCGAATGCGGCATTCACGGCCAGCCAGGTGCGGCACCAGAAGAAGATCTGCCGCCGGGTTACGAACCCGCATTCTGAATCGGCTCCGCCACACAAAAAGCCTCGGAAGCAGCCCGCTTCCGAGGCTTTTTCTTTGGTATTTTCAATGCAATGGATAGCTGTTGAAAATTACGCAACAGGTCATGCATTAAGTGCGTTTGTGCCGATCGGCCGCCGCCGCCATAGAGAGCAGGCCTTTTCAGGCATCCTCTCCCAAGACTTTCAAGCCCGGCTGGCAACGGCCGGGCTTTTTTTCTGCCTGCGATCCGCGATGCGTGGCGGGCAACGGCCGAGCCGGTCGGCCGCGCTTAGAGCCAGCCCTGCGCCCGATACCATCGGGCCGTGGCGGCAAGGCCCTCCGCCGTGTCCACTTCGGGGCGCCAGAAGGCTTCCGGCACTGCGTTCGAAGGGCTGCACACCCAATCGGGATGCGCCATGTAGCGGGCGCGATCAGGGGTCAGCTTGGCGCCCCCTTTTCGCAGCAGCCGGTCGGCACGCGCGGCCAGATGCAGCACGCTGGCGGGCACATGCGGCACCCATACGCGCCGCCCCACCGCACGGCCGATAGCCTTGCCCAGGTCGCGATGGCTCCAGCCTGCCTGCCGGCCGTCATCGGGCTCGACAATCGCGCCGGTCAGCTGTCCCGGCGCACAGGCCAGCGCGAGCAACAGCCGCGCGAGATCACTCACCGCGATCACTGAGGCCCGACCGCGCGGCGGCATAGGCACCACGCCCCAGCGCGCCGCCGTACGAAACAGCTCCAGGATCTCACGGTCCCGCGGCCCATAGATCGCCGGCGGGCGGACGATCACCCAATCGAGCCCGCTCGCCTGGACCACCTCCTCCGCCAGATATTTGCTGCGGCCGTAATCCGACAGGCCGGGTTCGCGGGCCGACAGGGAGGAGACCTGCACAAAGCGGGCGATCCCCGCCGCCCGGGCGGCTTCCACCACCCGCTCCGTCCCTTCGACGTTGCAGGCATGGAAGCCGGCGAAATCGGCGGCGTTCACCGCCCCGGCGATGTGCAGCACGGTGTCGGCACCCTGCACGAGATCGGCCAGCGCAACGCGATCGAGCAGATCGCCGCGCACCCAGGTTACGCCCTCCCGCGCGGGCTGATCGCGCCGGGCAAGCGCCTTCACGCGCAGCCCCCGCCGCGCGGCTTCTTCCATTACCGCCTGCCCGACAAAGCCGGTGCCGCCGGTCAGGGCAATGATCGGCCCTTCGCTCACAGCAGCACCAGCTGATCGCGGTGCACGACCGCCGAACGCGGCGCATAGCCGAGCAGCGCGCGCTGATCCTCGCTGCGCGTGCCCCGGATCCGCTCGATCTCCGCCGAACCATATTCGGCGAGGCCCTGTGCCACGGGCTTGCCGCTCTCGTCGCGAATGCCCACCGGATCGCCCCGCTGGAATTCGCCCTCCACGGACAGGATGCCGCTGGCGAGGAGACTGCCGCCCTTGGCCAAGGCCTTGGCGCAGCCGGCGTCCACCACCAGCGCGCCGTTCATCCGCTGGCGCCCGCCCAGCCATGCCTTGCGCGCGCCGTCCTTGCGCGTGGGTAGGAAGACGGTGCCGGTGTCGTTGGCGAGCGCCCGGGCGAAAGGGCGGCTGTGGGTGCCATTGACGATGGCGAGCGCGATCCCTGCCCGCTCGGCGATCTCGGCGGCCTGCAGCTTGCTGGTCATCCCGCCCGACCCCATGCCGGAGCTGGAGGCGCCGCTCGCCATGGCATGAACCGCTTCGGTCACGCCTTCCACGAACGGAAGCAGCTGCGCATCCGGCTCCGCCGGATTGCGATCATAGAGCCCGTCCACGTCCGAAAACAGCACCACAGCGTCCGCCCCGCCGGCCTGCGCCACGCGGGCGGCGAGCCGATCGTTATCGCCGAAGCGGATCTCTGCGGTGGCGACGGAATCGTTTTCGTTGATCACTGGCACGGCGCCCGCCTTCAGCAGGCGCCCCAGCGTGGCGGCGGCGTTCAGATAGCGCCGCCGGTCCTCCAGATCCTCCAGCGTCAGCAGCAATTGCGCAGCGGTCAGCCCGTGGACACCGAGCAACTCGCTCCACAGCCCAGCAAGGCCGATCTGGCCCACTGCCGCCGCAGCCTGTGCATCCGCGAGGCTGCCGCGCCCGCCCTTCGCCAGGCCGAGCCGGGCCGCGCCCAGCGCGATCGCGCCGGAGCTGACCACGATAACCTGCTGCCCGCGCGCCCGTGCGGCGGCGATTTCCCCCACCAGCCCGGCCAGCCATTCGCGGCGCGGGCGGCCGCCCGGCCCCACGAGCAGCGCGGAGCCTACCTTGAAGACAAGGCGCGGTGCCGAAGTGGCATTGGCGAGATCAGCGAGGCGAGCGATCGACATGGCGGCGCGTTAGCTTGCGCCGCGCGACTTGAGAAGCGCAACGCGATCAGAGGGGGGACCAGCCGCCCTCTTCATCTTCCACCTGGCCATCTGCGTCGATCGGCGCGGTGGGCAGTTCGGTCACCGTGCGGGCGGGCAGGAACTCCAGCACCGCATCCATCAGCGCCTCCACCCCCGCACCGGTCGCGCCGGAAATCGGGAATACGCGCTCCGCACCGGCCTCGCGCAACTCGCGGGCGAAGCCCTCTGCCAGCTCGGCATCGGCGAGATCGACCTTGTTCAGCGCGATCAGGCGGGGCTTGTCCACCAGCCCGGCGCCATAGGCTTCCAGTTCGCGCTCCACCACCTGCATCGCTTCGGCGGGATCCTGCCCGGCGATGTCCACCAGATGGATCAGCACGCGGCAGCGCTCGATATGGCCGAGGAAGCGATCGCCGATGCCCGCACCGTCCGCCGCGCCTTCGATCAGGCCGGGGATGTCCGCCAGCACGAATTCGCGCGCCTTGTGGCGCACCACGCCCAGCTTGGGCACCAGCGTGGTGAAGGCATAATCCCCCACCTTCGCGCGGGTGTTGGTCACCTGGTTGATGAAGGTGGACTTTCCGGCATTGGGCAGCCCCACCAGCCCCGCGTCGGCCAGCAGCTTCAGCCGCAGCCACACCCACATCTCCTCGCCCGGAATGCCCGGCTGGTGCTGGCGCGGGGCGCGATTGGTGGAGGTCTTGTAGCTGGCATTGCCCCGCCCGCCGATGCCGCCTTCCAGCAGCACCACGCGCTGCCCCACCTGGGTGAGATCGGCGAGCACCTCCTCGCGCTCCTCGTCCAGTACTTGCGTGCCCACCGGCACCTTGATGACGAGATCCTCCGCACCCTTGCCGGTGCGGTCGCGCCCCATGCCGTGGCCGCCGCGGCGGGCCTTGAAATGCTGCGAATAGCGGAAGTCGATCAGCGTGTTGAGACCGGCCACGGCTTCGAAGATGACATCGCCGCCCTTGCCGCCATTGCCCCCGTCGGGGCCGCCATATTCGACGTACTTCTCGCGCCGGAAGCTCACCGCGCCGGGTCCGCCGGCGCCCGAGCGAATGAATATCTTGGCCTGATCGAGGAAATGCATAGCGCCACCTTGCCCGTTCGCGGCGGGTCTGTCGAACCGCTAATGCGCCCGCCCCGGCGGAGGCTGAGCGGCTGCGCGGAGGGGAGTTGCGGGACAACTGGTGGAGCCGAGGGGGATCGAACCCCTGACCTCGTCATTGCGAACGACGCGCTCTCCCAGCTGAGCTACGGCCCCGTTCCAGTGTCGCTGCGCGGACATGGCCCGCGAAGAGCGCGCGTCCTAGCGAAAAGGCATTCCTCTTGGAAGAGCAAATTTGCGGCCTCCCATGCCTTCGCGCCGTTTCCGCTTAGTTGCCAGTTTCCTTCGCATTCAGCGGCTGCACCACTGGGGTGGACACCGTATCGTCAGGTCGCGCAACCAGCGGAATGGTCGCCCCGCTGTCCGGATCCGTCACGCCGCCCGTCACCGAAGGGGCACCGCTGTCTGCAAGCGTGGCCCCGATGCCCGGCTGGCGCACACCGTGGACCGCCACATAGCCCGGCTGCGAGGCGCCATAGCGCTCGCCGTATTTCGCGTCCCAGGCAGCGGATTCGGTGCGATATTTCTCGTAGTCGCTGAAGAACTGCTCGAAGGCGCCCTCGTAGCGGGTGAGCCCCGCAAGCGCGAATTGGTCAACATCGGCGGGTGGGGTCTGCAGCGCCGTGTTTGCGAGATCAAGCGCCACTGCGCAGAAGGTCGAACGCACCGCCGGCAGCGCGAAATAGTTATAGACCTGCGTCATATGCGCTTCGCGCGCCTTGACCGCTGTCGAGCGGTTGGAGGATTCCTTGCGAAATTCCTTGTCCATCGACGCATTGGCGGCAGCGAGCCGCTTGGCATTCTTCTTCAGGAATTCGCCATACGCCGTGGTGATCGGCGCATATTGCGCATCGTTGCAGTTCAGCGCGGCCACGTTCCAGCCCGAGCGGAAATGCCACAGCGCCTCATCCTGGGTGAGGCCGGTGTTGATCGTGCGCCGCAGGCCATCCGGCCCCATCGGCGGGATCGGCATCACATAGGAGGCGCCCTGCGGCGGAATCGGGCGATAGGGGATCGCCTCCTGCACCGGCGGCGGAGGCGCCGGAGGTGGGGGCGGCGGAGGCGGAGGCGTGGCGCAGGCCGCCAGCAGCGCGAGCCCGCTCAGGGCCGCAGCCTTCGCGATCCAGTGTCGATTGTTCCACAGCATCAGGCGAAGCGCCCCCTCACATTAAAATTTCGGGCCCATTACCCGCTTCCGGCTTTCTGCCGGATGAAGAACGCTTCCCTAACGGTTTGGCCGGGCAAAGAAAATGCCCGGGATGCACAGCGGCATCCCGGGCACGATGAAGCGAATCCTGCGTGCGATCAGTTGCGGCTGCTGCCCATGATCCGAAGCAGGAAAAGGAACATGTTGATGAAGTCGAGATACAGGTTCAGCGCGCCGAGCACGATCGCCTTGCCGGCAAAATCGGTGCCACGCACATAGTTGTACTGCTCCTTCAGCTTCTGCGTGTCATAGGCAGTCAGACCGGCAAAGATCAGCACGCCCAGGAAGGTCACCGCCCAATAAAGCGCCGGCGACTGCAGGAAGATGTTGATCACGCTGGCGATCAGCAGGCCAATCACGCCCATGATCAGGAAGGTGCCGAAACCCGAAAGATCACGCTGCGTGGTGTAGCCATAAAGGCTGAGACCCGCGAAGGCGCCCGCCGTGGCGAAGAAGGTCGCCGCAATGGACGCACCTGTGTAGACGGCGAAGACCGAGGACAGCGAAAGCCCCATCAGCACCGCGAAGCCCCAGTACATTGCCTGAAGCGTGGATGTGCTGAAGCGATTCTGCCCGAAGCTCATCGCAAACACGATGCCCAGTGGGGCGAGAGCCACGATCCAGCGCAGCGGGCTGGCGAAGAGCTGCACCGCAAGGCCGGACTGCCAGGTCAGCAGCGCGACCACGCCGGTCAGCAATACGCCGGACGCCATATAATTGTAGATGGAGAGCATGTGCTTGCGCAGCCCGGCGTCGAAAGTCTCGCCGGTGCGGACACCCCCTCTAAGGCCGGGCGACTCTCCGATGCCCTGGCGGGTCGCCCGGGGGTCGTTCCAATTTGCCATTTATCCTAAACTCCGTATGCACGGCTTCACTTTGCGAGCCGCTCGTAGGCGAATATCGGTCTTCGCGGCACGCTTTTCAAGCAAAACCGAACGCCATCGGGCGCGCTTACGCCTTGCCGCGCGCCTCGGCTGCCATCTCGGCACTGCGATCGCGCGCCGCCCGCAGCGTCGCGACCGCAAGCCGGCGCATCGCCGCCCCGTCATCCATCACTTCGAGCCCCGCCTGCGTGACGCCACCCGGGCTCGCCACGCGCCGGGCGAGCTCCGCCGGGGCGTGGGGCGATGCTGCTGCCAGCGCCGAAGCCCCTTCCACCATCGCCAATGCCAGACGCAGCGCCTTGTCTTCCGCCAACCCGAGCTCGGCCGCTGCGGCCGCCAGCGAATCGATGAAACGATAGACAAAGGCCGGCCCCGATCCCGCCAGGGCGGTGACGAGATCGAACTCGTCCTCCGCCACCCATTCCGGCGTGCCGAGCGGTTTCAGGAAAGCCATCGCCGCGTCAGATCCGGAATCGTCCAGCCCGGCCTGCGCGACGGCGATGGGGGACTTGCCGAGCGCCGCGGCAAGATTGGGCATCAGCCGCACCACGCCGGCCGCGTTCGCGAAACGATCCCGCAACACGGAGAGCTCGACCCCGGCGAGGATAGAAAGCAGCACGGTGCCCGCGCCCACCACCTTTTTAACCTGCGGCACGACATCGGCGAGGATCTGCGGCTTGACGCCCAGGAGCACGGCATCGAAGCTGCCCCCCTCAGGGATCGCATCCAGCAGCTTCACCCCCGGGCGCGGCTCCTTCATCCCGGGATCGGCAACAGTGAAGCGGGCGGGATCGAACCCGGCGGCCAGCCAGCCGTCGAGCATGGCCCCGGCCATATTGCCGCAGCCGACGAGGAGGATGTTCTGATAGGTCATGCGCCGCCAGTGCCGAATCCGCCGCGCGCTGTCCACGGAGAAGCGGCTCAGGCCTCCCCGGCAGCGTCCACCAATGCGGCTTCCAGCGCCTCGCGCGGGCGCTTGTCGCCCCACAGCACGAACTGGAAGGCAGGATAGAAGCGATCGCATTCGGCCACTGCGCTTTCCACCGCCAGCTGACCGACCGAGAGCCCAAGCAGCCCATCGCCCAGCATCAGCCCATGGCGATAGAGCAGCACTCCGCCATTCGACCAGATGTCGAAATGGCCGATCCAGAGCTGTTCGTTGATCAGCGCCAGCAATTCGTAAGCGGCCTTGCGCTTGGCTTCGGGCACACGAATCTCGGGGAGGCAGATCAGCTGCAGTACGCGATCTTCCGGCCGCCAGATGCCGCGCAGCTGGTAGGTCGTCCAGCTGCCCTGCACTTCGCCGCAAACTTCATCGTCATTCACGAATTCGCAGGGCCAGCCATGGGCCTGGAACAACTGCGCGAGCATTTCCAGCGGCGCGGCGTCCTCGTCCTCATCCATCTGCTCGCGACCGATATCCATTGTTCAACCCCTGCGTGCCCGGCCGTTCGCCCGGCTTGCGGCATCAATGCAGCGGGGCGGGGGCACGGCGCAATCCACCGCCATGGCGTCACTGGGCAAAACTTAACAAGCCTGTTGGCAAGGTGTGCAAAAGCCGGTCCGGCGCTTAGTCGAGCGGGGCGACCTTCTCGCCTTCCGCGCTGTCAAATCGGAAGGAATCAAAGCCCTTGTCCTTCAGCTTGCCGACCATCTCGTTGGCCGCCTTGGTGCTGGGATAGGGGCCCACCACCATGCGGTTGGTGCGTCCCCAGGCGGCGACATGCGGCTCTGCCTTGTCGAGCAGGCCGCCGGCTTCGCGACGCAGCCGTTTCCAGTCGAAGCCAAGCGCCTTCACGTCTCGCCCGGTGGCAATCTGGACCCAGTGCCGGCTCGGTTCCGGGGGTGGGGGCGGCGGCGGAGGCGGCGCGGGGGGCGGTGGCGGCTTGGGCCGTTCGCGCGGCGGCTTGATTGCCGTGATGTCCACCGCCCCGGCCGCGGGGCGCGCCGCAACGGCAGCCGCGTCGCCAGCAAGAGAAAACTCGGCGAACGCGTCGCGCAGTGAAATCTCCACCGGCGGCTTTGGCTGTTCCGACGGAGGGAGAAGCACGGTCGGCGTGGGAGCAGGGCCCGGCGTCGGCGTGGGCGGGAGGCTGGCGTCTGCGAATGATTGGCCGGACCGCGACGGCTGAGGGTCGGCCGCGGGCCCCTGCAGCGGCCGCGGCGCCTGTGCCACGGCAACGGCTGCAGGCTGAGGTGCGGGTGTTGGAGTTGGAACAGGCGGCGGAGAGGGCGCAGGCGCGGCAGCAGCCTGCCCCCCAAGCGGCGGCAGCTCGCCAACCTGCGATTGCGCGGCCACCTGCACGGGCGCCTCGGCAGCGCCGGCCCGCGATCGGGCAGGCGCCGGAGCCGGTTCGGTAGCGGCGACCTCACGGCGGCTCCGCGCGGGCTTGCCGGCTTCTGCCCTTCCCTTGCGGTCCTCTGCACGGCGGCCAAGTGGCTCCCCGCTCGGCACGAGCCGCGCGTCAGCAGAGCGCGCTGTCGTTCCCGCGCCCGGAACAGCGGCGGCCTGGGCAGACAGCGCCGCGATCTGCGGCTCGTCCCGCCCGATCGCCTCCGCCTGGGGGAACAGGCCGAGATTGGCCGCAGCTGCCTGCTGCGCCCGGGTGAGCTTGGCCATATAACGCAGGTAAGGCGCCATCCGGCCTGAAAGCTGCGCCGGCAGCAGCGTCTCGGCGATCGACACCGCTTCATCCGGCTGGCCGAGAATGGCGAGCGCAAAGGCGCGCGCACGATAGGCGGACAAATCCTGCCGTTGCAGCATCGGCAGCAGCGTGGCTTCCGAAGCTGCCTGATTGCCAGCGATGGCCTGGCTGATGGCCAGCCGGCGCGCGATCGCGGGATTCTCGCCGCGCGCCAGCACGAGCCGATATTGCTCCTGCGCCTTGGCGTTGTCGCCCACAAGGTCATAGGCGAGGCCGCGGTCACTGGCATAGGGGGCAAGATCCGCCCCCGCCGCTTCCGCCTCACTGAACAGCGAAAGTGCGGAAAGCGGCTGATTCTGGCGCACCGAGATGGCCGCCATGCCTGCCTTCGCGCGTGCATCGCCAGGCGACAGCGCCTGCGCCCGCCCGAAAAAGCCGAGCGCGGCGTTCAGATCATCCAGACCCAGCGAGGCTTGGCCAGCGGCGATCAGCGCATCGGTGGACTGGGGATTGTGGGCGAGCTGGCGCAAGGCCTCGCTCAACCGCTCCGAATCGGGGCTGGGCACCGCCTGCACTACCGGGCGCGAAATGGAATCCTGCGCGGCGGCAGGCGCCAGGGCCAGGAAGGGCGCCAGAGCCGCGCCCGCCAGAGCAGGCAGCACGACACCGCGCCGCCTCCGCCGCTGCGGCGAAGAGTGCGGGGACATCATGCCGCGCGCGCTAGCGGGCCGAGTGTGAACCTCGCGCGAATGGGTCCGGCTTACTGGTTGTTCTGCCGTCCGAGGAAGCGCGGGATGCGCAGCGAGGCGCCGCCGTCCCCATCCTTCTCATCCTCGTCCTCATCCCCCTCGTCGCCGGCGGGCGTACCGCTGGAACGGGAGAGATTGGCCATCCGCTCGAAGAGAGTGCTGCCGGCAGCAGCGCCACCGGCCGGCGGCGTGCCCTTGCCAGCCGCACCGCCCAGCATCTGCCCGCGCCGCCCGCCAAAATGCGGCTGCGCCGGCTCGTCACGCTCGGCCAGGCGGCTGGCGTCTAGCAGCAGTTCGTCGGGGGCGGTCGGCTCGGCTTCGTCGGTCAGCTCCAGCTCGGCGCTGTCATCCTCGTCGCGTGAACCGGTGAGTGAGGCGAAATTGGCGGTGGCCGTCTCGTCCTCATCCTCATCGAAATCGCCATAATCGTCCTCGTAGGAGGCGCTGACCGGCTCGTTCGAGAATGAAGGGGCCCGTTCGGGCGCGCGCTGCTCAGCCGGCTCACTGTCGAACGATGCGCTGCCGCTCTCTGCCATTTCGGCTTCGGTCGGCGGAGGAAGAACCGGCTTCTTCGGCCCACGCTGGGCGCCGAAGGAGATCGGCTGGCTGGCCTGCTGTGCGGGCGCAGCACCGCTGTCTATGCCTGTGGCGACCACCGACACGCGGATCTTGCCCTCGAGATCGGGGTTGAAGGCCGAGCCCCAGATGATGTTGGCCTCGGGATCGACCAGCTCGCGGATGTGGTTCGCAGCCTCGTCGACTTCCAGCAGCTTCATGTCCTCGCCGCCGATGATCGAGATGATGACGCCCTTGGCGCCCTGCATCGACACGCCGTCCAGCAGCGGATTGGCAATGGCCCTCTCGGCGGCTTCCAGCGCGCGATTCTCGCCCTCGCCCTCGCCCGTGCCCATCATCGCCTTGCCCATCTCGCCCATGACCGAACGCACGTCGGCAAAGTCGAGGTTGATGAGGCCCGGCATCACCATCAGATCGGTGATGGAGCGCACGCCCTGCTGCAGCACTTCGTCCGCCAGCTGGAACGCTTCCTTGAAGGTGGTTTCCGCCTTGGCGACCAGGAACAGGTTCTGGTTCGGGATCACAATCAGCGTATCGACGTGCTTCTGCAGCTCCTCGATACCCGACTCCGCCGAGCGCATACGGCGCGTGCCTTCGAACAGGAACGGCTTGGTGACGACGCCCACCGTCAGGATGCCGCGGGTGCGCGCGATTTCCGCGATCACCGGTGCCGCGCCCGTGCCCGTGCCGCCGCCCATGCCGGCGGCGATGAAGACCATGTTCACGCCTTCCAGCGCGCGCTCGATCTCGGCCACCGTCTCTTCCGCGGCGGCGCGGCCGACTTCGGGCCGCGATCCGGCGCCGAGGCCCTGGGTGATATCCGGCCCCAGCTGGATGCGGTGTTCGGCCACCGAATTGTTCAGCGCCTGCGCATCGGTGTTGGCGACAATGAAATCGACGCCTTCGATTTCCGCCTCTATCATATTCGCGATGGCATTGCCGCCGGCGCCGCCGACACCGATCACGGTGATCCGCGGACGGAGTTCTTCAACGGAAGGCGGGCCGATATTGATACTCATTTCCTGCTCTCCTCGGGGAGGCCCTGTTCATTCTGGTGTCCCGCTTGTGCCACAAAGCGAATCACCCGTGCAAAAGGTAAAAAAAGCTATCCACAGCCATGCGCAGCGGCAGGCAAACGTCTAGAAATATTCCTTAACTGCCGCCCATATCCGCTGGACCGCGGCCAGTCCCGCCACGGAAGACGCCGGCTGCCGGCGCTCGCCCGCCTTGCGGATGTCGATCGGCTCGGCAGCGGCATAGATTACCAGTCCGGCAAGAGTGGCGAAACCGGGCACGGAGTGCGCCTCTGGCAGCCCCTTCAAGGGCGGCGGACCGCCGATCCGCACCGGCTTGCCCAGCGCCGCCTGGGCGTAGTCCGCCAGGCCGGCCAGTTCCGCCCCGCCCCCGGTGATCACCACCTGCCGCCCCCGCGCAGTACCGCCGAAACCAAGCGATTCGAGCGCGCGACCCACCTGCCCCATCAGCTGGTCCAGCTCGCCCGTGATGACGCCGATCAGTTCGGACCGCGGTATGCGGTTCTTGTCATCGGCCCCGCGGGCGATCGGGCCGCCGGCAGCAGCATCGTCGCCTGGGCCGTTGACCGGCACCATTTCCCGATGATCGGCCGGGCTGGCGATGGCCGATCCGTGCACGCATTTCAGCCGCTCCGCCTGAAAGCGGCGGATACCGAAATCGCTGGCGATCGCATCGGTGATATCGGCCGAGCCACGGGGAATCGCTGCAAGGCCCACCAGCATCCCGCTCATATAGACCGAGACATTGGTCACCTCTCCGCCGAACTCCACCAGGGCGACGCCGAGATCGCGCTCCTCCGCAGAAAGGCAGGCATAGCCCGTGGCCAGCGGGGATGCGACCACGCCTTCCACCTCCAGATGCGCATTCTGCACCGCTTCGGTGACATTCCGCATCGGCGCGCCATCGGCCAGCATCACGTGAACGTCCACGCCCAGCCGTTCGGCGTGCAGGCCCTTCGGATTCGCAATGCCATGCGCGCCGTCGAGGAAATAGCAGGCCGGCTGCGCATGCAGCACCATCCGCCCGTCGGGCTCGATACTGGCGCGCGAGGCCACCAGCAATTGCTCGATATCCTCTTCCTCGATCCGGCGGCCGCCGATGTCGATCTCCACCGGCTGGATCTGGCTGGCGAGCCCGGCGCCCGAACAGCCGATCCACACGCTGCCGATATGCGTGCCGGCCAGCCGCTCGGCACGCTCTATGGCGTCGCGCACGGCATAGGTGGCCGCGGCCATATCGGTGACATAGCCGCGCTTGATGCCCTGCGCCGCGCGGTGGCCGCTGCCGAGCACGATCATCTCGCCACCCTCGGTCAGCGCGGCGATCATGGCCGATATCCGGAAAGAACCGATGTTCACCGCGCCGAACACGCGGGTGACGCGGGGCTGGCTGGCCATTAGCTGCCCCCTTGGCGCGTATCGAGTTCCTCCTGCGCACGGCCCGGCACCCGCATGTATATCCGCTCCGGCGTGCGCATGTCGAAGGCAACGACCTTGCCGCCGAGCAGGCGATTCACGCCGTCTAGCCGGGCGAAGCTCATGAGCGCGGTGGCCGATTTCTCGTCACCCTGCGGCAGGGCGAGCACCTGGCCCGTCTTGAAGGTCAGGTTCCAGCGGCGATTGCCGACCCATTCGGCCGCCGTGACCTGCGGCTTCAGCGCGGGCGCGGCGTCCAGCAATGTAGCCAGCGCTTCCACCTGCTGCTGCGCGCCGGGGCCGGAGATCATCAGCATGCCGCGCGCCTTGGCCGGAGCGATCGGCTCCAGCACATGGCCGGTGGCGTCGATCAGCACCAGCCGGTCCGGCTTCTGCAACACGGCGTGGGGCTGCCGCTCCACAATGTCCACCACGATCGTATCGGGCAGCTGGCGCGACACGCGGGCGTCGCGGACCCAGCTCAATTCCATCAGCGAAGCGCGGATTGTATCCAGATCGACCAGCGGCATGGCGCGATCCTGCTCGCCCAGAACGCGCTCATACACCTTGAGCTTGTTCATTCGCTCCACGCCGTGCACCTCCACGCGGCGCACCTCGTATCCGGCATCGGCGGCGTAGAAGGCGAGCTGGCGCCCGGCCAGCTCGGTAAAGCCGGCGAGGCTCGCGATCAGCCACGCCCCCAGCAACAGCACGCCGAGGATCAGCGCGAGGAAGAACTTGTGCAGCTGGTCCTCGGTGAACGGCAGCACGCGCATCAGGGCGTCGATCAGCGAATTGGTCTGCGCCTTGGCCTTGCGCACCTTCGTTCGATTGCCCTGTGCCCGCGCCTGGCGCCGCACGGTCTTCGCGTTGCGGCGGATCGTCTGCGCCATCAGCCTGCCGCTCCCGCAGGCAGCCGGCCGAAATGGCGCAGCGCATCGGCGATGATGATCTCCACCAGATCGGCATAGTCGATGCCGCAATGCCGGGCCTGTTCGGGCACGAGGCTGAGCGGCGTCATGCCCGGCTGGGTGTTCGTCTCCAGCAGGAACAGGCCCTCCTCACCCCGCTCGTCATCCCAGCGGAAGTCCGAACGGCTCGTGCCGCGACAGCCGAGCAGGCGATGGGCGCGCAGGGCATAATCGAGGCACAGCTTTTCGATCTCCGGCGGGATCTTCGCCGGGCAGACATGCTCCGTCATGCCGTCGGTGTATTTGGCGTCGAAATCGTAGAAGCCGCTCTTGGGCACCAGTTCGGTGACCATCAGCGCCCGATCGCCCAGCACGGCGGCGGTGAGTTCGCGGCCGCGGATATAGGGTTCGGCCAGCAGCTGGCGGAACTTCTGCCACGGCCCGGCGGCATCCCGCCGGATCGGATCGCCGTAATTGCTTTCCGCCGTCACGATGGCCACGCCCACGGATGAGCCTTCGTTGACCGGCTTCAGCACATAGGGACGGGGCAGCGGATCCCCTTCGTAAAGATCCTCGCTGTCAACGATGCGCCCGCCCGGCATCGGAATGCCATGCGGCACCAGCGCATGCTTGGTCAGTTCCTTGTCGATCGCGATGACCGAGGTGGCGAGGCCGGAATGGGTATAGGGGATGCCCATCAGGTCCATCATCCCCTGCACCGTGCCATCTTCCCCCGGCACGCCGTGCAGCGCGTTGAACACCACGTCGGGCGCGGCTTCCGCCAGGCGCGCGGCGACATCGCGGTCCATGTCGATCCGGGTGACGCGGTGGCCGCGCGATTCAAGCGCATCGGCCACGCCCTTGCCGCTCATCAGCGAGACTTCGCGTTCGTTGGCCCAGCCGCCCATGAGGACGACCACATGCAGCCGCGGAAGTTCGCTATTCATGGCCGCCCCACTCGCTTGATTTCCCATTCCAGCGTCACGCCCTGGCTCTGGGCCACGCGGCGGCGGACCTCCTCGCCCAGGCCTTCGATATCGGCACTCGTCGCATCGCCGGTGTTTATCAGGAAATTGGCGTGCTTCTCGCTCACCTGCGCTCCGCCCATCCGCAAGCCGCGGCAACCCGCCGCATCCACCAGCCGCCAGGCCCGATCGCCCTCCGGGTTCTTGAAGGTCGATCCACCCGTCTTGCTGCGCAGCGGCTGCGATTCCTCGCGTGCATGAGCGATGCGGTCCATCTCTGCGCCGATTTCAGCCGGATCGCCCGGTACGCCCCTGAAGCGGGCGGACACCACGATCGCCCCATCGGGCAGGCGCGAATGGCGATAGCTGTATTCCAGATCCGCTGCCGGGATGTTCACGCATTCGCCGCCGGGCATCACCACCACGCAATCGACCAATATATCGGCCACTTCCCGCCCATAGGCGCCGCCGTTCATGCGCACGAAGCCGCCGACCGTGCCGGGTATGCCGCGCAGGAATTCCAGCCCCGCAATCCCGGCATCGCGCGCGGTGGAGGCCACGAGAATGCCGCTGGCGCCGCCGCCGCATTCCAGCACCTGGTCGCGCCGCACCTCAACCGTAGCGAAGGCCTTGCCCAGCCGCACCACCACGCCCGGTATCCCGCCATCGCGCACGATGAGATTGGAGCCGAGGCCCAGCGCCATTACCGGCGTGCCTTCATCCTGCGCCGAAAGAAAGGCGATCAGATCATCGACGTCGGCGGGCTCGAACAGGAAGTCCGCCGGGCCGCCGCTCTTGAACCAGACCAGCTTGTCCAGCGGGGCATTTGCGGTCAGCCTGCCGCGCACGGGCAGCGCCAGCACGCCGGCCGCGCCGGAGCTTTCGCCCGCGCCCGGCGCATTGCGATCGGTCCGCAGCGGCTCGCCCGGCTGCATCATGCCGCGCCCCCTGCCCGCGCAGGCGCAGAGCCGGCGCGGCGCGCCTCGATCGCGGGGGCAAGGCCCGCCGCCCATTTGGTGATGTCCCCTGCGCCGAGGCAGACGACCATGTCGCCCGGCTGCACGATTTCGGCCAGCCGATCGGCCAGTTCCTCCGGCCCGGAAACCTCCGCCGCGGCGCGGTGGCCATGGTCCTTCACGCCCTTGACCAGCGCGCCCGCGTCCACGCCCGCGATCGGCTCTTCACCAGCGGGATAGACCGGCGCCACGAACACCATATCGGCATCGTTGAAGGCAGACTGGAACTCGCCCATCAGGTCGCGCAGGCGGGTGTAGCGATGCGGCTGTGCCACGGCGATCACGCGCCCGGCCGCCGACTCGCGCGCGGCGGAAAGCACCGCGCGGATCTCCACCGGATGGTGGCCGTAATCGTCGATCACCACCGTGCCGCCCACCTCGCCCACGCGGGTGAAACGGCGCCGCACCCCGCCGAAGCGCGCAAAGCCGCTGCGGATCGTATCGTCGGGACAGCCGAGTTCCACCGCCACGGCGATCGCCGCCAGCGCGTTCTGCACATTGTGCCGGCCCGGCATGGGCAGAGCGATATCGCCGATCCGGCGCTGCCGCCCGTCGCGATCGGTGTGGACCGCGTCGAACAGATTGCCGCCGTCATGCGGCCGCACATCCTCCGCCCGCCAATCGGCCTGGGCGGAAAAGCCGTAGGTGATCACGCGCCGGTCCCGCACGCGGGCGATCACCCTCTGCACTTCGGGATGATCGATGCACAGCACCGCCGCGCCATAGAAGGGCACGTTCTCGATGAATTCGACGAAAGCCTCCTTCACCGCATCGAAGCTGCCGTAGTGATCGAGATGTTCGGGATCGATATTCGTCACCACCGCATAGGTGCCGTCCAGCCGCAGGAAGCTGCCGTCGCTTTCGTCGGCCTCGACCACCATCCAGTCGCTGGCGCCCAGCCGCGCGTTCGAGCCGTAGCTTTCGATGATACCGCCGTTGATGACGGTTGGATCCACCCCGCCCGCATCCAGCAAGGCGGCGACCATGCTGGTCGTCGTCGTCTTGCCATGGGTGCCGGCCACCGCAACCGTGCTCTTCAGCCGCATCAGTTCGGCCAGCATCTCCGCGCGGCGGACCACGGGGATGCGGCGTTCCAGCGCGGCAGCCACTTCGGGATTGTCGCGCCGCACCGCCGTGGAGGTGACGACCACCGCAGCATCGCCCAGATTCTCCGCCCGGTGGCCGATGGACACCGCGATTCCCCGCGTGCGCAGCCGTTCCACGCTGGCGCCTTCGGCGATATCCGACCCCTGCACGCTATAGCCGAGATTGTGCATCACCTCGGCAATGCCGGACATGCCGATTCCCCCGATGCCCACGAAGTGAATCGTGCCGATATCGGTGCCTACGCCCTTCATGCCGGCGCGCCTCTGGGCACGGAAACCCGGTCCGCCGTCTCCTTCGCGTCGCCGCCGACGCGGATCACATCCTGGATCGGCGTTCCGCCGAAACTCTCGACCAGATCGGCCAGATCGCTGGCGGCGTTGGGCCGTCCGCAATTCCACGCCGCATGGGCCGCCGTCGCCAGCGTTTCCGGATGCTGCGCCATGGCCTGGATCTGCTTGGCCAGTTCCTTGGCGGTGAACCTCTCCTGCCGGATGGAACGCGCGCCCCCCGCCTTCACCATCTCGCGTGCATTGGCCGCCTGATGGTCGTCAGTCGCAATCGGCAGCGGCACCAGAATGGCGGGCCGCCCTACCGCCGTCAGTTCGGCAATGGTGGAGGCACCGGCGCGGCCGATGAACAGATGCGCATCGGCCAGCCGCGCCTGCATGTCTTCGAAATAGGTGCCCAGCTCGGCCGGGATGCCGTGGCTGGCGTAGCGTTCGCGCACGGCTTCAAGGTCTTCCGCACGGCATTGCTGGGTGACCTGCAGCCGGGAACGCAGCGCCGGCTGGAGCATCGACAGGCCATCGGGCACGACCTGCGAGAGCACCCGCGCGCCCTGGCTACCGCCGGTGACGAGCACGCGCAGCAGCCCGTCCTCCGTAAACGGAGGGAACGGCGCATCCCGCAGCGCAAGCACTTCCGCGCGGACCGGATTGCCCACCGCATGCACCTTCCCGGAGAAGGCGGGCTTCAGCCGGTCCACCCGCTCATAAGCGGTCGCAATGGCGCTCACGCCGCGGGCCAGCAGCCGGTTGACCCGGCCCAGCACGGCGTTCTGTTCGTGGATGACGCTCGGCACCCCTTCCGCGCGGGCGGCCAGCAGGGCGGGCAGTGCGGGATAGCCGCCGAAGCCGATCACCGCCGCGGGATCGAAGCTTTCATACAGGCGGCGCGCCATGCGGCGGCCTTCCAGCACCGCCATGATTGCCTTGAACCAGCCCAGCGGATTCCTTCCAAAGCGGCCCGCCGGCAGCACATGGGCCGGAAGGAAATCGGGCTTGCCGGGAATGGCCGCGCCGCGCTCGTCGGTAATCAGCGCGACGTGATGGCCCCGCTGCACCAGTTCCTGCGCCAGCGCGAAGGCGGGCGTGAGATGGCCGCCCGTGCCCCCGGCAGCGAGGACGAAATGGCGGGAAACGCTGCTCATCGCTCAATTTCCTTTTCCAGAGCGGTGCGAAGATCGAACTTCTCCCGCTCCAGATACGGGTTGCGGCGCGTAATCGCCAGCAGCAGCCCGATGGTGAAGCACTGTGCCAGCGTGGATGATCCGCCATAGCTGATCAGCGGCAGCGTCGTGCCCTTCGATGGGAACAGTTGCAGGTTCACCAGGATATTGATGAAGGCCTGCCCGCCGAACAGGGCAATCAGGCCCGTGGCGGCCAGAATGATGAACAGATTATCCTCCCGCAGCAGCCGCGTCGTCACGCGCAGCACGATCGCCATATAAAGCACCACGATCAGCGAGCACACCAGCAGGCCGAACTCCTCCCCGATGACGGAGAAGATATAGTCGGTATGCGCCTCGGGCAGGTTCATCTTGCGGACGCCCAGCCACAAGCCGCTGCCGGTCCAGCCGCCGGCCATCAGCGTGCGGCTGGCGAGGTCCACCTGATCGAAGGCAGTGCCACCCCCAAGGAAGGCATCGATGCGGTGGCGGGCATTGTCATAGAAGAGATAGGCCAGCGTCAGGCCGGCCGTGCCCACCCCGCCCAGGATCGCGATCCGCTGCATCGGCAGGCCCGCCAGCATGGCCAGCACGAACCAGACGCCCACGAACAGGATCGCCTCGCCGAGGTTGGGCTGCATCATCAGCAGCGCCACGATCGCCGCCAGCAGTCCGGCGCTCAGCGGGATCACCGGCAGTTCCGGGTCGCGCAGGCGCCACGAGAGAACCCAGGCGCAGAGCACGGCGAAAGCGGGCTTCAGGAACTCGCTCGGCTGGAACGACATGCCGAGATCGAGCCAGCGCCGCGCACCGTTCACCTCGGTGCCGAGAATGGGGACAAGGCACAACGCCAGGAACATGGCGCAGGCCAGCAGGATGCAGCCCCGCCGCACCCACTCGCGCGGGGCCAGCGACGTGCCGAACATCACGATGAGGCCCAGCAACTGGAATCGCAGATGCAGCCAGAAGAAATGCAGATCGGACAGTGTGCCCTTGGCGCCCGAAAGCCGCCGTGCGCTGGCAGGCGAAGCCGCGGCCACGGCGACCGCGCCGATCGCCATCAGCAGCAGCACGAGGCCCAGCAGCACACGGTCCACCTCGCGCCACCAGATCTGCATCTGGCGCTTGCGCGAATTGGGAAAGCGCGCCGCCTGCAGCGCCGGTTCGCCGGGTCGCGGGATATAGGGACGCGCTGCACTCATGCTGCGGACCTGGCAGTGAAAGTGGCTGTTTCCCCGCCCGCCTCGCCGGTGATCTCCGCCACCAGCCGGCGAAAACACTCCCCGCGGGTTTCATAGTCACGGAACTGGTCGAAACTCGCGCAGGCGGGGGAGAAGAGCACGACATCGCCCGGCTTGGCAGCCGCATGGGCGCGGCACACTGCCTCGCTCAACATTTCGCAGCGTTCCACCGGCATGAAGGGTTCGAGGATCTGCGCAAAGCGCGGCCCGGCCTCGCCGATCGTATAGGCGGCGGCGATATTGCCGAAGGCGGGGGCGCATTCGTCCAGATCATCGGATTTCGGCAAGCCCCCGCAGATCCAGTGGATACGTTTGTCCGGATCGGGTGGAAAAGCGGCCAGCGCCGGCGCGGTGGAGGCCGGATTGGTGGCCTTGCTGTCGTTCACATAATCGACGCCGCCGAAGCTCCCCAGCCGCTCCATCCGGTGCGGCAGGCCGCGGAACGTGGCGAGGCCCGCCAGCACCTGATCCTCGCTGAGCCCCAGTTCCAGCGCCAGTGCGGCACCGATGGCGGCATTCTGCAGATTATGCGGCCCCTGTAGCGAGGGCCATGCCGCCTGATGCGCACCCCAGCGCGAAAGCTTGGCACAATCGGCCCGGCCAGGCCCGCGGCGGGCAAGCTCTTCCGCCTGCACCTTGCTGGTCACCGCATCGGCGCAGCCGAATACGGCGAACTGATCCGGGCTCTGCATGGCAAACAATCGCGCCTTGGACGCGGCATAGGCCTCGAAGCCCGCGTAACGATCGAGGTGATCGGGCGTGACATTAGTCAGCGCCGCGGCCTCGCAGGCGAGCGAGTGGGTGAGGTCGATCTGGTAGCTCGAAAGCTCCAGCACATAGACCCCGCCCGGGGCCAGCGGCTCCTGCGCCAGGATCGGCAGGCCGATGTTGCCGCCCATCCGGGCGGGTATGCCGGACTGCTCCAGCAAATGGTGCACCAGGGCAGTCGTGGTGGATTTGCCGTTGGTGCCGGTGATGCCAACCACGCGGTGTTCGGGCAGGCTGGGCCGCGCGAGCGCGAACAGCTCTATGTCCCCGATCAGCGGCACGCCGGCTTCCCGCCCCCGCTCCGCAATGGGATGGGTGTTGAGCGGCACGCCGGGGGACAGGACGATCCCGTCCAGCCCGCGCAGATCGGCAACCAGCGGGTCCGCCACGGTCACGCGACCGGCCAGTTGGTCGCGCGGGCCTTCGCGGCGATCCCAGGCGAGCACCTCCGCCCCGCTCGCCAGCAGCGATTCCACCGCCGCCATGCCCGAACGGGCGAGGCCAAGCACGAGGTAGCGCCGGCCGGCAAAGGCGGAGGAGGTGATCATCGCAGCTTCAATGTCGCCAGGCCGAGCACGGCGAGGACGATGGCGATGATCCAGAAGCGGATCACGACGGTCGATTCCTTCCAGCCGAGCTGTTCGAAATGGTGGTGGATCGGCGCCATGCGGAAGATGCGCTTGCCCGTGCGCTTGAACCAGAACACCTGGATGATGACGCTGGCCGTTTCCATCACGAACAGGCCGCCGATGATCAGCAGCACGATTTCGTGATGCGCCGCCACCGCGATCGCGCCCAGTGCGCCGCCGAGGGCGAGGCTGCCCGTATCGCCCATGAACACCGCCGCGGGCGGCGCGTTGAACCACAGGAAGGCGAGGCCCGCCCCCATGATGCCGGCGCAGAAGATCGCCAGCTCGCCAGCGCCTTCCACATAGGGAATGCCGAGATAGCCGCTGAAATCCACGCGGCCGACGAGGTAGCAGATCAGCATGAAGGCGCCCGCGGCGATCACCACGGGCATGGTCGCCAGCCCGTCCAGCCCGTCGGTCAGGTTCACGGCATTGCCGAAGCCCACGATCACGGTGGCGGCGAAGACATAATAGAGCGGCCCGAGCGGCACGAAGCGACCGGAGAAGAACGGCACGTAGAGATCGGTGCTGATATGGCCGACGATGATCCACGAGGCCACGCCCGCAACGATGAATTCGAGCAGCAGGCGGACCTTGCCCGACACGCCCTTGTGGCTGCGCTTCGTCACCTTGTCGAAATCGTCGAGGAAGCCGATCAGGCCGAACCCCGCCGTCACCGCCACGCAGGCCCAGACCAGCGGGCTGTAGGGGTCCATCCAGATCAGCATGGCGATCAGCAGCGAGATCAGGATCATCAGCCCGCCCATGGTGGGCGTGCCCACCTTGGCGAGATGCGTCTTCGGCCCGTCCGTGCGGATGGGCTGACCCTTGCCCTGGCGCACGCGCAGCATGTTGATGAAGCGCGGGCCGATCACCAGCCCGATGAACAGCGCCGTGAGCATGGCGGCCCCGGCGCGGAAGGTCTGATACCGGACGAGGTTGAACAGACCTTCGAATTCAAGCCATTGCGCAAGCAGGTACAGCATTACGGCGTATCAGCCTTCCCTCGCGGTGAAGTGGGCCACCACGCGGCCCAGACCCACCGAATTGGAACCTTTCACAAGCACCGCGTCGCCACCGGCCAGGCCGAATTCTTCCAGCGCGGCGATGGCTTCGCCCGGACCTTCGCAATGCGCAAAGGGAATGGCATTGCCAAGCGAGGGCGGTACGGGTTTCCCCAGTTCGCGTGCGAGCGGCGCCATATCGGGGCCGACAAGGATCGCATAGTCCACCTGCGCCTCTTCCAGCGGCTCTCTCAGCTGGGCGTGGAAGGCGGGGCCGAAATCGCCCAGTTCCTTCATCGCGCCCAGCACCGCGATCCGCCGCGTGGCGGGGGTGGCACCCAGCTGCGCCAGCGTGGCGCGCATGGAAGCCGGATTGGCGTTGTAGCTTTCGTCGATGAACAGCGCGTGGCCGCCGGGGGCCTTCACCCGGTGGCGCGCGCCGCGGCCCTTGAGCCCGCCCATCTCCGCCAGCGCCAACCCGGCCGCGCCGAGATCGCCGCCCGCTGCATACACCGCGGCCATCACGCACAGCGAATTGGCTATCCAGTGCTCGCCCGGCTCCGCAACCGAATAGCACAGGCGCCGCTCGCCCAGCGCCGCGGTGACCAGCGAGCCGCCATTGGCCGCCGGAACGGCATCGAGCAGACGCACCTCGGCATGCTCGGAGCGACCGAAGCCCAGCACCTTGGCGCCGCGAGCCAGAGCGGCATCGCGCAGGCGCTCGAAATGCGGGCTGTCGGCGGGGATCACCGCCGTGCCGCCGGGCTGCAGGCCGGCGAAGATCTCCGCCTTGGCATCGGCAATAGCCTCCTCGCTGCCGAGGTTTTCGATATGCGCCGGGGCGATGGTGGTGATCACAGCCACATCGGGGCGGACCTGCGCGGTCAGCCCGGCGATTTCACCCGCGTGGTTCATGCCCATTTCGAACACGCCGTAGCGGCTGCGCGCGGGCATCCGCGCGAGGCTGAGCGGCACGCCGACATGATTGTTGTAGCTGCGCACGGAGCGGTGCGCCGCGCCCCGGCTGGCCCGTTCCAGCGCCGCGAAGATCGCTTCCTTCACGCCGGTCTTGCCCACCGATCCGGTGACGCCGACGATGCGCGCCTTCACCCGGCCGCGGGCTGCCTTCGCAAGAAGCTCAAGCGCGATGGAGGTATCCTTCACCAGCACGTGCGGCTGGGCGATCGGGCGGTCCACCACTGCCGCCACGGCACCATTGGCGAAGGCCTTGTCGATGAACTTGTGGCCGTCGGTCGTTTCGCCCGTCAGCGCCACGAACAGATCGCCTGCGCGCACATCCCGGGAATCGATCTCTACGCCGGAAACCTGAAAAGCACCGCTTGCTTCCCCGCCCATGGCCGCAGCCAGAGCTTCGGCATCCCACAGCGCCAGGCGCCGGGTATCGTGCCCGCTGCCGGGCCAGCGCAGAGTCTTGCGCAGCGCATTCATGCCTTTGCTCCTGCCATTTCGGCCGCGCATTCGCGCGCCACCGCCACATCATCGAAGGGAAGCACCCGCATCGCGTCACCCGCGCCGATGATCTGCCCCTGTTCGTGCCCCTTGCCGGCGATAAGGACGATGTCCTCCGGCCCCGCGCCGGCAATGGCGGCGCAGATCGCTTCGCGCCTGTCGCCCACTTCCCGCGCGCCGGCGGCACCTTCCAGAATTTGCGCGCGGATCACGGCGGCCTCCTCTCCCCGAGGATTGTCATCGGTGACAATGACCAGGTCGGACTTCTCCACGGCAATCGCACCCATCGGCGCGCGCTTCCCCGGATCGCGATCGCCACCGGCGCCGAACACGGTGATCAGCCGGCCGGAGACATGCGGCCGCAGTGCGTCGATCGCAGCGCCCAGCGCATCTGGGGTGTGGGCATAATCGACATAGACCGGCGCGCCGCTGCGCGCGATCGCCGCCCGCTCCAACCTGCCGCGCACCGGCTGGAGGCGCGAGAGCGCATCGAACATCGCCCCCGCTTCGCTGCCCGTTGCCAGCGCGAGCCCCGCCGCAACCAGAGCATTGGCCGCCTGATAGGCCCCGATCAGCGGCAAATGAACGCGCCGCTCCGTGCCTTCATAACGGATGTGAAGATCCTGCCCCAAGTGGCCGGGAATGCGGCTGAGCAATTGAATGCCCTCGCCCCGTTCGCCGATCGTCAGCAGGCGCAGGCCGCGCGCGGCGGCAGCTTCGCAGGCACGCGGCGCCCAGGGATCGTCCGCCCACACCACCGCCGTGCCGCCATCGCTCACCACCTCGGTGAACAGCCGCATCTTGGCGGCGAAATATTCTTCCATGTCGGCATGGTAATCGAGGTGATCGCGGCTGAGATTGGTGAAGGCACCCGCCGCCACGGGCACGCCTTCATTGCGATATTGTGAGAGGCCGTGGCTGGAAGCCTCATAGGCAACATGCGTCACGCCTTCGCGCGCCAGGCCCGCCATGTTGGCCAGGAAGGTCACGATATCGGGGGTGGTCAGCCCCGTGGAGACGCTCTCATCCGGCGTGGTGACGCCGAGCGTGCCGATCGAGGCAGCGCGATTGCCGCACATGCGCCAGATCTGCCGCGTCATCTCGACCACGGAGGTCTTGCCATTGGTGCCCGTCACCGCCGCAATCGTGCCGGGCACAGGGGTGAAGAAGCGCGCGGCCAGATGGGCGAAGGCCCGGCGCGGCTCGGCATCGGCGATATGGGCGGCGCCGCGCACATCGGCCTGCGGGCGGGCCACCACGGCCACGGCACCGGCGGCGATGGCGGCGGGGATGAAATCCTCCCCATTAACCCGCGTCCCGGGGAAGGCGCCGAACACGGTGCCCGGCGCCACCTTGCGATGATCGATGGCGAAGCCGCTTACCGGTGCCTCGGCCTGCGCGCCGAAGCCCGCAGCATCAAGCCCGGCAGCCGCCACCAGCCGGCCCAGCTTCATTCGCCAACCTCTTCCGCACGGCCGACCAGCGGCTTGAGATCGGTGAGATCGATGTCGCGTGTGTCGTCGGGCAACACGCCCAGCAGCGGGCCGATCCGCGGCACCAGTCGGCCGACGATCGGGGCGGCGTTCCAGGCCGCCGTGCGCTGATAGGAACTGGCGGCAGTGCCCTTGGGCTCGTCCAGCATGGCGATCACCACGAAGCGCGGCTTGTCCATCGGGAAGGCTGCGGCGAAGGTGGAAACCAGCGTGGAGCGCTGATAGCCGCCCACGCCCGGCTTTTCCGCGCTGCCCGTCTTCCCGCCAACGCGGAAGCCCGGTGCGTCGGCGCTGCGGCCCGTGCCATAGGCGGTGATCATGCGCAGGAGCTGGTTCATCCGCGCACTGGTGGAGGATTTGAACACCCGGCGGCCGTGCGGCGCTTCGCCCGGCGCCAGCTTCTTCAGCGTGGCAGGCCGCCAGATGCCGCCATTGACCATCGCCGCATAGGCGCTGGCGAGGTGCAGCGGCGTCACCGCGATGCCGTGGCCATAGCTGACCGTCATCGCGCGCAGGCGCGGCCACTTGCCCTTGTGCCAGATGGGAAAGCCGCGGGCCGGCAGCTCGATATAGGGCCGCTCGTTCATGCCCAGATCTTCCATCACCCGCTTCAGCCGGTCAGCGCCGAGCTCGTCCGCCACCTGCGCGGTGACGATGTTGGAGGAATGGATCAGCGCCTCGGGCACGTTCAGCGTGGCGCCGATGATGTGGCTGTCATGGATACGGAACTTGCCGACCTGCAGCGGGCGGTTGGCCTGATAGCGGCGCGAAAGATCGGTCACCACGCCATCGTCGATCGCGGCCGCCACGGTCAGCGGCTTGAAGGTGGAGCCCAGCTCGTAAACCTGGTTGGTCACGCGGTTGAACATGTTGCGCTCCCCCTGGGCATCGATCTTGTTGGGATCGAATTCAGGAAGCGAAGCGAGAGCTACGACCTCGCCCGTGTCCACATCCAGCACGATGCCGGCGGCGCCCACGGCGTCCACCTGCAGCATGCCGCTGCGCAATTCGTCTTCCAGCGCGCCCTGCACCCGCGCATCGATGGAAAGAGCCACTGGCGTGCCGCGCGTGGCGGGATCGGTCAGCTGCTTGTCCAGCACCGCTTCCATGCCCACGCGGCCGTGTCCGTCCGCCGCAACATAGCCCAGCACATGCGCCGCCATGCCGCCCTGCGGATAGTGCCGGTCCGTCTCGCGCGGCATTTCCAGCGCCAGCTCGCCGATCTCATAGACCTTGTTCGCATCTTCCGGCAGCACGCGGCGGCGCAGATAGCCGGCCTTGCCCGCGGCAAGCTGCGCGCGCACCTGCGCCTCGTTCAGATCGGGGAAGATCGCCTTCAGCCGCCGCGCCACTTCCTCGGGCGATTTCACCAGGGGCGGACCGCCGTCTTCCAGCGCATGCGGATTGAACCACAGCGCATAGGCCGGGAAGGCGCGGGCCAGCGGCACGCCGTTGCGATCGGTGATCTCGCCGCGCGGGGGCAGCAGCGCTTCGGCCATGGAGCGTTCGACCGGCGCGGGCTGCACCACCCCCAGCCACGCGATGCGCATCAGCGCGGCGAAGGTCAGCAGCACGAAGGCCAGGCCGACGAACAGCGCGCGGAGCTGCGCCATCAGCAGCGTTCGGCGGCGGATGTTGACCAGGCGGACGCGGCCCGCCGGCGCCGGATGGGAGGCAGCGAGCGCCGTCACTGGCCCGCTTCGCGGATCACTGCACCCAGCTGGATGCGCATGGCACCATCGCCGCCACGGTGGCCGTGGTCACGCTCCACTTCCGGCGTCAGCAGCGCTTCCTGCATAGGCTTGCCGGTGAGCGGGGAGACGAATTGCGGGAAATCCGGCGTGCCGTCACCGGTGGCGGCCCCGGCCACGCGGATCGGCGACGGCGCACCCTTGGCGCGTGGGCCGCCCAGCGCGGCCAGCTGGCGCTCGTTCTCCACGAACTGGTCCGCCCGCGGCGCCGTATAGCCGAAGTCCACGCGGTTCCATGCGGCCAGCTGCAGCTGGTTGGAGCGCGTCTCGAACTCCGTTTCCAGCATCATCTTCTGCTGTTCCAGCGACACGATCTGCCGTTCGGCCCGCACCACGTCGCTATGGACGGCGTTCACCTTGAGCACGAGCAGGACATAGAGCACGGTGCAGATCGCGAGCACGGCGATCCAGCCCATGCGGCGAATGCGGCTTTGCGGTGTCATGCGGCCTCCCTTGCCGGTGCGGCGGTACGGATGGCGGCGCGCAGCGTGGCGGAGCGCGCTCTGGGGTTACGGAGGATCTCGGCCTCTGAGGGGCGAATGGCCCGCGAAAGCCGGGTGAAGGTAGGGGCAGCGCCGGGCGCGGCTTCGGGCAGGTGGCGGCTCGTCCGCGCATTGGCGCCCGCCGCATCGCGCAGGAAGTGCTTCACGATCCGGTCTTCCAGCGAATGGAAGCTGACCACGGCCAGCCGCCCGCCGTCGCCCAGCAGACCCTCGGCCGCGGAAAGGCCCTCGGCCAGCTCGTCCAACTCGCCATTCACATGGATGCGAATGGCCTGGAAGCTGCGCGTTGCCGGATCCTTGGGCGCGCCGGGGCGGTGGCCCAGCGCCTTGCGCACCACCGCCGCCAGCTGGCCCGTGGTGGCAAGCGGACGCGCGGCGACGATGGCGCGGGCGACGCGGCGGCTCTGCCGCTCCTCGCCATAGCGCCACAGCACATCGGCAATCTCCGCCTCTTCCGCCTCGTTGAGAAAATCGGCGGCGTTGGGGCGGGTCTGCTCCATCGTCATGTCCAGCGGTCCCTCGGCCGAGAAGGCGAAACCCCGCCCGGCCTGATCCAGCTGCATAGAGGAGACGCCGATATCCATGGCAATGCCGTCCACCCGCGAAATCCCCACCTCGGACATGGCGGCGAGCATTTCGGAGAAGCGGCGCGGATGGAGCACGAGGCGCGGGGGATTTTCGCGCGTTTCGGCCCACTCGCGGCCCGCGGCAATCGCATCGGGATCGCGGTCGAAGGCATGCACCGTGGCACCCGCATCCAGCAGCGCGCGGGTGTAGCCGCCCGCCCCGAAGGTCGCGTCCACGATCACGTCGCCGGGCTGCGGGGCCAGCGCCTCGATCACTTCGTCCAGCAGGACGGGAATATGCGGGGCGCCGTTCACTTGCGCTTCGCCTTGGCGGTGGCTTCCGCCTCCTGCTGGCGGCACACCGCCTGCTGCTGGCCGAACCACTTCTGGTCCATCTCGTACAGCGCATCGGGCGCCCACAGCGAGAAGAAGGGCGATCCGCCGAGGAAGGCGATGGAGCCGGTCATGCCCACCAGCCCGCCCAGCGCATCGGGCAGCACGAAGCGGCCGCTGGCGTCGAAGGGAATCTCGGAGAAGGTCCACAGCTGCATCGAGCGCATGTCGCGGTCGAACTCCTCGCCCCGGCGCAGCGCGGCCTCTTCCTCACGATCGATCTGGGCGTCGAAATCCTCGGTACGGGAAAGGCCGAAGCCGGTCAGGCAGTCCCACCGGTTGTGCTTGGCGAGGCACAGCACGCGGGGATCGTCTTCGGTGGGAGCGATGGCCTTGCGGAAGGACGGAGGCAGCACATAGCGACCCTTTTCGCCGCGAAGCGAAAAGCCCTGTCCGCTATAGCCTGCCGGCCCCTTCGCCACCTTCTCGAACCACCCCTGTCTGCATGCCCTGAACCGATCGGCACAACCCCTCCGCCGCCGGACGCGCGGGATCGCGCGGCCCGCTCACCCCCACTCGGGGATACGGATGGACGAATTGACCGATGGACCCGTTCTGTAACGTGCCGGACCTCGGGAGAAAAGGGGAAATTGCGGGAATTTCCGGAATCTTACGTGTATAACTTCAGGGAAAGCCCTCAGCCGCCGGGCTCTCCTTCACCCCCACCCTCTGCGTTAAGCATACAAGTGTATGAATTCCGAGTGTTATCCTCTTCGCCGCCGGCGGTGCCGCGATTTCCCGCGTCTGCCCCGGCTTTCGCGTAGGCCTGAGCCGCCAGCCAGGCGAGCGCGCGGGGCGCCCCTGCATTTTCGCCGTGCAGATCGAGCAGCGCCGCATCGGCGAGGATCAATCCCGCGCCATCCCCGATCCGGCACCGCGCCAGCGCGCCTTCGGCGGCCAATGTGCAGTCCGATCCCTCAGCCAATGGGGCGAAATGGCCCGGGTACTGCAGGGGAATAGGCGGGCCGCCCGCCTCCGCTTCCCGCGCATTCCCGTCTCCGTCCGCGAATTGCAGCGACAGGCCCCAGTGATCGAGGATGGGCGAAAGCAGCGTCACGTCCTGCGGGCGGCGCTTATCCCCCAGGGGAAAGCGCGACTCGCCCGTCATCAGCGGATCCGCGAACAGCAGCAGGCGGCCCCCGCCCCGCACCCATTCGTCCAGCGCGACATTCTCCGCCGGGGAGAGCGCGCGCGGCTGCGCCAGCAGCAGCAGGGAGAGGCCGGAGAGGGCGGACGCGTCCAGCGTATCGAGCGGGCGCAGGCGATAGGCGCGTTCCAGCAGCGGCCGCGCCCAATGCGTTTCCGCCGTGCCCGCGATCACTTCGGCCGGACTCGCCGCTTCGCCCCAAAAGATCGGAATAGTGCCCATCAACCCCAGTTCGGGGCGGGATTGCACGGGCGGACAGGGGTCCCCCGCCGTCGCGTCCCCTGCATCCCCGGCAGTGGCCGGGGCCGATGCAAGCAGGGCCAGCAGCAGCCCCGCGCCGGCCGCGTCAGGGCGCAGGATCAGACCCTTCGTCAAGCGTGGTGGGGGCCGGATCCATCGGCGGCTGCGCCTGCACGGCGGCGGGCTGGGCAGGCTCTGCCGGCAGATCGGGCACGATGCCGGCATCGGCCAGCGGGTCGCTCACCGGACCCGGCGTTTCCTGCGCGGACACGGTGGAGGCCGCTTCGGGCACGGAGCGGGCCCGGTTCCGTTCCGCATTGAACATGATGATGTTGGCCAGCCCAAGCAGCAGGACCATGGCGGCCAGGCCAAAGAACCCGACCTGCAACCGCTGCACCGCCTGCGCGCGCGTTCCCGCGAAGGGCGCCTGCCCGGTTGCCTGCGTCTCTGCCTCGCCCCGGCGAAGCAATTGCGAAGGATCGATCTGCATGCCCGCCCTTGTAACGGGTGCAGATTAACGCAGCCAGTCGAAAACCGGCAGGCCCTTCTGCTCCAGCCATTCGCGGTTGTAGAGCGACGAAAGATAGCGGAAGCCGGTGTCGCACAGGATCGTCGCCACCCGGCTACCCGGACCCAGCTGCCGCCCGAGCGCCACCGCGCCCGCCACATTGATGCCGGAGGACAGGCCGAGGCACAGCCCTTCTTCCTTCAGCAGCCGCGCCACCCAATGCAGGCCTTCCTCGTCCGAGACGCGGAACTGCGTGTCCACCGGGGCGCCTTCCAGATTGGCGGTGATCCGCCCCTGCCCGATCCCCTCGGCAACGGAACTGCCTTCCGCCTTCAGCTCGCCATGGGCGTAATAGTTGTAGAGCGCCGCGCCATAAGGATCGGTGAGCGCGATCGTCACCTTCTCGTCAAACGCCTTGAGGCCCAGTCCCACGCCGGCAAAGGTGCCGCCGGTCCCGACCGCGCAGGTGAAGCCATCCACCCGGCCTTCCATCTGCGCCCAGATTTCCGGCGCCGTACTTTCGATATGGGCGCGGCGGTTGGCGATATTGTCGAACTGGTTGGCCCAGATCGCGCCTTCGGTCTCTTCCGCCATGCGGCGGCTGGTGTGCACGAAATGGCCCGGGTTCTTGTAGGGCGCAGCAGGCACGGTGACGAGTTCGGCACCCAGCGCGCGCAGCGTGTCCATCTTCTCGCGGCTCTGCGTCTCGGGCATCACGATCACGGATTTGTAGCCCAGCGCATTGGCCACCAGCGCAATGCCGATGCCGGTATTGCCCGCGGTGCCTTCCACGATCGTGCCGCCGGGCTGCAGCAGCCCCTTTTCCTCGGCATCGCGGATGATCCACAGCGCCGCCCGATCCTTCACCGAGGCACCGGGATTGGCGAATTCGCATTTCCCCCAGATCTCGCAACCCGCCTCCTCGCTGGGCCCCTTCAGGAGCACGAGCGGCGTGTTGCCGATCAGGTCGAGCGTGGATTGGCGCGGTTCGGGTGCAGTCATGATCGGGGTCAGGTAAGGCCCCTTCCCCCCTTGCGCAACGCAGATGCGCTTGGGGGGTAACAAGGTCAGTCTTCTTCGGCGATCCGCACCTTCAGCCCGTCCAGCGCGTCGGTGAAGGGAATCTGGCAGGAGAGGCGCGACGTCTCGTCACGGTCATCGCTCGAATCGAGCAAATCGTTCTCGTCCTCGTCCATCGGGGGCAGCAGCGAGACGAAGGCGGGATCGACATGCACATGGCAGGTGGCGCAGGAACAGCACCCGCCGCACAGCGCCAGCAGCTCGTCGAACCCGTTGTCGCGAATGGCCTCCATCACCGTCAGCCCGGCGTCGGCCTCCACAGTGCGTTCTTCTCCTTCGCGGGTAACGACGATCAGCTTCGGCATTGGGGCCCCTTTCTTTCCGGCGACGGGCTGCTAGGGGCTGGCGGCGATTTTTGCAAGCGGAGCGCGAATGGGCCTTTCGGCCGCGCAGATCGCCGCCGGGCTGGATGCCGTGGCGGCGCAGGAACCGGCCATTGCGGCCGCGCTGGCGCGCGCCGGCTATCCCGAACCGCGCATCCGCGAAACCGGCTATCGCACGCTGCTGCGCACGATCGTCGGCCAGCAGGTGAGCGTGGCGGCAGCCGCCAGCGTGTGGCGCAAGCTGGAAGAGCTGCTGGGCGGCGATGTGCCCCCGGAAGTGCTGCTGCGCGCCGAATTCGATGCGCTGCGCGCCTGCGGCCTTTCCCGCCAGAAACAGGGCTATGCCCGTTCCCTCTGCGAACTGGTGGTTTCGGGCGAGCTCGATCTCGCCGGCCTGCCCGCGGATGACGAGGCGGCGATCGAACAATTGGTGCGGATCAAGGGGATCGGCCGCTGGTCCGCGGAAATCTACCTGCTGTTCGCCGAAGGGCGGCCGGACATCTGGCCAGCCGGCGACCTTGCCGTGCAGGCCGGCATCGGCCGCATCCTGGCCCTGCCCGAACGGCCGAGCGAAAAGGAAACCCGGGCGCTGGCCGAAAGCTGGCGCCCACACCGCGGTGCCGTCGCGATCTTCACCTGGCACTGCTACAACAATCCGGCGCTCTAATTGGGGCGCGGCGCGCGTCCTTCGACAGGCTCAGGACGAGCGGATTTCTTCCTAACCTCGTCATCCCCGCGAAGGCGGGATTCCAGATGGAAAGCACGGTGCCTGGCTGGATTCCCGCCTGCGCGGGAATGACGAAGGGTGGGGGCGCCAAACCGGCCCTGCCCCCACCTCTCCCGCCTTTCCCCTGCCGCGCCTTGGGAGTAGCGTTGCGCCCTGTTCTGCAGCCCGGGGGGGATTACACCGATGAAAAGACACACCAGATTGATGGTCACCATCGGCGCCGCGGCCAGTCTGGCCGGTGCGGGCGCAGCCACGGAAGGAGACAGGATGAACATGAATGCCAGCCAGACCGGAGCCGCCGCCGAAGCGGTCGCTGCGGTTCCGCTGATCCCCCGCGATGCGCTGTATGGCAACCCCAGCCGCTCCGGCGGCAGGATCAGCCCGGATGGCAAGTGGCTCAGCTGGCTCGCCCCCTATGAGGGCGTGATGAATCTGTGGATCGCCCCCGCCAGCGACCCGGCCGCCGCGCGGCGGATGACGAGCGCCACGGAACGGCCGATCCCGCAATATTTCTGGGCCCCGGATTCCGGCAGCCTGCTCTACGTGCAGGACAAGGGCGGGGACGAGAATTACCTGCTCTATCAGGTGGACGTCACCAGCGGGAAGGAGCGGACGCTGACCCCGTTCGAAAACACCCGCGTGCAGCTGGTGGGCGCATCGCAGACCATCCGCGACAAGGTGCTGGTGGGCATCAACAACCGCGATCCGCGCTTCCACGATGTCTATCTGCTCGATCTCGGCACCGGCGAATTGCAGCAGGTGATGCGCAACGACAGCTATGCCGGCTTCCTGGCGGATGACAGTCTGACACTGCGCTGGGCGCTGCGGCAGAACGCCGCCGGCGGGAACGATATGTTCGAGATCACCGATGGCAAGGTGGCCGAGACCCCGCGTGAGAGCACCACCATGGAGGACGCGCTCACCACCACGGTCGCCGGGTACACTACCGACGGCAAGACGCTCTACTGGCTCGATTCGCGCGGCCGCAACACCGCCGCGCTGGTGGCGGAAAACACCGACACGGGCGAAAAGCGCGTCATCGCCGAGAGCGACAAGGCGGATATTGGCGGCACCATGCAGGATACGCGCACCGGCGAGGTGCAGGCCTATTCGGTCTATCACACCACCAACCAATGGCATTTCCTGGACCCGGAGATCGAACAGGCCTTCGCCTGGCTGGACGAGCGGCTGGAGGGCGATTTCGGCGTCCAGTCCCGCACGGACGACGACAGCAAGTGGGTGGTGTGGAACGATCCGCTGACCGCGCCGAGCAAGGTCTATCTCTACGATCGGCCGGCGGGTACGCTGACGGAGTTCTACAGCGCCCGGCCCGAGCTGGTCGGCGCGCCGCTGCAGCCGATGCACCCGCGCGAAATCCCCGCGCGCGACGGGCTGGCGCTGGTGAGCTATCTCACCCTGCCGCCGGGCAGCGACCCGGATGGCGACGGCGTGCCCGATAAATCGGTGCCGCTGGTGCTGCTGGTGCATGGCGGGCCGTGGGCGCGCGATGCCTATGGCTTCAACCGCGCGCATCAATGGCTCGCCAATCGCGGCTACGGCGTGCTGAGCGTCAACTTCCGCGGCTCCACCGGCTTTGGCAAGGATTTCATCAACGCCGGCAATCTCGAATGGGCCGGCAAGATGCATGACGATCTGATCGACGCGGTGGACTGGGCCGTGGCGCAGGGCGTGGCGCAGAAGGACAAGGTGGCGATCATGGGCGGCTCCTACGGCGGCTATGCCACGCTGGTGGGCCTGACCTTCACGCCCGAAACCTTCGCCTGCGGGGTGGACATCGTCGGCCCCTCCAACCTCGAAACGCTGCTGGAAACCATCCCGCCCTATTGGGCGCCGATGGTGAAGCAGTTCCACGAGCGCATGGGCAACCCCGAAACGCCGGCTGGCCAGCAGATGCTGAAGGACCGTTCCCCGCTCTACAAGGCGGCGGCGATCAAGAAACCGCTGCTGATCGGCCAGGGGGCGAACGATCCGCGCGTGAAGCAGAGCGAAAGCGACCAGATCGTGGGGGCGATGCAGGAAGCGGGCGTGCCCGTCACCTATGTGCTGTTCCCCGACGAAGGGCACGGCTTTGCGCGGCCGGAAAACAACATCGCCTTCAACGCCGTGGCCGAAAACTTCCTCGCCACCTGCCTCGGCGGTAGGGCCGAACCGATCGGCGAGGCCGTGGACAAGTCCACCGCCGAGATCGTGACCGGCGCGGTGCATGTGAAAGGGCTGCGCGTGCCGGTGGAGTGAGGCGGCGGGGGCGCGGGCGGGAGCGCGTCCTTCGACAGGCTCAGGACGAGCGGGGGTGGTGCCCCTCTCCTCCTCCCCCTTCCCTCGTCATCCCCGCGCAGGCGGGGATCCAGAGTGGCAAGCGTCGGCGCCGGCTGGATTCCCGCCTGCGCGGGAATGACGAAGGTGGTGGTTAAGTCCGCTCATCCTGAGCCTGTCGAAGGATGCGCGCCCCTTCGCGCCTCACCCCAAGGCGTCGATCGCCTTGGCCGCCTTTACATCGCGCTGAGACAGGCCGCCCGCGTCATGGGTGGTCAGGGTGATCTCCACCCGGTTGTAAACATTGGACCATTCCGGATGGTGATCGTGCTTTTCGGCGATCAGCGCCACGCGGGCCATGAAGCCGAAGGCCTCCGAAAAGTCGGCGAAGCGGAAGCTGCGGTGGATCGCCAGCCCGTCCTCGCGCAGCGTCCATTGCGGCAGGGCGGCCAGCGCCTCGTCCCGTTCGGCCTCGGTCAGTTGCGGCACCGCCATTGCGCATCTCCCTTGCTTGTCGCGAACCATGCCTTGCCCTAACGCAGCGGCCCATGGAAGCGTGCCACCTCATCGCGTCGGAGATCGCCTGCCGGCGCGGGGAGCGGCTGCTGTTCCGCGGGCTTTCGCTCGATCTCGGCCCCGGCGGGGCGCTGCAGCTCGGCGGGCCGAACGGCACGGGCAAGTCCAGCCTCATCCGCATCCTCGCCGGCCTGCTGCGGCCCTATGCCGGCACGGTGGAGCGGCGCGGCGCGATCGGGCTGGTCGATGAACGGCCGGCGCTCGATGGTGACGTCTCGCTCGCCCATGCCCTCGCCTTCTGGCAGGCGATCGACGGCGGGAACCGCGCGGCGCTCGGCCCGCTGGGGCTGGAGCCGCTGCTGGATGTGCCGGTGCGCTATCTCTCCACCGGGCAGCGCAAGCGCGCCGCCCTCGCCCGCCTCGCCGGCCAGAACGCGCCGATCTGGCTGCTCGACGAACCGCTCAACGGGCTGGACCGCGACGCGGTGGCGATCTGCGAAGCCTTGGTGGCCGATCACTGCGCCGCCGGGGGCATCGCAATCGTCGCCTCCCACCAGCCCTTCGCCCTGCCCGGCATGGCCGTGCTCAACGTGCCGGACCACGCTGCATGAGCGCGCTCTGGACCATCCTCCGCCGCGATCTCGCCACCCTGCTGCCCGGTGGACGGCGCGGCGGCACGCTGCTGCCGCTGCTGTTCTTCCTCTCGGTCGCCATGCTCTATCCCTTCGCGGTGGGGCCGGACCCGCGCCTGCTCGCCCGCACCGGCGGGGGGGTGATTTGGGTCGCGGCGCTGCTCGCCGCGATCCTTCCGCTCGAACGGCTTCTGGCGGGGGATCTGGAGCGCGGCTTCTTCGATCAGTGGACGCTGCGGGGCATTTCGGAAGAAGCAATAATTGCAGTGCGCTTGCTAGCCCATTGGTTGAGCTTTGGCCCCCCGTTGCTTGTGGCCGCTGTTCCGGCCGCCGCACTGCTGGGTTTGGACGGCCCGACACTGCGCATCGTGGAGCTGGGCCTGCTCGCGGGTACGCCGGGCCTCGCCGCGATCGGCATCATGATTTCCTCGCTTACCGTCGGCTTGCGCTCGGGCGCGGCGCTGTCCGGCCTGCTGCTGATCCCGCTGGCGGTGCCGCTGCTGGTGTTCGGCGCAGGCAGCCTCGCCACCGGAGGCGAAGGGGGGCTGGCGCTGACCGGGGCGATCAGCCTGCTGCTGGTCGCCATTGCGCCCTTCGCCGGCGGAGCCGCGATCCGCGCCGCCCGCGAAGGCTGAGCACAGCCTTCGCAGGTTGCACTTATGCGTAGGGCGGCTTGTGCAGGCCCTCCGGGCTGAGAGTGAAGATCTCGTAGCCGGTTTCGGTGATGCCGATCGAATGTTCGAACTGCGCGCTCAGCGACTTGTCGCGCGTCACCGCCGTCCAGCCATCGTTGAGCAGCTTCACCGCCGGCTTGCCGAGGTTGATCATCGGCTCGATCGTCATGAACATGCCCGGCCGCAGTTCCGGCCCGGTGCCGGCACGCCCGGCATGGATCACCTCCGGCGCATCGTGGAACAGGCGGCCGAGGCCATGGCCACAGAAATCGCGCACCACGCCATAGCGGTGCGCTTCGGCATGGTCCTGGATCGCCGCGCCGATATCGCCCAGCCGTGCGCCCGGCCGCACCTCCTCTATGCCGATCATCAGGCATTCGTAGGTGACGTCCACCAGCCGCTTGGCCTTCAGCGAGGCTTCGCCGGCGATATACATGCGGCTGCTGTCGCCATGCCAGCCGTCGAGCAGCGGCGTCACGTCGATATTGACGATGTCGCCTTCCTTGATCGTCTTCACGGAGGGAATGCCGTGGCAGACCACATGGTTGATCGAGATGCAGCAGCTATGCGTATAGCCGCGATAGCCCAGCGTGGCGGGCACGGCACCGCCATCCAGCGTCATTTCCCGCACAACGCGGTCCAGCTCTTCAGTGGAGACGCCCGGCTTCACCAGCGGCACCATGGCATCGAGGATCTCGGCCGCCAGTCGCCCGGCCTTGCGCATCCCTTCGAAGCCTTCCGGCCCATGCAGCTTGATCGTGCCGTCGCGATAGACGGTCTCGTTCCCCGTTACGGTCTGATATTCGGTCATTTGCCCAATGTAGCGACTACGCGTGTCAATTGCGAGCGGCGAAGGCGGCCTTGTAGCGCGGTTTCACCGCGTCCAGCACCGCGCGCGTCACCGGCAGGGTCAACTCGTACGAGCCTTCCGCATAAGGTCCGGCGGCATAGGGTCCGTAGATGATCCCCACCCGGTCGAACAGCTTGCCCCCGCGCGATCCGACCAGCACGGTCGCATCGCTCACCGGCACGCATTGGGTGAACTCGTCCACCCCCATGTCCGGCACATCGGGGCCGCGCCGCTTCTTCCGCTCGGCATTCAGCAGGTCGCACAGCTTTTCGCCCAGCGCCTTGTCCAGCGCCTTGTCGGACAGGAACATGTCCTCCGCCTCGATCGCGCGCTTGTCCGCCTTGTTCCAGACCAGCGAACCATAGCCGTAATTGCCGTGCGCGCCGCCGGAATAGGTGGACACTTCGGAAGACAGGCTCAGCCAGTCCGGCAGGTTGGCGACGACCTTCCATTCCGCATTGTAGCTGTGCTTGTTGTAGGGGAAGCCATTGTCCCGCGCTTCCTCGCGCGCTTCCACCGATTCCTTCGCCAGATCGGCCTTTCGTTCGTCCAGCCGCTTGTCGAGCAGCGCCGCAAGTTCCGGAATCTTCCCTGCCGCGGCGGGATAGGAATATTCGAACAGATAATCATCCGTCTCTTCCGAAACCGATCGCGCACCGTTGCTGCGCCGGTCGGCCGCTGCGCTCGCCGTGGCCGTAGCGGTGGCTGTTGCCTCGGGATCGGTGGCCGTGGCTTCGGGGGTCGCACTCGCGCTCGCTTCGGAGCCGACCGGCCCGTCCTCCGCCGATGCAGTGGCCGCCGGCGATGCCTGCCCGGCCTGCTCCTGCTCCGCACCGTCCTGGGTGCAGCCAGCGGCCAGGGATGCGGCCACGCAAATCGAAATCAAACGCAACATTCAAACTCGTCCCGGTGCTTCCAAATCGGCCCATAAACGGGCAAGCCACCCGCTTATGGGCATGAAAACAGATTTGATCCAGCCGGATCGTGGGCAGGATGCCACTGCGATCCACCTCGTCAACAAGGATGGTTTCGCGGATTTTTCGCGTAAACTCAGCGCTCCGCAGCGGGCCGCGCTGGCTGCGCAGAAGTTCACCGGCGCGGGCTATCAGGTGGGAATCGTGCCCGATGGCGAAGGCTGGTTCGCCGTGGGCGGAGTCGCCGATCCTGCGGCGCTGTCCAGCTGGTGCATGGCCCGGCTGGCAGAGCAACTGCCTGCCGGGACCTATCGCCTCGCCGGCGGGGAACCCGGCCCGGCGCTGCACGGCTGGCAGACGGCGCAATATCGCTTCACCCGCTATGTGGAGGACAAGGACGCGGAAGGCCCGCGGATCCTGTTGACCGGCGAGGTCGGCCGGATCGATGCCGCCGTGGCGGAAGCGCAGGCGGTGGCGCTGGTGCGCGATCTGGTGAACACGCCGGCAGAGGACATGGGGCCCGCCGCGCTGGAAGACGCTGCCGAAGCGCTGGCGAAGCAGCATGGCGCACAGCTGGCGGTGACCCGCGGCGACGCGCTGGAGCAGGAATATCCGATGGTCCATGCGGTGGGCCGCGCCGCCGCGCGCAGCCACGCCCCGCGGATGCTGCACCTGACCTGGGGCGCGGCCGATGCGCCGGTGCTGGCCATCGTCGGCAAGGGCGTCTGCTTCGATTCGGGCGGGCTCGACATCAAGCCCTCCGCCGGCATGTTGCTGATGAAGAAGGACATGGGCGGCGGCGCGCATGCGCTGGCTCTCGCCGGCCTGATCATGGGCGCCGGGCTGAAGGTGCGGCTGCATTGCCTGGTGCCGGCAGTGGAAAATGCCATTGCCGGCAATGCCTTCCGCCCGGGGGACGTGCTGAAATCGCGCAAGGGGCTGACGGTCGAAGTAGGCAACACCGATGCCGAAGGCCGGCTGATCCTGGCCGATGCACTGACCCGCGTGTGCGAGGAACAGCCCGAGCTGCTGATCGACTTCGCCACGCTGACGGGCGCGGCCCGCGTGGCGCTGGGACCGGACCTTCCGGCCCTGTTCGCCCGGAGGGATGAGACGGCGGACGCGCTGCTGGCCGCCGGCAAGAAGCATGACGATGCCTGCTGGCGCCTGCCGATGCCGGCCGCCTATGCCGAATGGCTGAAATCCGACGTGGCCGATACCGGCAATGCCCATGCCAATGCCTTCGCAGGAGCCAGCGTGGCGGCCCTGTTCCTGGACAAATTCGTGGCCGAGGGAGTGGACTGGGCGCACTTCGACACCTTCGCCTGGACGCCATCCCCCAAACCCGGCCGGCCCAGGGGAGGGGAAGCTCTGGGCCTGCGGGCCGCCTGGCACATGATCCGTTCGCGCTTCGGCGGATAGGCCGGCAGACGGGGCTTTTCCGGCAGCAGCCTGCCGCCGCCCTTGCCCCCCCGCCCCGCGCCGTCTAATCGCCCGCGATGTTTACCCGGGGCAAACCCCAACAGTGTATAATGGCGCCGTGCAAGAGACCGATAAACTGACCAACCATGGCCCCTATATGCTGGCCGGCCCCGTAGCGCGGCCCGATGCCGGTGCCCTGCCCCTGCGTGGCGATCTGGCGCATGTCGGCCTCGCCGGCCGTTATTTCGTGCCGCATTACGCCGTGCCGCAGCCTCGCGCGGTGATGCCCGGCGGCGCACCGCTGCTGGTCTCGCCGGAAGAGGGGGCAGCCGAATTGTGCACGCTGATGGAAGGGGACAGCTTCGAAGTGCTGGACATCACCGGCAGCTGGGCCTGGGGTTGCCTGTCGCTGGAGGGGCCGGTCGGCTATGTCCACGTGGACCGGCTGGAAAGCCTGCCCGGCTGATGGCGAAGACGGTCTTCATCGACGGTGCGGCGGGCACCACCGGGCTGGAGATTGCCGACCGGCTTTCGGGCCGGAGCGAATTCACCCTGCTCACGCTGGACGAGGCGCGGCGCAAGGATGCTTCGGCGCGGCGCGAAGCGCTGAACGAAGCCGATTTCGCGATCCTGTGCCTGCCCGACGATGCGGCGCGCGAAGCGGTGGCACTGATCGACGCGGGCAGCGCCACGCGGGTGATCGACGCCTCCACCGCGCACCGCGTGGCGAGCGGCTGGACCTTCGGCTTTCCTGAGATCGTCGGCCGGGACGCCGTGGCGGGCGCCGCGCGGGTGAGCAACCCGGGCTGCTATTCCACCGGCTTCATCGCCCTGATGGCGCCGCTGGTCCGCGCCGGATTGCTGCCGGCGGAGTGGCCCTATACCGTCCACGCCGTCTCCGGCTATTCGGGCGGCGGCAAGGCGCTGATCGAGCGGTTCGAGCAGGATCCGGACATCGCCTGGCGCGGCTATGGCCTGGCGCTGGGCCACAAGCATATTCCCGAGATGCAGCGGCATGTCGGGCTGGCTCATCCGCCGGTCTTCTCCCCCGCCGTGATCCCGGCCCACCGCGGCATGGTGGTGGAAATCCCGCTTCCGCTCGCCGCCATCAGTGGGGCCGCATCGCCACAGGAGATGAAGGCGGAGCTCGCGCGCTTCTATGCCGACAGCCCGGTCGTCTCGGTCGAGGAGTGCAGCGAGGGCGAACTGCTGCTGCGCCGCTCCCGGCCGGCGAGCGACCGGATGGAACTGTTCGTCTTTGCCGACGCCGCCGGGGAACAGGCGCGGCTGGTCGCCCTGCTCGACAATCTCGGCAAGGGTGCGAGCGGAGCGGCAGTGCAGTCGCTCAATCTGATGGCGGGCCTGCCGGAAACCGCGGGTCTACGGATCTGATTGCCTGCTTTTCAGGCAGGACTGCCTGTTTTTTGGACAGTAAACCGGCGCTATTGCGCATCTTTTGATGCGCCGGCAGCGACCAGACGCGCGGTTTATTCCGAATCCACCCTTTCGCCGCGGAGCCCGATTGTTTAGTGATGTGCTTCGCGCCTTGGCACGATTCTTGAAGGTTTGTGCCGGGATATTCAGGGGACCGGCCGCCCACCGCGCGCCGGCGATGCCGACAGGGGTCACGTGAAAAAGATCGAGGCGATCATCAAGCCGTTCAAGCTGGACGAGGTGAAGGAAGCGCTGCATGAGGTCGGTGTCTCCGGCATCACTGTGGTGGAAGCCAAGGGCTTCGGCCGGCAGAAGGGACATACGGAGCTCTATCGCGGGGCGGAATATGTCGTGGACTTCCTGCCCAAGGTAAAGCTGGAGGTCGTCGTTCCCTCCAGCCAGGCCGAACAGGTGGTGGAAGCGATCGCCGCGGCGGCACAGACCGGCCGGATCGGCGACGGCAAGATCTTCGTCACCCCGGTCGAAACCGCGCTGCGCATCCGCACCGGTGAAAAAGACGAGGCCGCTATCTGACGTCTTGTCCGCGCCTGCCCACGCGGCGGAGCGCATCTGAACTCGCACTCTCTCTCCAAAGGAAGGAAGACAATGCCCACTGCAAAGGAAATCGTGAAGCGCATCAAGGAGGAGGAGATCGAATGGGTCGACCTTCGTTTCACCGATCCGCGCGGCAAGTGGCAGCACCTTTCCATGTGCGCCGGCGTGCTCGATGAAGACGCGCTTGAAGAAGGCCTGATGTTCGACGGTTCGTCGATCGAAGGCTGGAAGGCTATCAACGAGTCCGACATGATCCTGAAGCCGGACCTCGATGCGGTCTATGTCGATCCGTTCAGCGCCACGCCGATGCTGATCGTGGTGTGCGACATCGTGGAGCCCAGCGACGGTTCGCTCTATGGCCGCGATCCGCGTTCCACCGCGAAGCGCGCCGAAGCCTATCTGAAGAGCACCGGCATCGGCGACACCGTGTATGTCGGCCCCGAGCCCGAATTCTTCATGTTCGACGATGTGCGGTTCGAAACCGGCTATGACCGTTCGGCCTTCTACATCGACGACATTGAACTGCCCACCAACACCGGCAAGGTGCTGGAAGGCGGCAATTTGGGCCACCGTCCGCGCGCCAAGGGCGGCTATTTCCCCGTCGCGCCGGTGGACAGCTGCATGGACATCCGCGCCGAAATGGTCAGCACCATGCTGGAAATGGGCCTGCCCATGGACAAGCA
The DNA here is from genome assembly GCF_003569745.1 of Altererythrobacter sp. B11. Lineage (NCBI taxonomy): Bacteria > Pseudomonadati > Pseudomonadota > Alphaproteobacteria > Sphingomonadales > Erythrobacteraceae > Altererythrobacter > Altererythrobacter sp. B11. The sequence continues at coordinate 3,508,627 of NZ_AP018498.1, forward strand.
GCACCACGAAGTGGCCGCTGCGCAGCACGAATTGGGCATCACCTTCGGCACGCTGGTGCAGACCTCGGACAATGTGCAGGTCTACAAGTACGTCGTGCAGCAGGTCGCCGCGGCCTATGGCAAGACGGCCACCTTCATGCCGAAGCCGATCAAGGACGATAACGGCTCCGGCATGCACACACACATGTCGATCTGGAAGGGCGGCAAGCCGCTCTTCGCGGGTGACGGCTATGCCGGCCTGTCGGAAACCTGCCTCTATTACATCGGCGGCGTGATCAAGCATGCCAAGGCGATCAACGCCTTCTCGAACCCCACCACCAACAGCTACAAGCGGCTGGTGCCGGGCTTCGAAGCGCCGGTGCTGCTGGCCTATTCCGCCCGCAACCGCTCCGCTTCCTGCCGCATCCCCTATGGTTCGGGCGAGAAGGCGAAGCGCGTGGAATTCCGCTTCCCCGATCCGCTGGCGAACCCCTACCTCTCGAACGCCGCCCTGCTGATGGCCGGCCTCGACGGGATCCAGAACAAGATCCATCCGGGCGAAGCCATGGACAAGAACCTCTACGATCTTCCGCCGGAAGAGCTGGCCGAGGTTCCCACCGTCTGCGGCTCGCTGCGCGAAGCTCTCACCTCGCTGCAGAACGACCATGAGTTCCTGCTCAAGGGCGATGTCTTCACCAAGGATCAGATCGATGCCTATATCGAACTGAAGTGGGAAGAAGTCTATCGCTGGGAAATGGCGCCGAGCCCGGTCGAATTCGACATGTATTACAGCTCCTGATCGCGTTTTCGATCCGCAAAAGGGGGCGTCCGGGAAACCGGGCGCCCTTTTTTCGTGCCTGTCCTACAGCGCCCCTCCCTGCCTAGCCCTGCGGCCTCCACTCCCATCAGCGAGGCCATGCCATGCAGCGCAAACCCATTTTCGATGCCATCCGCCGGCTTCTGGGCCGCGGTTTCAAACCTTCCGAAGTCGCCGCCCTGGACGCGGCAATCGACAGCGCCCTGCGGCCTGACAACCCCGATCCCCTCGCCGCGCCGCTGGAGGCGGGGCCAGATGCCATCGCTCTCATCCGCGAATTCGAAGGCTGCGCCCGGCTCCGGCCCGATGGCCGGGTGGAAGCCTATCCCGATCCCGGCACCGGCGCTGCCCCCTGGACGATCGGCTGGGGCGCAACCGGGCCCGGCATCGGACCCGGCACCGTGTGGTCGCGCGAGGAATGCGACGCGCGGCTGATGGAGGACATCGCCCGCCATGCCGCTGACGTGCGGCAGGCCATCGGCGACGCGCCCACCACGCAGAGCCAGTTCGACGCGCTTGTATCATTCCACTTCAACACGGGCGCCATCGCCCGGGCCACGCTGACCCGCCGCCATGTGGCCGGAGATACGGCCGGGGCAGCCACTGAATTCGTCCGCTGGAACCGCGCCGGCGGCCGGGTCCTCGCCGGCCTGACCCGGCGCCGCGCGGCCGAAGCGGCGCTCTACCTGCGCGGATGAATGTATCGCAGGGGCCGCACCGCACCGGTGCGGCCTCAGTAATCGCGGCTATATTCCACCGAAGCGCCGCCCCGGCCGAGGCTGTTGATATTGGCGAGGAGCGAAAGCCAGCTGGTCAGCCGGAATTCGAACGAGGTGGCGTTGTAGCCGCGCCCGTCGGTGACGATCTCCACATAGAAGCGCCGCCCGAAATTCTTCCCCAGCGCCACGGCCGTGGCGCGATCCAGCGCAGGATCGGCCGGGACGATGCGCAGCCGGTCCAGCCCCACGGCACTGCGCAGCCGGTTGATCGGGTCCATCCCCCCGCCCCCTTGCAGAGACGCCACAGCCGCGCCGAGCTGGATCGCCTCGGTGGCGGAAAGCGTGGTGATGGAGCCGCCATAGAGCAGCCGCGCCAGCAGTTCCTCTTCCGGCAAGGCCGGCGTCGAGCTGAAGGTAATCGCGGGGCGGGTCGCGTTGCCGCTCACCGTCACCTGCACGGACAGATCGTTCACATCGGTTTCCGCCAGAATGTCGATGCGCGGATCGATCGGCACATTCTCGTCAAAGGAGATATCGCCGCGGGTAATATCAAAGCGCACGCCGGCGAAGGAGTAGAAGCCCTGCCGCGGCACCACCTTGGCCGACCCGCCCACCCGGGGATCTTCCGTGGTGCCGCGCAGGCGCACATCACCGCTCCATTCGCTGTCGAGCCCCAGGCCATCCACCGCCACCCCGCCGGGTGCGTGCGCATCGATCAGGAAGCGCCAGGGCGGGCCGCGCCGGGAAGGCGGGGCAATGTCGGCCGGCAGATTTATCTCCCGCGTGCGGATATCGGGCAGCTGCTCTGCCTCCACCGCCCCGCCCAGGCGCCAGCGCGCCTCGCTCACCCGCAGCCGGCCGGCGATCGTCCCGCCGAAGCCGCTGGAGACGATCCGCAGCGGCCCGGTAACCGTTGCACCCATGCCCGGCAGATCCAGCACCTCCGCATCGCGCGCGGCGATCCTGATGTCGATTTGCGGGCCACGCCCGCGCCGCATGTTCGACAGGTCGATGAAGCCGCTGCCCGAAAGCTTGCCACCGTTCTGCGCAGTGCCGGCGAAGCTGGTGAGTTGCAGGCGCGAACCGGCAAAGCTGCCGCGCGCGCTGACATTGCGCACATCCGTGCCGGTGAGCGCGCTCTGCAGGCGCAAGCCATCGCCCGCCAGCGATCCGCGAACCTGCGGATTGCCCACCGTGCCGCGCACATCCGCTGCCACTTTCAGCGTGCCGTTGATATCGATCAGCTCGATTGCGAGCAGCCGCCACAGGGAATCCGCCGGGCCGCTGAACCGCAGCTGCGCGAAGAGATCGCCATTGTATAACCGGTCGAAAAGCGCGCCGTCTGCCGGCAAGCCGGAAATGCGCGCCTGCAGCCGCCCGTAAGTGGTGCTGGCATCCTTCACCACCGCGCGAGCCTGAAGGTCCTTCGCGCGAAGATCGGCGACCAGCGCAAGATCGACGGGGCGGGAGGAGAGGACGAGGCCGGACCGGGTGAGGCCATTCACCATCAGCCGCGCCGTGCCCGTGGGTGCGCCCGACGGTGCCTGGCCCACCTCGACGATGCCGGAGACGCTGCCGCCCAGCCCCAGTTCCGCGCCCGCCGCATCGGCGACGGAGAGCGGCAGCGAGGCCAGCTGCAGCTTGCCGGAAATCGGCTGGGCCCCGCCGAAGCGGCCTTCCGCGATCACGAAGCCGCCATCGTAACCGACCTGCGTCGGCTGCAACTGCCAGCCGCCATCCTCCGCCTTCAACAGCACGGCGCGGCGCGGCATGCTGATGTCCTCTCCGCCATAGCTGCCGCGAGCGGCCAGCGTCAGCCGCTCTGGCGCGATCTCGCCGGTCAGCTGCAGTTCGAAATCGCTGCCCCGCTGGCCTGACATCGCCGCGTCGAAACTGCCGGTGCCGTCCGTCACCTGCGCCTTCGCCGCGAGGCGGCCGAGAAACACTGTGCCATAGCCGATGCCTGCCCCGGTCACCTGCCCGCTGATCGTGTTGCCCCCTTCGCGGAACAGCCCGCTCAGTTCGATATCGGCCTGCCGGATGGAAAGCGCCGTGGCGCCGCTGAAGCTGGCATTGCGTGCAGTGATGGAGGCGTGAACCGCCTGCCCCGCCGGCTGCGGCATCAGCCCGATCGTGCCGTCCAGCCCTCCGCCCGAGACGGTCAGCATCCCGCGGACGCCGCCGTTCACAAAAGTGAGATCGCCGCCCAGCGTGGTGTCGGAGACCACGAAGCGGTTCACCGAAATGCGGCTCGGCCCGCCCTCCGGCGCAACGAACAGCAGACTGCCGGTGAAGGGGCCGAGCGTGGATTGCCCCTCGGTCTCGATCGCCAGCCCCTGCTCTGCGGGTGAGATCGCCAGCCGCACATCGCGCAGGCCCGCCGCGGGCAGGGGTGCGGCAAACACCAGCTCGGCATGGGGGCCGTCCGCTTCCAGCGTGCCTTCGACGGTGAAGGCGCCGTAATCCTCCTGTCGCCCGCTGCCCACCAGCGTGGTGCGGCCGCCCGCAATGCGGCCATCGAGCGACAGTGTGAGCTTGCTGCCGGTGAGGCGGGCATCGCGGAACACCACCGGCGCCCGTTCGCCCAGCGTGACTCCACCGGCGAAGCGGATGTCCTCGCCCGCGATCGTGGTGATCGTGCCATTGGTGATGCGCGGAAGGCTGCCCTTCACATCCGCCGTGAGCCGCCAGGGTGTCCCGCCCCCGAAGCTGGCCCGGATCGTGGCATCGGCATTCATCACCCCAACGCCCTGCAGCGGCAGGCCCCGCGCGCGGACCGGCCCCGCCAGGCGATAGGTGCCGCGCGCAGGATCGGCGTCGAGCGAGAGTGTGGCGGCGAGGCCTTCGAAGGCGAGCGCCAACCGGTCCCCGCGCAGCTTTCCGCCTTCCAGCAGCAGAGTGCCGCGCAGGCGGCCGTTCACCAGCCGCGGATCGAGCAAGCCCTGCCCCGTCACCACCCGCTGCGCGGCGACATCGAGCGGCAGCACGAAGGCAGCGCCGCGCCGCGTGAGCGTGCCCGATTGCGTGAGGCCGCGCAGCACCACGCCGTCCAGATCGAGCTGACCGATCCGTAGCCGATGCGGCACTGAGAGGTTACGGAACGGGCCGGCCAGCGAGGCCGTGAGCTCCGCGTCCCGCAACGCTATCCCCCCGCCCAGCACACGCGGATCGAGCAGCGCGAGGCGCAGCCGCAGATCGTCGAAGGCGTTGTCCGCCAGGTTCACGCCGCCCTCTGCCGTGGCGCGCAATCCGCTGCCGCGCAGAACGATGGCGCCGGCAAGCACGCTGCGTTCCAACGTGCCGACGGCGCCCACGGCCACCTGTCGCCCCAGCGCGCGTGCGGCGGTGCCGCTGACATGCTCCGCCGGCCAGACGAGACCGGAGATGGTATAGGTGCCGGCGCGGTTGGCCAGCGTCATGCTGGCGAGGCGACTGCCCGCCTCCTGCACCAGCAGCCCGCCGTTCCAGCGTTCCCAGCTGCCATCGCCCTGCAGTCGCACCCGCAGGTCCTTCTCCATCCCCGTCAGCGTCGCCAGCAGCCCGCCGGCGGGGGCGCGGTAATCCACGTCGAGATCGAAGCGATCGCCATCCGGTTCGGCCAGGACCACCGCCTTCAGCTCGTCCCCGCCGCCCAGATCGCCTTCGGCGCGAATGTCCACCCGGCCGCGGCGGATATTGGCGCTGGCGTTGAAATCCACCGTGCGCGCCTGCCCCAGCACCTGCTCGTCCACGTGCAGGCGGTCGATGACCAGACGGTCCACACGAATGTTGAAATCGGGCAGGATGGGTGCATCGGGATCGCCGGGCACCAGCTTGGGCGCGGCATGCAATTGCCCCTGCCGCAGCACCAGATGGCGCACATCGAGCCCGGTGAAGGGGAACTTCCACGGGCGCCAGTTGAGGTCCACCTCCGGCACTTCGAGGAACAGCACGCCCTTGGAGTCGCGCAGCTTCACATCGTAGAAGGAGGCGCTCCACAGCACCGATCCTTCGATATGGCCCACCTCCACCGACAGGCCGGAGGCGGGGGCGAAGCGCGAAATCTCGTCGACGATGAACTGGCGGCCCCAGCCCGTGTGCAGCCAGCCGATGCCCACGGCCAGCAACAGCAGCAGGCCGAACAGCGCGGTGCCGATCCACCGCAGCAGGCGTATCGGCCAGGCACGGCTGCGGCGGGGCCGGGTCGCGCCGCCCTCGCCCTCGGCCTCGGCCTCTGCAGCAGGAGGAATTTCGTCAGCCATCAGAAGGCCTGCCCCAGCGCCACATAGACCGCGATGGGCGCATCCTCCGGCCCTGGGTTGATCGGCGTGGCCACGTCCACGCGCAGCGGACCGAAGCTGGTGTAATAGCGCAGGCCCACGCCGGCGCCGAACTTCACCTCTTTGAAATCGGGCAGGGAGTCATCGCCCACCGTGCCGGCATCGACAAAGGGCACCACGCCCAGCGCGCCGCCCAGCAGGCCGGTGCGCACCCGCGCCTCCAGCGAGAATTCGGCCACCGAGCGACCGCCCGAGGGATCGCCCGCGCTGTTGCTGGGGCCGATCGCCTGATAGCCATAGCCGCGCACCGAACCCGCGCCGCCGGCATAGAGCCGCCGCGAGGGCGCAATGGCGGCCAGCGGGGCGCCGGTGATGCTGCCCAGCTTTGCCCGCGCCGCCAGCACCACCCGCTCGCTCACCTTGCGGTAGTAGCTCGCATCCACTTCGTTGCGGACATAGAACCGCTGCATCCCGCCGCGCGTGGAAAGCTCGGGCGAGGTCTTGCCCCCCAGGCGATAGCCACGGGTGGGGTCGAGCAGATCGTCGCTGGTGTCGATCAGGGCAGAAAACGGCAGGGCCGCGATCAGAAAGGTCTGGCGCGGGCCGCGATTGCCTTGCGCATCCCGCTCCCGCTGCGCCGTGGCGACAAGTTCCAGCCCCATCGACCAGCTGAACGGCTTCTGGAACAGCAGCGTGCTGACCCGCTCATATGTCCCCACCAGCGAGAGGGTCTCCGCCTCATAGGCGTCGTAATCGATCGTGCTGGCGAAGGCGTCCACGGTCAGAATGCGGTCGCGATTGTGGAAGTTGTTCTTGCGGAAGGTGGCGCCCAGCAATTGCTCACGCGTGCCGGCTATGCCGCGGAAGCGCAGCATGCCTTCCGGCGGGAAGAGGTTGCGATGTTCCCAACTCGCCTGCGCCTTCAGGCCTTCGCCGGTGCCATAACCGAGGGAACCGGCGATGGTGCGCAGCGGTGCCTTGGTCATCTCCACCGCGATATCCACCGTGCCCGGCTCGCCATCGGCGGGAGGGGCCACCTCCACCGGGGTGATCGTGGTGCGGCCGGCCAGCCCGGTGGCGAGGATCGCCTGCCGCAGGTCCAGCTGCAGGCTGCGGCGATAGACATCGCCCGGATTGAAGCGCGCAATGTCCTGCAGATGCCGGGCGGACATGTAATCGGGGACGTTGGACGTCACCTTGCCGATGCGATATTTGCCGCCCGGCTGCACATCCAGCGTGAGGTCACCCTCCTCCCGGTCGTGGTCCACCAGCAGACGCGGATCGGCGATACGCGCGAAGGCATAGCCGTTCTCCCCCAGCGCCGTATCGAGCGCATAGCGCTGCGACACGATGCGATCGGACAGCAGGGGATCCCCGCTCTCGATGCCGAATGTCTCGCGCAGCAGCGGATAATCGCTGCCCGCGCTGGCAAGCCCGCCCAGATCCACCGCGCCGAAGCGGTACTGCACGCCTGGCAGGATGTCGAAGCGCACGCTTGGCTTGGTATCCGCCGCCACGCGCTGCTCGTCGCTCTCGCCGCCATCGCTGATCGCGCGGATCACCTCGCCATTATAATAGCCATAGATGCGCAGCAGGCGCTGCAGCAGCTCCTCGTCTTCCTCGGCCTGCGCAGCCAGCCGCGCATCATTGTCGTCGTCGTCCAGCTGCACGATGGTGGACAGGCTCTTGAAGCGGTCCACGAAGGCCTCCCGCTCGGGGAAGCGCTCCGCATCCTCGGGGAAGGCCAGCACCAGTTCGGAAGAAATCCGCTCCTGCGCGCCGGACGAAGGCGGCGGCTCGGGCATGTCGCCAAAGGTGGCGAACTCGATGTCCTCCTGCGGCGCCAGCGGCTCCACCTCGGGCAATTGCGCATTATCGGGCCACGGGATGTCGATGCCGGGCTCTTCGGCCAGCGGCGAATCCGCCTCTGGCGCGGGGTCGGCCGGCGTGGCAGGCTCGCCCTGCGGTTGCTCCGCCTGCTCCACACCCTGTGCCGCCCAGCTTTCCGGATCGGCCACGGCGGAATCGGGGATCAGATCCTCCAGCCGCTGATCCGCCGCCTGCTGCGCGGCAAGCGGCGTGGTGAACAGCGAAACGGAGGCGGCAAGAACCGCGGCCAGGCGGCGCAAGGAAAGCTCAGGCGAGCTTGTAGAGCTTCTGCCCTCCGGGCACGCCGTCCTTTGTGCTGCCCGGCGGACTGTCCAGGCGCCGTCCGGCCTCGCCGGCAATGGCGTCGATGAGCTGGGCCTGCTCATCATCGGTAAAGCGGCGCCAGCCGGTCGGCCCCAGCCGCTCCAGCGGGCGATAGCGGACCTTGTATTGCATGCGCTGCGAGCCTTCGACCCAATAGCCGAGATAGACATAGGGAAGGTCTTCCTCGGCGGCGCGGCGGATGTGGTCGAGGATGATGAAGTTCCCAAGCCCGCTCCGCACCGTATGATCGGGATCGTAGAAGCTGTAGATCATCGACAGCCCGTCACCCTGCCGGTCGGTAAGGCAGGCGCCGACCAGGCGGCCCGGCCGCCCATCCTCTGTAGGCTCCCGATATTCGATCACAAAGCTCGAAACGGCAGTGTGTTCCACCATGTCGGCATAGTCGATCTCGTCCATGGCCGCCATGCCACCGCCGGGATGGCGCGCCGCCAGATAACGGCGCAGCAGATCATATTGTTCTGACGTGGCCCAGGGGCGGCATTCCGTCACCACCAGATCGCCGTGGCTGCGCAACGCGCGCCGCTGCGTACCGGAAGGCCGGAACTCCTGCGCGGCCACACGCACCGAGACGCAGGCCCGGCAATCGAGGCAGCTGGGGCGGTAGGCCACCGTCTGGCTGCGGCGGAAACCGATCCGGCCCAGCGCATCGTTCAGCTGTTCAGCGTGCGGCCCCTTGAGCTCTGTAAACACCTTTCGCTCGGTCTTGCCCGCCAGATAAGGGCATGGCGCCGGGCTGGTGACAAAGAAGCGGGGGAAGCGGACCGGGGCCGTCACTGTTCTCGCTGGCCTCTCTCTGGCGATTGACGATCTTTACGACAGGCACAGGATTACGTTCCCCATGCCCCATGGTGAAAGAGTCTTAACCAATATTCTTTGAAATTGTAGGTGGATTCTCCACCGTCCGCGGGCTCGCCGCGCACAATCGCCCCGATACGGGTCAGTTCAGCTCCACATGGCTAACAGAATAGCCCCGCGCCCGCAGCGCATCCACCAGCCCTTCCAGCTGGTGGCGATCGCGCGCTTCGCATTCGATATCGGTCACCAGCCCCTTGGCAGGCAGGTTGGTGAAGATGCGCTGGTGATAGATTTCGAGAATATTGACGCTGTGTTCGTCAAACTCCTTCATCACCTTGTAGAGCGCGCCCGGCCGATCCTGCAGCGTGATCCTGAGCCGGGCCAGCCGGCCGGAACGGGCGAGATCGCGCAGCAGCACATTCGCCAGCAGGCGGGTATCGATATTGCCGCCGCACAGCACCAGCCCCACCTTGCGCCCGGCGAACCGTTCGCGATGCGTCAGCAGCGCGGCCAGGCCAGCGGCGCCGGCGCCTTCCACCACCGTCTTTTCGATCTGCAGCAGCAGCGAAACCGCCTCTTCCAGCGCCGCTTCATCCACCAGCAGGATATCGTCCACCACGCGGCGGATGATCTGGCGGGTGAACTGCCCCGGTTCCTTCACCGCGATGCCTTCGGCCAGCGTATCGCCGCCGCAGGGCATCGCCTCCCCCTTTATGTGTCCATACATGGAGGGGTAGAGCCGCGCCTGCACGCCGATCACTTCCACCGGCGGGGTCTGCGCCTTGGCCACCGTGCCGATGCCGGAAATCAGCCCGCCGCCGCCGATCGGCACCACCAGCGTTTCCAGCCCCGGCGCATCCGCCAGCATTTCCAGCCCCACCGTGCCCTGCCCGGCGGCCACATGCGGATCGTCGAACGGATGGACGAAGGTCAGCCCCAGCTCGCTTTCCAGCTTGCGGGCGTGGGCATAGGCTTCGTCGAAGGTTTCGCCTTCCAGCACCACCTTGCCGCCAACGCTTTCGGTCTGCATCACCTTCACCGTGGGGGTGGTGCGCGGCATCACGATCGTCACCGGCACGCCCAGCCGGGTGCCGTGGTAGGACAGGCCCTGCGCGTGATTGCCGGCCGATGCCGCGATCACGCCGCGTTCGCGCTGCGCCTTGTCCATCAGCAGCAGCGCATTCAGCGCCCCGCGTTCCTTATAGGCGGCAGTGAACTGCAAATTTTCGAACTTCAGCCAGATCTCCGCCCCGAAAATCTGCGACAGCGTGCGGCTGTGCAGCGTGGGGGTGCGCATCACCGCGCCTTCGATCCGCTGCGCCGCCGCGCGAATGTCCGCCAGATCGAGCGTGGCGGTGGAAGGCTGGGCGGCGAGAGTGTGCGGGGCGTTCATGGCCGGCGGGCGTAACCAAAAGCGGGCCGGAGGGAAAGGCCAAGCGGCAAGATTGCTTTGCGCGGCGCAAACCGGCAGGTGGGCGGCATGAGTGAGAAACAGACCGTCGCCTTCCTCGGCCTGGGCGTGATGGGCGCCCCCATGGCAGGCCACCTCGCCCGCGCCGGCCATGCCGTCACCGTGTACAATCGCACCACCAGTAAGGCGGAAGCCTGGGTGGAACGGCACCGCGCCGAAGGCCTGTCCGTGTCCATGGCCGCAACTCCGGCGGAGGCCGCTGCGGGCAAGGCCATGGTGCTGAGCTGCGTGGGCAATGATGATGATCTGGCGGAGGTCGTACTCGGCCCGGAGGGCGCGCTGGCGGCGATGGCGCCAGGCACGCTGTTCGTGGATCACACCACCGTCTCGCCCGGCCTTGCGCGGCGGATCGCACAGGCGGCCGAAGCAGGCGGCGTGGCCGCGCTGGATGCCCCCGTCTCGGGCGGGCAGGCGGGCGCGGAAAGCGGCCGGCTGTCGGTTATGTGCGGCGGCAGCGAGAGCGCCATGGCGGCGGCAGAGCCGGTGATCGCCGCCTATGCCGCGCGCATCACCCATGTCGGGCCGGCCGGCGCGGGGCAGGCCGCGAAGGCCGTGAACCAGATCTGCATCGCCGGCACGCTGGCGGGGCTGTCCGAGGCGGTGCGCTTTGCCGATGCGGCGGGGCTGGACATGGCGAAGGTGCTGGCGGCCATTTCTGGCGGGGCGGCGCAAAGCTGGCAGATGGAAAACCGCTGGGACACCATGGCCGCGGGCGAATTCGATTTCGGCTTCGCGATCGACTGGATGCGCAAGGATCTGGCGATCGCGCTGGGCGAAGCCAAGGCGCAGGACCTTTCCCTGCCCGTCACCGCATTGGTGGACCAGTTCTATGCGCAGGTGCAGGCCATGGGCGGCGCGCGGCAGGATACCAGCGCCCTCATCCGCCATTTGCCTGAAAGGAAGCGCCCGTGAAGCTGCGCTATCTCGCCGCGCTGGCCCTGCTGCTGCCCTCCGCGGCGCTGGCCGATACGCTGGTCGACAATATCGACGGCCTCAGCGTGGACCGGCAGGGCAAGGTCACGCGCTTTGCCGGGATGGTGATCGGGGACGACGGACGGATCGTCGAGATTCTCAAGCGCTATGACAAGCCGAGCGGCAAGGTCGATTACCGCGAGGACGGGCGGGGCCGGGTGGTGATCCCCGGCCTGATCGATTCGCATGTGCATGTGATGGGGCTCGGCCTCGCGCAGCTTTCGCTCGATCTTTCGGGCACCCGTTCGCTGCAGGAGGCGCAGGCCCGTCTCGCCGCCTATGCCGCTGCCCATCCCGACCAGCCGTGGATCGTCGGCTGGGGCTGGGATCAGGAAGCATGGGGCCTCGGCCGCTTCCCCACCGCTACCGAGCTGGACGCGGTGGTGGGCGATCGCCCGGTGTGGCTTTCGCGGATCGACGGGCATGCCGGCTGGGCCAACAGCGCCGCGATGAAGGCTGCGGGCGTCACGGCCAAGACCGCCGATCCCGAAGGCGGGCGCGTGCTGCGCGTGCCGGGCGGCAAGGTGCCGGCCGGGGTGTTCGTGGATGCCGCCACCGCACTGGTGGAAGGCAGCGTGCCCCCGCCCCGCCCGCAGGACCGCGATCTCGCCCTGCACGAAGCGCAGGAGCTGCTGATCCGCAACGGGGTGACCGCGGTGGCCGACATGGGCACCAGTATCGAAGACTGGATGACCTTCCGCCGCGCGGGCGATCTCGGCCGGCTGAGCATCCGCATCATGGCCTATGCCGATTCGGTGCCCACCATGCTGCTGATCGGCGGCACCGGCCCCACCCCGTGGCTCTATGAGGACCGGCTGCGGCTGGACGGGCTGAAGCTCTATCTCGACGGCGCGCTGGGTTCGCGCGGGGCGCTGCTGAAGGCACCCTATGCCGACGATCCGGGCAATTCCGGCCTCGCGCTGCTCAACGGCACGCAATTGCGCAATCTGATGAGCCGCGCGGCGATGGACAACTTCCAGGTGGCGATCCACGCCATCGGCGATGCCGCCAATGCCGAGGCGCTGGGCGCGATCGAGGAGCTGTCGCAGGATTATCAGGGGGACCGGCGCTGGCGCATCGAACATGCGCAGATCGTCGATCCGGCGGACATCGCCCGCTTCGGCCAGCACGGCATCATCGCCTCCATGCAGCCGCAGCACCAGACGTCCGACCGGGTGATGGCCGAAGCGCGGCTGGGGCCGGACCGGCTGGCCGGGGCCTACGCCTGGCGCTCACTGCTGCAGGCCGGCGCGCCGCTGGCCTTCGGGTCCGACGCGCCGGTGGAACCGCCGCAGCCCTTCGCCGGCATCGCCGCCGCGATCAGCCGGCAGGATGCCGAGGGTCAGCCGGAGGGCGGATGGATGCCGCAGGAAGCCGTCACCCGTGAGCAGGCGCTGGCGGCCTACACCGCCGGCGCGGCCTTCGCCGGTTTTGCCGAGGGGCATTTCGGCGAGCTGAAGCCGGGCGAGCGCGCCGATTTCCTGATGCTGGACCGCGATCCGCTGCGCGCCGATGCGGCGGCGATCCGCGATACGCAGGTGCTCCAGACATGGATCGGCGGGCGCAAGCTGTTCGACCGGACGGAGCCTGCGCGGCCGCTGGAGGAAGACGAAGCCGGCCCCACCCGCTGAGGGGCCAAGGCCCGGCTCGGTCAGTTCGGGGAGTTCCCGGTGGCGGCCTCTTCGCTATCCGCCGCAGCTTCCGCGCCGGCCTGCTGCGCCGCCTTCTTCTCGCTGAAATAGATCAGCAGCAGCGATCCTTCGAACAGCACCAGCAGCGGCACCGCCAGCATCAGCTGCGAAATCACGTCCGGCGGGGTAATCACGGCGGAGAGGATGAAGATCAGCACCACGGCATAGCGGCGCATGGACACAAGCTGCGCCCGCGTGACGAGGCCCGCCCGGTTGAGCAGCATCAGCAGCACCGGCAGCAGGAAGCTCATCCCGAAGGCCAGGATGAAGCGCATCACGAGGTCGAGATATTCGCCCATCGCCGGCAGCGCTTCCTGCTGCAGCCCGCCGGTCGTCCCTTGGAAGCCCAGGAACCAGCGGAAGGCCGTGGGCATCACCACGAAATAGGCGAGGCTGGCACCCAGCACGAACAGCACCGGCGTGGCGACCAGGAAGGGCAGGAAGGCCTTTTTCTCGCGCGCATAGAGGCCCGGCGCCACGAAGGCCCAGATCTGGTTGGCGATGATCGGAAAGCTGATGAAGAAGGCGGCGAACAGCGCCACCTTGATCTCCACGAAGAAGGCTTCGTAGAGCTTCGTATAGACCAGCCGCCCCTGCCCCGGCGGAAACGCCTCGGTCAGGGGGCGGACGAGGAAGCCGAAGATATCGTCCGCGAAATAGAGGCAGAAGGCGAAGGCCACGCCCAGCGCCATCACCGCGCGCACCAGCCGCTTGCGCAGCTCGATCAAATGCTCGAGCAGCGGGGTCTGCGTATCGTCAATGTCGGAAATCTTGAAGGCCATGGGCTCAGCCCCTCCGACCCTGCACCTGCGTGCTGCGCATCACCGCTCCGCCTCGCTCTGGTCCAGCGGCAGCGAAGTCTGTGCGGCGGGCGCGGGGGAAGGTGGCGGCGGAGGCGGCGGAGCCTTGCTTTCGGCGCTCGCCCCCTCGGGCTCGGTGGCAGGGCGCGGCGGCGGCAGGGCGCCGGTCGGCTCCATTTCCGCCGGGCCGCCATTGGGATGCTCGCGCATCACCTTCTCGTTCTGCTCCCGCCACTTCTGCTCCATTTCCTGCATTTCCGCCTCGCGGACCATCGCATCCAGCCCCGCGCGGAACTGGCTGGACATGCGGCGGAACTTGCCGATCCAGCGCCCCGCGGTGCGGAGGGCCAGCGGCATGTCCTTCGGGCCGATCACGACCACGGCCACGATTATGATAAGCAGCAGCTCTGACGCGCCGATATCGAACATGGGCGGCGCCTGATGGTTAGCGGTTAGCGCGCGGACTTGTCAGCGGTGGTTTCCCCCGCCGGCTTGGCCTCGTGCACAGGGCCTTCGATACGCGCGGCCTCCGGCTTGTGCGGAGTCTTCTCATCCTCGTTCAGGCCCTGGCGGAAGCTTTTCACGCCCTTGCCGAAATCGCCCATCATCTCGCTGATGCGGCCGCGGCCGAACAGGACGAGGATCACGAGCGCGATGATGATGATCTGAAACGGTCCGATATTCACTGGAACTCTCCGAAAACGCTTACGCCAGTCTAGGCGCTTTCCTCGGGCTTTTCCAGCGGCGCGAAATCTGACGCGGTGATGACATCGGCGGGGCTTTGTTCATCCGCTTCCGCAGCATCCCCCTCACCGGCCTCGCCTTCGTCATCCCCGCCGCCGACCAGTTCGGCATAGGCTTCGTCCACCGGATCCAGCAGGCCGGCAGCCTTCAGCTCGTCGATCCCCGGCAGGTCGCGCCGGCTGGCGAGGCCGAAGTGCGAGAGGAAATCGGGCGTGGTGGCATAGATCACCGGCCGCCCCGGCACTTCGCGGCGGCCGGCCACGCGCACCCAGCCCGCCTCCATCAGCACGTCCAGCGTGCCCTTGGCGGTCTGTACCCCGCGAATCGCCTCGATCTCCGCGCGGCTGACCGGCTCGTGATAGGCGACGATCGCCAGCACTTCCGTGGCCGCGCGGCTCAGGCGGCGGGCCTGCTCCCGCTCCCGCCGCAGCAGGTGGGCAAGGTCCGGCGCGGTCTGGAATTGCCAGCGCCGCCCGCGTTCCACCAGCCGCACGCCGCGTTCGCGATAATGCTCTTCCAGCTCGCGCAGCGCCGGGCGCACCTCCGCCCCTTCCAGATGGGCGGAAAGCTGCTCCACGCTCATCGGCTCTTCCGCGGCGAACAGCGTCGCTTCCACCGCGCGCACCAGATCGTCGGGCCGTTCGCTCATGCCGCGGGCCTGCGCAGATGGAGCGGGCCGAAGATCTCCTCCTGCCGCAGCTCCGCCTTGCCCAGCCGGGCGAGTTCCAGCGCCGCCACGAAGCTGGATGCCAGCGCCGATTTGCGCAGGCGCGGCTCGGCATGGGCGGGCAGGAAATCGCGCAGCTCCATCCAGTCCAGCCGCACGCCCAGCATGGCGGAAACCCGCTCCAGCGCCGAATCCAGCGTCATCACCGGGCGTTCGCGCACCATATGCACCACCGGTTCCGTGCGCAGGCGCACCTGCCCATAGGCGGCAACGAGATCGAACCATTCGCATTGCCAGGCATTCTTGCGGTCGATTCGCAGGCCTTCGGGTGCGCCGCGCAGGAACACGTCCCGTCCGATCCGGTCACGCCCCATCAGCCGTGCCGCCGCCTCGCGCATGGCGCCCAGGCGCTGCAGGCGCAGCTGCAGCCGCAGGGCCAGCTCTTCGGGGCTCGGGTCTTCCTGCTCCTCCTTCGGCAGCAGCAGGGCGGATTTCAGATAGGCCAGCCAGGCGGCCATCACCAGATAATCGGCCGCCAGTTCCAGCTTCAGCGCCTCTGCCCGGTCGATATAGCCGAGATATTGATCCACCAGCGCCAGGATGGAGATGGTCTTGAGATCGACCTTCTGCCGTCGGGCGAGGTCCAGCAGCAGGTCCAGCGGCCCTTCCCAGCCATCCAGTTCCAGATACAGCGCCTCGTCGGGCGAAGGGCCGCTGCCCGGCCCGTCCCACCCCTCCGGGTCGGGATCGAGCGCCAGGTCGCGCAGCATGGCATCGCCGTCGTTCACGCGCGATCCCGTGCGATATCCAGCAGGCTGTCACGCCGCGCCGCCAGTTCCGCCCGATCGCCGGAAGGCTGCGCCCCTTCCGGATGAGACAGCGCCCGCTCCAGCCGCTCCGCCGTGGCGGGCGGCATGGCGGGCAGGCGGCGGGCGATTTCCTCCATATCGGCCATCCTGCCCCAGCAATTCAGCACCAGATCGCAGCCGGCGGCAATCGCCCGCTCCGCCCGTTCGGGCACGCTGCCGCTCAGCGCCTCCATGTCGATATCGTCGGTCAGCAGCAGGCCGCCAAAGCCGATGCGTCGGCGGATCACCTCGCCCACCACGACGGGGGACAGCGTGCCGGGATTGTCCGCATCCCAGGCGGTGTAGCGGACATGCGCCGTCATCCCGATGGGGGCATGGGCCAGCGTGCGGAAGGGTTCGATATCCACTTCCAGTTCCGCCTCGGTGGCCTCCACCACGGGCAGTTCCTTGTGGCTGTCCGCCCCCGCGCGCCCATGGCCGGGCATATGCTTGACGCAGCCCGTCACGCCCGCCTGGGCAAGGCCATCCAGCACCGCGCGGCCCAGCGCCGCCACCTGCATCGGCGCCGTGCCCAACGCGCGATCGCCGATCACATCATGCGCGCCTTCCTGCCGCACATCCAGCAGCGGCAGATAATCCACCGTGATGCCCGCTTCGGCCAGTTCCAGCCCCAGCGCTTCGGCATTGGCGCGCGCGGCCTCGATCGCGCTGGCGGGGGCGACATCCCACAGCCGGGCGAAGGCTTCCCCCGGCGGGAAGGCGGGCCATACCGGCGGCTTCATCCGCGCGACGCGGCCGCCTTCCTGATCGATCGACACGAGCAGGCGGTCGCGCCCGTGGATCGTGCGCAGATCGTCGGTAAGCGCGCGCAATTGCCCGCGGCTTTCCACATTGCGGCCGAAGAGGATGTAGCCGGCGGGATCGGCCTCGCGAAAGAAGGCGCGTTCGTCTTCCGTCAGGCGAAGGCCGGAGAGGCCGAAAATGGCAGGCGTCATCGGGAGAAAATCGCAGGAAAGCGCGCTTCGGGCAAGCAGGCGGCGGCGCGGCGATGTGGACAGCGCGTGGATGGCTGCACCCGCCGCCGGGGCTGCGCCATTGCCGAACCGCCGCCCCGGGGGCTACCGCTGTGGATGACGGCCATGGAACGGGGCACAGGCAGTGGATGGATTGGCAGACAGCGTGGCGTGGGAGGTGCAGCTGCATCTCGCCATCCTGCTGCTCGCCGCGCTGGCCGCCGGCCTGCTGATCGGGATCGAGCGCGGCTGGCGCCAGCGGGAGGATGCCGACGGCACGCGCGTGGCCGGAGTGCGCACCTTCACCCTGATCGGTGGCTGCGGGGGGCTGGTGGCGATCATCGCGCTGCAGCTCTCCCCGGTGCTGGGCGCGATCCTGCTGGCGGCGCTGGCGGCCCTGCTGGCCGGGGCCTTCCTGTGGCCGCGCGTGCACCAGACGCGCCGCGACGCCACCACCATGATCGCGGCGATGGTGACGCTGTGCCTGGGCCTACTGGCCGGGGCCGGCTATGCGGAGCTGGGGCTGGCGGGCGCGGCGCTGACCACGCTGATCCTCGCGCTGCGCAAGGAAACCCACGGCCTGCTGCAGGCGCTGACGCCGGAGGAGGTGCGCGCCATCGCCCGCTATGCGGTGATCGCGCTGGCCGTGCTGCCCTTCCTGCCCGACCGGGAGTTCGGCCCCTATGACGCCTGGAACCCCTTCCGGCTGTGGCTGGTGGTGGTGTTCGTCACCGGCTTTTCGGTCGCGGGTTATATCGCCAACCGGGTGATCGGGGAGAACCGCGGCACGATCGCCACTGCGCTGATCGGCGGCGCCTATTCCTCCACCGCAGTGACGGCCGCCTTCGCCGCGCGGCTGAAGGAGCGCCATGCCGGCCCCTTCGCCACCGGCATCGCGCTGGCCAGCGCGGTGATGTATCTGCGCGTGGCGGCGCTCGCCGCCGTGCTCGCGCCCGATGTCGCCGTGCCGGTGGCGCTGCTGCTGGCGCCGGCCGCACTGGCCGCCTGTGCTGCTGCAGGGCTCACCTGGCTGCGCGAAGAGGCCGCCAGCGCCTCCGCCACGGCGCTGGAATCCCGCCCCTTCGCGCTGCTCCCCGCGCTCGGCTTCCTGCTGGCGGTGGCAGGCGCATCGCTGCTGGTGCGCTGGGCGCAAATCCAGTTCGGCCACGCGGGCGCGGCGATTTCGCTGTTCATCGCCGGCAGTTTCGATGTCGATTCGGCAATCGTCGCCTATTCCACCCTGCCGCGGGGGGCGGTGCCGGCACAGGTCGCCGGCTTTGCGCTGGCGGGCACGGTGGCCGTGAACATGGCTTTCAAGGCGGGGATCGTCTTCACCACCGCCGGGCGCAGCAACGGCCGCCGCGCGGGGCTGGCGCTGGTTGCCAGCCTCTGCGTCCTGCTGGCCACGCTGGCCGTTCGCGCCGTCAGTCTGTTCGGCTGAGGCAGCTTACCGCTTCACCTGGCAATCCGCGCCGCCAGCCTTCAGCCGCTCGCACAGGGCATAGGCGCTGGTGGCATCGCCCGCCACCGCCTGCAGGCGATAGACGCGGGTGCCGTCCACCATGGCTTCCACCACGCGGTAGTGATAGCCGTTCAGGGCATCGAAGCGGCGGTTCAGCGTGTCCCAGCCGCGCTGGGCATATTCGCGCGTGGCATAGGCCCCGACCTGCACGCCCACGCCGCCGCTGCCCGCGTCTTGCGTGGCGGAAGGCGCGGCGCTCGGTTCGGCGGCGGCCGGCGTGGCCGGCAGCGTCTTGTCGGCAATGCGGGTTTCCACCACCTTGCCTTCGGCCACTTCGAAACTGGTGTCGCCGGTGCCGGCCACCTGCTTGCCGCCCGGATCCTCCGGCTTGGTCTTGTAGGGTTCGTCCGGCGCCTCGATCACGCTGCCGTCCGCCACCAGGTCGGCGCCGGTGGTGTCGCGATTGACCCACCAGACGCCCCCGATCACCAGCAGCAGCAGCACCGCCAGACCAGCGGCGAAGGCGATGATGCGGGTGCTGTCGACGCCCGCCGGTTCGTAATCGTCGTCCGATTCCAGCCAGGGCAGCCGCTCGTCCGCGTCGGCGAAGATCAGCTCTTCCTCCGCGCCCGCCGCGCCGCTGCCGTCCGGATCGCCCGTTCCCCCATCCGTGCGCCCATCGGCAGAGATCACCATCCTAGAGTTCCTCGACGGCTTCGACCCCCAGCAGCGAGAGTCCGTTGCGGATCACCTGCCCGATCTGCGTGGCGAGGAAAAGCCTCCCCCCGGTCAGCTCGGGATTCTGTGTCACAATGATGCGTTTCGTCGGATCATCGTTCCCCAGGTTCCAGAAGGCGTGGAACGCGGCGGCGAGATCATACAGGTAGAAGGCGATCCGGTGCGGTTCGCGCGCGCGCGCCGCCTGCTCCACCTCGCGCGGGAACTGGGCTGCCAGCTTGACCAGCGCCAGTTCGTCATCCCCAATCAATTGCAGAGCCGTGTCTGACGGTTGCAGACCCTCCGCAGCGGCCTTGCGCAGGGTCGAATGAATGCGGGCGTGGGCGTACTGGACGTAGAAGACCGGGTTGTCCTTGCTCGCTTCCACCACCTTGGCGAAGTCGAAATCCATCTGCGCTTCGGGCTTGCGGGTCAGCATGGTGAAGCGCACCACGTCCTTCCCCACTTCCTCCACCATGTCGGCAATGGTGATGAAGTTGCCGGAACGCTTGGACATTTTCACCGGCTCGCCGGCGCGCAGCAGCTGCACCATCTGCACCAGCTTGACGTCGAAGGGGATCGGCTTGCCGGCCCCTTCGGACAGCGCGGCCACCGCCGCCTTGATCCGCTTCACCGTCCCGGCGTGGTCAGCGCCCCAGATATCAATGAGTTCGTCCGCCCCTTCCGCCTTCTGCATGTGGTAGGCGAGATCGGCGCCGAAATAGGTCCAGCTGCCGTCGCTCTTGCGGATCGGCCGGTCCTGATCGTCGCCAAAGCGGGTGGAATTGAACAGCGGCAGCTCCACCGGCTCCCAATCGTCCAGCGTCTTGCCCTTCGGCGCTTCCAGCACACCGTCATAGACAAGGCCCTGTTCGCGCAGCCATTTTTCTGCCGCCTCGGGCTTGCCCGCGCGCTGCAGCTCCGCCTCGCTGGCGAAGACATCGTGGCGGATGCCGAGCAGTTCCAGATCGCCGCGGATCATATCCATCATGGCGCCCACGGCCGTCTTGCGGAACAGCTCCAGCCACTCGCTTTCCGGAGCGTTTACAAAGCGATTCCCATATTCATGCGCCAGCACCTTGCCGATCGGCACCAGGTAATCGCCGGGATAGAAGCCTTCGGGGATCGCCCCGATGTCCTCGCCCAGCGCCTCGCGATACCGCAGGTGGACCGAACGGGCGAGGGTCTGCACCTGCGCCCCGGCATCGTTGACGTAATATTCTCGCGTCACCCTGTGGCCGGCGAATTCCAGCAGGGCGCACAGCGCATCGCCCACCACCGCGCCGCGGCAATGGCCCATGTGCATCGGGCCGGTGGGATTGGCGGAGACATATTCCACATTCACCCGCTTGCCCGCGCCCATGGCGGAGCGGCCGTAGTCATGCCCAAGCCGGGCAATTGCGCCGAGTTCGCGCAGCCAGTCGGCCGAGGTAAGCCGCAGGTTGATGAAGCCCGGCCCGGCGATCGCCGCGCTTTCGATCATCGGATCGCCGGTGAGATGCTCTACGATCCGTTCCGCCAGCGCGCGCGGATTGGTCTTCGCCTGCTTGGCCAGCACCATGGCGGCATTGGTGGCGAGATCGCCGTGGCTGGGATCGCGCGGCGGCTCCACGCTCACATTGTCGCGCGGGGTATGCGGCGGCAGCACCGCCTCCTTCTCCAGCGCAGAAAGGATGGCGTCGATCCGGGCCGCGAAAGCGGCGTAAATGGTTTGCGTGTCGGACATGGCCGCGCCGTTAGCCTGTTTGGCCGGCGCGGGGAAGCCACGCCGCAGGCGCGGCCGGCCCCCGGGCCGTCCGCTCAGCGCGTGGCGTTATAGGCCAGCTGCGCATCCGTCAGCTGGAAGCCGATCAGCATCTCGAAGCTGGCCCGGGCCACGGCGGTGCGCACTTCCGGCAAGCTCAGCGGATCGACCGCGGCATCGTCCTCGCCCGCCTTGCGGCGACGGGTAATCCGCTCGCGAATGTCCTGCGGCAGCGTGGCGGCGGCGCGATCGACATAGGCGCCCGCGGTTCCGCTGGCCTTGGCCCGCGCTTCCCCATCGGCGAAGGTCAGGGTCACCGTGCCGACGCGCTTGGCGATCACTGCCGTGCCGCCGCGCACCACGGTGGAGAAGTAGGGCAGCTCCACGGTGCGGGCGCCCTGCGTATTCCGCCGCAGGGCGATCACGTCGAAAGTGGCGGTGGAATAGACCTGATCGCCGCTGTCGTCGCACTGGCTGCGGACGTTGGTGATGGTGGCGGAAAGGTCCAGCGCATCGGCGGTGCGGGCGGTTTCCGGCGAGAACAGCGTGATGTCGCCGGTGTAATCGGGCACGCCCACCGCCGGGCACACGCTGCGCAGCGCGGTGATGCCCACGCCCTGCTCGATAACGATGTCGCCTTCGGACTTGCAGCCGGAGAGGGCGGCGGCGGTGGCGATTGCGGCGATCAACGCCTTGCGAGGGATCATCTGTGGTCCTTGTCCAATCCGGGTAGCAGCCCCTAGCCCTTTCGCTGCGGAGCGACAACCGCTAGGGCGGCAGTGATGAACGCACCCTTTCAAAATGGCGCCACCGGGGCGCGGCTTCCGCTGACCGTGCTCGTGGCCGCGCCGCGCGGTTTCTGCGCCGGTGTGGATCGTGCGATCGAGATCGTTGAGCGGGCGCTCGAGAAATACGGGGCGCCCGTCTATGTGCGGCACGAGATCGTGCACAACCGCTTCGTGGTGGACAGCCTGCGCGCCAAGGGCGCCGTCTTCGTGGAGGAACTGGACGAAGTGCCGGGCGATGCGCCGGTGGTGTTCAGCGCCCATGGCGTGCCCAAGGCCGTGCCCGCCGAGGCCGAGCGGCGCCAGCTGATCTATGTCGATGCCACCTGCCCGCTCGTGAGCAAGGTCCACCGGCAGGCCGAGCGGCAGGTGGAGGCCGGGCGGCACATCCTGTTCATCGGCCACCGCGGCCATCCCGAGGTGATCGGCACCTTCGGCCAGGTGCCGCAGGGGCAGATGACGCTGGTTGAAACGGTCGAGGATGCCGCATCCGTAGAGGTGCCTGAAGGCGTTCCGCTGGCTTTCCTGACCCAGACGACGCTTTCGGTGGACGACACCGCGCAGGTGGTGGCGGCGCTGAAGGCCCGCTTCTCCGACATCGTCGGCCCGAAGGCGGAAGATATCTGCTATGCCACCTCCAACCGGCAAATGGCGGTGAAGACGATCGCCCCGGGCAGCGATCTGGTGCTGGTGATCGGCGCGCCCAATTCGTCCAATTCGGTGCGGCTGGTGGAAGTGGCGGAACGTTGCGGCACCCCCGCCCGGCTGATCCAGCGCGGATCGGACCTGGAGGAATCCTGGCTCGAGGGGGTGGGCACCGTGGGTCTCACCGCCGGTGCATCCGCCCCCGAATCGCTTGTGCGCGAGGTGATCGACCGGCTGGGCGAATGGCGCGAGGTGGAAGAGCAGACGCTGGTGACCGCCGAAGAGAAGATGGTCTTCAAGCTCCCCCGCGAACTGACGGCCTAGGCCAACTATGGCGGTTTACACGACGCTTTCGGCGGCCGAGCTCGCCGCCCTGATCGGCGAGTACGATGTGGGCGATCTCGTTTCGGCCAAGGGCATTGCCGAGGGCGTGTCCAATTCCAACTGGCTGGTGGAAACCACGCGCGATCGCTTCATCCTGACGATGTATGAAAACCGCGTGGAGACGGACGACCTGCCCTTCTTCCTCGGCCTGCTGGATCATCTGGCGGCGAAGGGCAGCCCGGTGCCGCGCACGATCCACGATCGTTCCGGTGCGGCCTATCGCATGGTGGGCGGCAAGGCGGTGGCGCTGATCGAGTTCCTGCCCGGCGTTTCCGTGGATGCGCCCGATGCGGCGGAAGCCCATGCGGTGGGCGCGGCGCTGGCGGGGCTGCACCGCAATGCAGCGGATTTCGGCAGCAGCCGCGCCAACACCATGGCACTGCGGCACTGGCGGGAATTGTTCGACGGCTGCGGCGAGGCCGGCCTGCGATCCATCGACCCCTCCCTGCCTGCCATGGTGGCGGAGGAAATGGCCTACCTGGAAGCGAACTGGCCCGGCGACCTGCCCCGTTCGGTGATCCATGCGGATCTGTTCCCCGACAATGTCCTGCTGCTGGGCGGCGAGGTGAGCGGGCTGATCGACTTCTATTTCGCCTGTACCGACATCACCGCCTACGACCTGGCGGTGACCCATGCCGCCTGGAGCTTCGGCAAGGGTGCCACATTCCAGCCGCCGGTGGCCGAAGCATTGATGCGCGGCTACCTTGAGAAGCGCCCTCTCTCCCCGGCCGAGACGGCGGCCCTGCCGCTGCTGGCGCGCGGCGCCTGCATGCGTTTTATGGCCACGCGCGCCTATGACTGGCTGCATACCCCGGCCGATGCGCTCGTGACGCGCAAGGATCCGATGGATTTTGCGGCGCGATTGTCCTTCTATCGGTCACACGAAGGGCATGCATTCCCCGGCCTTTCGCGCTAAGGCCTTTGTTAACCATGAAACACGTGGAAATTTTCACCGACGGCGCGTGCAAGGGCAATCCCGGTCCGGGGGGCTGGGGCGTGCTGCTGCGCATGGGGCCGCACGAGAAGGAAATGAGCGGGGCGGAGCCCGATACGACCAACAACCGCATGGAGATGACCGCCGTCATCCGCGGGCTGAAGGCGCTGATCGAACCCTGCGAAGTGACCATTCATTCCGACAGCCGCTATGTGATCGACGGCATGACCAAGTGGATCGACGGCTGGCAGCGCAAGGGCTGGATCAACGCGAGCAAGAAGCCGGTTCGCAATGCCGATCTGTGGCACGATCTGATCGAAGCCGCCGCGCCCCACCGCATCAGCTGGCAATGGGTGCGCGGCCACAACGGCCATGTGGAGAACGAGCGGGTGGACAAGCTCGCCAGCGACGCGGCCAGCGCCATTGCCTGAGGTCAGCGGCTGAAACGCGCCGGACTGTAAAGCCCCGCGTCCAGCCCCACGGTCATGTTATCCCGCCCGCGGCCGAGCAGCAATTGGGCGCCTAGCCGCGCGGCAGCGGGCGCGGTCTGGATGCCGAAGCCGCCCTGCCCCGCGAACCAGAAGAACCCCTCCTGCGCGGGATCATGGCCATAGACGGGCCGCCGGTCGGGCGCGAAGCTGCGCAGCCCGGCCCATTTCCGCTCCACCGCAACCACCTTCCAGTCGACCACCTGTTCGAACCGGTCGATCGCCAGCGCCACGTCGATCTCCTCCGGCGCTGCATCGCAGGCTGGGCTCGGCGTCTCGTCATGCGGGCTCAGCCACAGGCGGCCGCTTTCGGGCTTGAAGTAGAAGCTGCCAGCGAGATCCAGCACCAGCGGCAGATCGTCCGCCGGGGCGGGATCGGTGCGCAGCTGGGCGACTGTACGGCGCAGCGGCTGGATTCCCGGCGCGTGCGCTCCCGCAAGGCTCGCCACCGCATCGGCCCAGGCGCCGGCGGCATTGGCAAGGATCATCGTGCGCAGTTCCGATCCATCGGCGAAGGCGAGCCGCCAGCCCGCCCCCTCGCGCTCTGCCGCAGTCAGCCGTGCCTTAGTGCGCAGCTGGACCCCGCCGCGCCGCGCCGCTGCCAGATAATGCTGGTGCAGCCCGGCCACGTCGATATCGGCGCAGGCCGGCTCGGCGATCGCCAGCCCCCATTCGGGGCGCAGGCCGGGCAGGCGCTGCCGCAGCGCCGCGCGGCCCAGTGCCGTGATCTCCACCCCAGTGCCGGCGAAGCGGGCGAAGAAAGCCTCCACCTCCGCTTCCTCGCCCTCGCGCGCGACGTAGAGTGCGCCGCGTGGAGAAAGAAAGCCATGCTCGCGCAGATAGGGTCCGGAGGCCAGGGTGAGCGGCACCACGTCCGGGCCGCCGTAGCATTCTTCCCAGAACGCCGCCGAACGGCCGGTGGTGTGATAGCCGGGAAAAGCCTCCGCTTCCGCGATCAGCACCCGCGCATGTGGCGCCAGTTCGGCGGCCAGGCTTGCCCCCGCCATTCCGGCGCCGATCACCACGACATCGAACTGCTCCGTCATGCCGCGGCCACCCGGTCGAGCAGCTGGTCGATCGCCGCCAGCGCGGGAAGGCGCACCGCATCCACTTCGCGCAGCACTTCATGCGCCGCCTCACCGCCGAACTCGGTCAGTTCCGCATCCGGCAGGCGCCGCGCCGCGCGGCGGATGGCGGCAATGCCAACCAGCCGATCCGCGCTGGTGGCGATAATCGCCACGGGAATGGCCAGCGCCTCCAGCCGGCCGGGCTGCTCCAGCACCGCGATGGAGGACAGCGCGGCGCGCACCCAGCCCCAGCTGCCCGGCCCCATCACCAGTTCCGGGCGTTGTTCGCGCCACCACGCCTCGTCGGCATAGCGCGCGGCGTCATGCGTCAGCAGTGCCTGCCGCCCGAGCGGAATTGCGCCCGGCTTCTCGCTCCATTTCCATGCGGGGCGGCGCGGGTCGCCCACACGGCAGAGGATTGCGGCAAGCAGGCGCCGCACCGCCAGCGGCACCCCTTCGGGCAGCACGTCGAGCATCGGGGCGGAAAGGATCAGCCCCGCAGGCTGCGGCGCCAATACGCCGTCCGTCGCCGCGCGCAGCACCAGGTGGCCGCCCATGGAGTGGCCGGCGAGCACATGCGGACCGGGCGTTTCGGCGCACCACTGGCCCCAGAAATGCGCGAGGTCGCCGATCCACAGCGCGAAATCATCGACATGGCCGGTGGTGGCATCCAGCCCCAGCCGGCCCGATCCCGCCTGCCCGCGCCAGTCCGCCGCCGTGACCGACCAGCCCTGCTGGCGCCAGTGCTCACAGGTTTCGAGATATTTCTCATAGGCATCGCCCCGCCCCGGCAGGAACAGGATGGAGCCGCGCGCCGCGCCATCGGGCGCGGGCCAGTCCAGCCGCCGGATCGCATGGCCATCGGCCAGGCTCCACCGGCTCTCGCGCGCGCCATGGGGAATTGCCCGGCGATCGAACGCCGCCCTCCTGCCCTCGGCAACGTGGCTAATTTGAACCTCCTGGCTGTGGTTACGGTTTGGTAAGCCGACCGCGTTAACAGACTGCCGGACATCCCGGGGGTCAAGATGCTGGACGATCCATTCAAGTACGGACTGCTGCTGGCCTTGGCAATCGCGCTGGTCATCGCCGCAATCACCGATTTCCGCAGCCGCCAGATCGCCAACCGCCTGACGGGCGCGGTGGCGCTGGGCGCGCCGCTGTTCTGGTGGGCCAGCGGCATGGCGCTGTGGCCCGACGTCGCCATCCAGCTTGGCCTCGCAGCCGCCACCTTCGCCGTGCTCTGCGTGCTCTTCGCACTGCGCGCGATGGGCGGCGGCGATGTGAAGCTGCTGGCCGCGCTCGCGCTGTGGATCCAGCCGCAGCTGTTCCTGCAGCTGATCCTGATCATGGCGCTGCTGGGCGGCGTGCTGACGATCCTGTTCGGCGCCTGGCACATCATGCGGCGCCAGCGTGAGCGGCTGGCGATCCCCTATGGCATCGCGATCTCTGCGGCGGCGCTGCTGGTGCTGGGCATGCACTACGTGCCCGCCACGGCCGCATCCCCCGCCGCAGCCGCCGTTTTGCGGTGAACCCGATTTTAACCACTTGCGACGTAACTGAAATCCCTAATTCGCAAATGCACCGAAGGGCTTGAGGCACGATGGACAGGAAGAAGCTGATACTGCTGCTGGGGGCGCTGATCGTCGCGATCGGCACGGCCATGGCAGCCAGAAGCATGTTCGCGGGCAGCGCCGCTCCGCAGGCGGAAGCCGCGCCGGTCGAGCCGGACGGGCCCAAGGTGCTCGTGGCCAAGCGCGCCCTGCCGGTGGGGACGATCCTCAATGCCGATTCGGTCGGCTACCAGCTGTGGCCGAAGGAAATGGTACAGGACGCCTATTTCATCGACGGCGAAGCCGACATGAGCAAGCTGCTCGGCACTGTGGTGCGCCATCCGATCACTGCGGGTGAGCCGGTGACGCAGGGCTCGCTCGTCGCGCCGGGTGATCGCGGCTTCCTTGCCGCGGCTCTCGGTCCGGGCATGCGCGCCGTCACCGTGCCGGTTTCGGCCAAGACCGGCGTCGGCGGCTTCATCTTCCCGGGCGACCATGTGGACCTGATGCTGACGCAGACCGTCTCCGGCCAGGGACCGCAGCTCGCCACGACGGAAACCTTCCTGCGCAATCTGCGCGTGCTGGCGACCGACCAGTCCACCGAAAGCACCACGACGGAAGATGGCAAGACGGTGGTCCGCCAGATCCGCACGGTCACGCTGGAAGCCACGCCCAAGATCGCCGAGAAGATCACCGTGGCGCAGACCATCGGTACGCTCAGCCTCTCGCTGCGCTCCATCGCCGACAATCAGAGCGACCTGGAACGTGCCCTCGCCTCCGGCGCAGTGGACATGCCGGCCAACGCTTCGCAGGAGCAGGAAGAGGCCCTGCTGCGCAAGGCCGTCGCCCGTCCGCAGGATGGCAGCGGCAGCTTCGTGACCGGCGGCGACGTGTCGCGCTTCCAGCGCCGCACCATGCCTGCACAGGGCGGTGAAAGCGCGCCGTCCGCGCTGGTGACCAACGTCACCAGCGGTCCGGCCGAAAGCTACACCGGCCCCGTGGTCCGCGTCGCCCGCGGCAACACGGTCGAAGCCGTGGCTGTGAGCAAGTAACACCATGACATTCCGCCAGTTCAGCGATGCCCGCCAGACCGGTGCATTCCATCACGGGGAACAACCCATGAAACGCCGCTATATCAAGTCCGCGCTGACGGCCGCCTGCGCGCTGCTGCCGCTGGCCGCCGTCCCCGCAGGGCCGATCCACGCCCAGAGCGTGACCGCCCCCGCGCAGGACATAGTGCTCTCCATCGGACGTGGCCAGCTGGTCACCGTGCCGGGCGCGATCAGCGACATCTTCGTCGCCAACCAGGCCGTAGCCGATGTGCAGGTGAAGTCGCAGCGCCAGCTCTACGTCTTCGGCAAGGCCGGCGGCGAGACGACGCTCTATGCCAGCAACGCAGCCGGCAGCATCGTGTGGTCGGCCAATATCCGCGTCGGCTCCAACATCGACAGCATCGACCAGATGCTGGCGCTGGCGATGCCGGGCGCGAAGATCCAGGTTTCCACCATGGGCGCCAATACCGTGCTGCTGACCGGCACCGTGGCTGCGCCCGAGGATGCTTCCGAAGCCGAACGCCTGGTGCAGGCCTTCGTGGGCACCGACTCCAACGTGGTCTCCCGCCTGCGGATGGCGACGCCGCTGCAGGTGAGCCTGCGCGTGCGCTTCGCGGAAGTCAGCCGCTCGCTGGTACGCACGCTGGGCACGAACCTAACCACGATCGACTCCACCAGCGGATTCAAGTTCGGCATCGGCCAGGGTCGCGGCAACGCGATCCCGCAGTTCTCCCCCGGCAGCCCGGCCGGCCTCGGAGTGGGTGCGACAGAGGGCTCCGACGGCTTCAGCATCGTCACCCCGGCAGACAACGGCTCCACGCTCGGCCTGTTCGGGCGTTTCCTCGGCCTCGATGTCGGTGCCGCGCTCGATCTTGCCGAGACGGACGGGCTCGTGACCACTCTGGCAGAGCCCAATCTGGTGGCCCTGTCCGGCGAGACGGCACAGTTCCTGGCGGGCGGCGAATATCCGATCCCCGCCGCCAGCGGCCTCGGCACCACTTCGATCGAATACAAGAGCTACGGCGTCAGCCTGGCCTACACGCCCACCGTGCTTGCCAATGGCCGCATCTCCATCCGCGTGCGGCCGGAGGTTTCGGAGCTTTCCAGCGACGGTGCGATCGTGACCAACAGCTTCACCGTTCCGGCCCTTACGGTCCGGCGCGCGGAGACCACGGTGGAACTCGGCTCCGGCCAGAGCTTCATGATTGCCGGCCTGCTGAGCAACAACGCCCGCAACACGGTGGACAAGCTGCCCGGCGCCGGTGACGTGCCGATCCTGGGCGCGCTGTTCAAATCGACCGAGTTCCGCAAGGGGCAGAGCGAACTGGTGATCGTGGTCACGCCCTATCTGGTGAAGCCGGTGGACGACAGCCAGATCGTGCTGCCGACAGACGGCTTCCAGACACCTGGCGCCATCGAGCAGTTCCTGCTCGGCAAGGACAACAACGGTGTGAGCGGAGCCACCCGGCCGATGCCCAGCGCCGCGGGCGAAGCACCCGCGCCGCAGGTGGGCGCCGTGGATCAGGCCGCCGCCCCGCTGGCCGATCACCGCCGCCGCAAGTCCGCAGCGGACGAGCCGCAGCAGGCGGCCGTCGAACCCGGCTTCAGCCTCAAGTGAGAAAGGTGAATCCAATGCATACGCGCACCAGGCGGACCGCCGCCCTTGTCACCGCGCTCTCGCTGGGGCTGGGCGTTTCGGCCTGCAGCGTGCCCTCCGGCAATGCCACGCTCTACAGCGTGAACCAGCCGGTGGTGGAACGCCAGAACTTCACGCTCGACGTGGCCGCCGGATCCGACGGGCTTTCGATCCCCGAAAAGCAGCGCCTTGCCGGCTGGTTCGAGACGCTCGACCTCGCCTATGGCGACCGCGTGGCGATCGACGGTGCCCTTGGCGGCAGCGGCCTGCGCGACGATGTGTCCGAAATCGCGGGCCGGCATGGCATCCTCCTCAGCGACGAGGCGCCGGTAACCGAAGGCTATGTCGATCCGGGCAAGGTCCGCGTGGTCGTCACCCGCTCACGCGCGCATGTGCCGGGCTGCCCGAAATGGGGCGAGGCCTTCACCAACAATCAGCGGAACGAGACCACCGCCGGCTATGGCTGCGCGATCAACAGCAATATCGCGGCCATGGTCGCCAATCCGGAAGACCTGCTGAAGGGCGCCGAAGGCACGGGCGAGACCGTGGTGATGAGTTCGAGCAAGGCAATCGACACCTATCGCAAGCAGCAGCCCAGCGGTGCCGGCGGCCTGCCCACCATTTCCACCCAATCCACCGGAGGCAATTGAGCAATGAACGCGCCGTGGAAACCCGCTCCGATGGGTAATCGCGATCCCTTCGCCGCCTTCGTCTGCGATGAAGCCGCGCTGGACGCGCTGCGCCCGGTCGTGATCGAGATGGGCTGGCCGCCGGAGAAGTGCAACAAGGGCGGCCTGCGCAACGCAGTGCAGTCGCTGTCGATCTCCGCCAGCCCGGCCATCCTGCTGGTCGACCTGTCGGAAAGCGGCGATCCGCTGAACGACATCAACGGCCTGGCCGAAGTCTGCGAACCGGGCACGGTGGTGATCGCCATCGGCCAGGTGAACGACGTGCGCCTCTATCGCGATCTCATCGCCAGCGGCATTCACGATTACCTGCTGAAGCCGCTTTCGGCGAGCCAGCTGCGCGACGCGCTGACGCAGGCGCAGGCCGTGTTCACCACGCCGCGCACTGCCGACGGGGAAGTGGTGAAGCGCCACATTGCCACCGCCGTAGTGGGTACGCGCGGCGGCGTCGGCGCCTCCACCATTGCGACTTCGCTCGCCTGGCTGTTCTCCGAAGAGCACAAGCGTTCCACCGCCCTGCTCGATCTCGACGTGCATTTCGGCACCGGCGCGCTGAGCCTCGATCTCGAACCGGGCCGCGGGCTGACCGACGCAATCGAGAACCCCAGCCGCATCGACGGCCTGTTCATCGAACGCGCGATGATCCGCGCCAACGAGAATCTGGCGATCCTTTCGGCCGAGGCGCCGATCAACGCCCCGCTGATGACCGACGGCAGCGCCTTCCTGCAGCTGGAGGAAGAGTTCCGCCAGGCATTCGACATGTCGGTGATCGACATGCCGCGCAACATGCTGATCAACTTCCCCCACCTGCTGGCGGAAGTGGGCGTGGTGACGCTGGTGACGGAAATGACGCTGGCCGCCGCGCGCGACACGATCCGTATCCTTGCCTGGCTGAAGCAGAACGCGCCCGGCGCGCAGCCGCTGATCGTAGCGAACAAGGTGCAGACCGGCGCGACCGAGATCAGCAAGGCCGATTTCGAAGCCTCCATCGAACGCAAGATCAACTACTCGATCCCCTTCGATGCCAAGGCGGCGGCCAATGCCGCCAAGCTGGGCCAGACATTCGCCGATGCGAACCGCGCCACCAAGCCGGGTGCGGTGATGCGCGAAATCGCCTCCGCCATCCTGGGCGCGGGTGACGATGATGGCGCCGATCTCGGCAAGGCGGGAACGGGCACTTCCCTGCTCGGCAAGCTCGATCTCAAATCATTGATCGGGAAGAAGAAGGCCTTCGCCAAGAGCGGCGAGAAGCAAACCGCGTAGGCGGCCGATAAATGATCGGGCACGGGCGCCCCGGCGCCGGCCCCTGTGGTGAAGGACGGGTATGAATATCATCCAGCTTCTGCTTGTGGGCGGTGGATTGGTGACGCTTCTCGTCCTGCTCTACTCCGCCTTCGCCGGGCCCTCGGCGGCTCGCGAGGGGCAGCGCCGCCTGCAATCGCTGCAGGAACGGCATTCGCAGAGCACCACCGCCAAGGTGGAATCGCAGCTGAAGAAGGCCATCGCCGCCCGCCGCCCCCGGCTGCACAAGCGCGCGGGTTCCGGCTCCCGCGCCGAAGCGCTGGCTCTGCGCCTCAACCGCACCGGCATGCCGTGGACGATCAACCAGTATATCTACGCCTCGCTGGGACTCGCCGCCGTGGTGGCGCTTCTCCTGCTGCTCAAGACCGGCGCGCTGGCGCTGGCGCTGGGCGTGGGTCTGCTGGTCGGCGCGGGCCTGCCGCATATGGTCGTCAACTATCTGGTCAAGAAGCGGCTCAACGCGTTCAACGCGAAATTCCCCGATGCCATCGAACTGCTGGTGCGCGGCCTGCGATCGGGCCTTCCGGTGGCAGAGACGCTGGGCGTGGTCGCGTCGGAAATCCCCGGCCCTGTGGGCATCGAATTCCGCAGCGTGGTGGAACGGATCAAGATCGGCCGCACCATGGAAGAAGCGCTGCAGGAAACCGCGGACAAGCTCGGCACGCCGGAATTCCAGTTTTTCGTCATCACCCTGGCGATCCAGCGCGAGACCGGCGGCAATCTGGCCGAAACGCTGTCCAACCTGGCCGACGTGCTGCGCAAGCGCGCGCAGATGAAGCTGAAGATCAAGGCGATGAGCTCGGAGTCCAAGGCCTCCGCCTATATCGTCGGCGCCCTGCCCTTCCTCGTGTTCGGCATGATCTACTGGATCAATCCCAGCTACCTCAACGGCTTCTTCACCGACGACCGCCTGATCATCACCGGCCTGGGCGGCATGGTGTGGATGGGCATCGGCGCCTTCATCATGGCCAAGATGGTCAGCTTCGAGATCTGAGCGAGAGGAACACGCAACCATGATCGCTCCCCCGCACGGCCCCACCTTGCTCGGCTTCGATGTCGTGGCGGTCGGCACGGCGCTGTCCGCCGTGGCCGCGCTGGCCGTGTTCTTCGCCATCTACACCGCCGTGACGGTGAAGGATCCGATGGCGAAGCGCGTGAAGTCGCTGAACGCCCGGCGCGAGGAACTGAAGGCCGGCATCGTCAAGCAGACCACCAAGAAGCGCCAGAACCTGACCCGCCGGACTGATACGACGGAGAAGATGAAGGACACGCTGCAGGGCATGAAGGTCCTGCAGGAAAGCCAGGTAAAGGCGATCCAGCAGAAGCTGGCCCACGCCGGCTTCCGCAACCGCGAACTGGCCGTGGCGGTGATCTTCGCGCGCATGGTGCTGCCGATCGTGCTCGGCTTCATCGGCGTGGTGGTCCTCTACTGGACCGATACCTTTGCCGACTGGGGCAGCTTCAAGCGCTTCATGGTCTTCGCCGGGCTGGTCATCGCCGGCTACAAGGGGCCGGAGGTGTTCCTGAAAAACCGTGCGAACAAGCGCACGGCCGCCATCCGCAAGGGCCTGCCCGATGCGCTGGACCTGCTGGTGATCTGCGCCGAGGCGGGCCTGACGGTGGACGCCGCCTTCAACCGCGTGGCCCGCGAACTGGGCCGCGCCTATCCCGAACTGGGGGACGAATTCGCCCTCACCGCCATCGAACTGTCCTTCCTCACCGAACGGCGCCAGGCGTTCGAGAACCTCGCCTATCGCGTGGATCTGGATGCCGTGCGCGGGGTGGTGACCACCATGGTGCAGACGGAACGCTACGGCACGCCGCTCGCCTCGGCGCTGCGCGTGCTTTCGGCCGAATTCCGCAACGAGCGGATGATGCGCGCCGAAGAAAAGGCCGCGCGCCTGCCCGCGATCATGACCGTGCCGCTGATCCTGTTCATCCTGCCGGTGCTGTTCATCGTGATCCTCGGCCCGGCATCGTGCTCCATCGCCGATGCCTTCTCCGACGGGGGACCGGCCAAGGGCGGCAGCTAGACCTGCCAAGCTCCGGCGGCGAACAAGCCGCCGGCAGTGGAATCTCTATCGCGAACGCCTTCGGCCCGGCCGGAGGCGTTCACTTCACGCCGTAGTTCCGGCTGTCCACCTGCTCGCCATCGAAATCGTCCAGTTCCGCGCGCACGCGGCCCAGCATCTCGCGGAACTGTTCCAGTTCGGCCTGATCGAAACAGGCGAACATCCGCTCCTCCATCGCCAGTGCCAGCGGCATGATCTCGTCATGCATGGCAACGCCCGCTTCGGTCAGCTTCAGCAGATGGGAACGGCCATCCTGCTCATTGGGCATGCGCGAGGCGAGGCTGCGATCCTCCAGCGCCTTGCAGGCGCGATTGACGGCCACCTTGTCCATCAGCGTGCGCCGCGTGAGCTCTCGCTGGGTCAGCGGACCATAATCGCCGATCACCGCCATCGCGCGCCATTCCGGCACGCTGAGGCCGAAGCGCGAGCGATATTCCACAGCGATGCGGCCACTCACCGCATTGGAGGTGATGGACAGGAGATAGGGCAGGAACTGCGCGAGGTGCGTGTTGTCGAACATTGCGCGGACTCTGTTCCACAAGGGCGATTTTTGCAAGCGACTCGCTGCGAAGGGTCAAGCCGGATCGGCGGGCGTCGAGCGCAACAAGCGGCCGGCGATCGCATCCAGCCGCGCAACAAGCTGGCCATCCCAGTGCTTGCGGGGAGTGATTATTGCGCCATCCAGCGCCCGGTCGATCGGGCTCGCCGCCCGCTCCGCCGGCAGCAGCGCCGCCAGCCGCCGCAGCGTCTCCCGCGCCCGGTCGGCATTGCCGCGCATCACCCGCAGCACGCTCTCCACATCCACCGGTGCCTCGCCCTCGCGCCAGCAATCATAGTCGGTGACCATCGCCAGCAGCGCATAGGGCAGCTCCGCCTCGCGCGCGAGGCGGGCTTCGGGCATGGCCGTCATGCCGATCACGTCGGCGCCCCACCGGCGGAACAGCTGGCTTTCCGCGCGGGTGGAGAACTGCGGCCCCTCGATCGCGACGTAGCACCCGCCGCGGTGCGCAGGCGGTCCGCTCGCCGCGCTCGCTTCGGCAAGCATGCCGGCCAGTCGCGGGCAAACGGGATCGGCGAAGGCAACATGCGCGACCACCCCCGCGCCGAAGAAGCTGCGTTCGCGTCCCACTGTGCGATCGATGAACTGGTCGGGCACCACGAAGTCACCCGGTGCGAGCTCTTCCCGC
Source organism: Altererythrobacter sp. B11 (assembly GCF_003569745.1). Lineage (NCBI taxonomy): Bacteria > Pseudomonadati > Pseudomonadota > Alphaproteobacteria > Sphingomonadales > Erythrobacteraceae > Altererythrobacter > Altererythrobacter sp. B11. The sequence goes on from NZ_AP018498.1 coordinate 3,543,288, forward strand.
AGCGAGCCAACGGCGGAGATCGCCACCACATCGGTCACGCCGCAACGCTTCAGCACATCGATATTGGCGCGGTAGTTGACCGCTGAGGGCGGCAGACGGTGGCCGGCGCCATGGCGGGCGATGAAGCTGCACCGCACCGCGCCGCCGGTGCCCGGCAGCGTGCCGGTCAGCACCGGACCCGACGGTTCGCCGAAGGCGCTGCGCACAGCGATCTCCTGCGCATCCTCCAGCACTCCGGGCTGGTAGAGGCCCGAGCCGCCGATTACCCCCAGATGCCAACCCGCCATGCGCTGCCCCCGCTCTCGTACCAGTCGCCGCCGCTCAGCGCGGGGCCATGCGGATCCCGCCGTCCAGCCGCACCGTCTCGCCATTGAAATAGCCGTTCTCGACCATGGTCATCACCAGATCAGCGTATTCTTCGGGATGCCCCAGCCGCTTGGGAAACGGCACCGATGCAGCCAGCGATTGCTGCGCCTTTTCCGGCAGCCCTGCCAGCAGCGGCGTGTTGAAGATGCCGGGCAGGATGGTGTTGATGCGGATGCCTTCACTCATGAAATCGCGCGCGATCGGCAGGGTCATGCCCACCACGCCGCCCTTGGAGGCGCTATAGGCCACCTGGCCGATCTGCCCGTCCACCGCAGCAACGGACGCGGTGCAGACCATGGCGCCGCGCTCGCCATCCTCCAGCCCGTCCAGCGTCATCATGCCGGCCGCCGATTTCGCCACGCACTGGAAGGTGCCCATCAGATTCACCTGAATGGTCTTGAGAAACAGGCCGACCGGCAAATGGCTGATCTCGCCCGTGTCCTTGTCGCGCCGCACCGTCTTGCCGATGGTGCCGATGCCGGCGCAGCAGACCAGCACGCGTTCCTGCCCATGCGCCTCGCGCGCGCGGGCGAAACCCGCATCTACCGAAGCCTCGTCCGACACATCGACCTTGCATGCAATGCCGCCGATTTCCTCCGCCACGCGGGCGGCCCGCTCTTCATTGAGGTCGAACAGGGCCACTCGTGCGCCCTTGGCCGCCAGGGCCCTTGCGCTCGCTTCGCCGAGGCCAGAGGCGCCGCCGGTCACAACTGCCGCAACCGATGAATCGACTTTCATCAGACTTCCCTTTCCTGCAACATTCCGCTCCGCCGCCTCCGTAGCCGCCGCGCGCGAGCCGTCAAGAAAACCGGCAGGCCCGCCCCCGCACGCTCCGTCCCATCCCGGTCACAACCCATCGCAAACCCGCACAGGCCGCGGATTCGCGGACGCCGAGGCACCGATGCTGACACACAACCGTAATGTTGCCTTCCCGCAACAGTCACAAATCATCCTGCCCCCCTTGCGGTAGTTCTCATTGAAACCATCGTCCGCTTCCCGCAGTCATCCGCCATTCAGCCTACGTTCGAACCTCCCACGGGGTGAGGCTGATCCAAATTTGGGGCGAACACGTTTCGAAGGGACTGCAACCACATGAAGACCATCTCAATCCGCAAGTGCATGCTGGCTGGCGCCGGCCTGCCCGCGATCGCGCTGCTCGGCGCAGGCGCTTTCGCCGCACCGGCATATGCGCAGGACGTTCCGTGCGATCCTGCCACCGAAGCAGACTGCCCGCCCACCGGCGAGGCGATCATCGTCACCGGTTCGCGCATCGCGTCGCCCACCGTCGAATCCGCAGCACCGCTGCAGATCATCGATTCCGGCCAGATCGAGAATGCGGGTGTCACCAACATCCAGGAGCTGCTGCTCGAAAACCCGGTGTTCGGTACGCCGGCGCTCAGCCGCACCAACTCCGCGTTCCTCACTTCTGGCACGGGCGTTGCGACGGTCGATCTGCGCGACCTTGGTTCGGACCGCACTCTGGTGCTGATCAACGGCCGCCGTGTGGTCGCCAGCGTCGCGAACTCCTCGATCGTTGACCTCAACGTGATCCCGACCCAGTTCATCGACCGGGTGGATGTCCTCACCGGCGGCGCATCGTCGCTTTACGGTTCCGACGCCGTCGCGGGCGTGGTGAACTTCGTGTACAAGAAGGACTTCGAAGGCATCGAAGCCAATGCGCAATATGGCATCACCGAAGAGGGTGATGACGAGCGCTACCAGGCGAACGTGACCGCCGGCACCAACTTCAGCGACGACCGCGGCAACATCATGGTGCACTTCGGCTATTCGAAGGAAAAGGGCGTTCTCTCGCGTCAGCGGAGCAACACCTACACCGACGACACTTCGCTGATGGCTCTCACCGGCGACCCCGCTGACTGGGGCGTGTCGGAAGCGCCATTCTATTCCAGCTTCGCACCTGGCGGCACGTTCTTCTCCGGGGACTATGCCTTCACCTACGGTCCGGACGGTGCGCTGCAGCCTTGCACCGCGACCAATGGGACCTCCTGCACGAGCGACCTCGGCACCGGTTCGGGCCCGACGGGCTTCAATCGTCAGTATTATCGCACCATCGCAGTGCCGGTGGAACGCTACCTGTTCGCGGCCTCGGGCGATTACGAGCTGACGAACAACCTCAACTTCTTCTTTGAGGGTACCTACAACCGCACCTCGTCCTCGCGGATCATCGAGCCCTTCGCGCTCGCTTCCGACGGCTCCACGGGCATCTATCCCTCCTCCGGCGTGATGCCGATCGAGAACTACGCGACTGGCGACTTCAACGACGACGGCATCCTCGAGCGTCAGCTGTTTGTGAACCCGGTGGTGCCCGGCGCAATCGCAGCGCAGGCAACAGACACGGATGGCGACGGTCTGCGTGACATCGGCTTCTCGCGTCGCCTCGTGGAGTTCGGCCCTCGCAGCGGCAGCACCGATCGCGACTTCTATCGCTTCGTGGTCGGCTTCGACGGCACGCTGCTGGAAGACCGCTTCCGCTGGGACGTGAGCTACAACTTCGGCCAGGTGAAGGAAAACCAGGTCTCCAACGGCCAGGTCAACGTCGTGAACTTCCGTGACGCTCTGGCGGTTCGCCAGGACGTGCTGGACGAAAACGGCAATGGCTCCACGGATGACTCGATCTGCATCAACGCCGAAGCTCGCGCGAATGGCTGCGTGCCGATCAACATCTTCGGCGCCGGCAACATCTCGCAGGCCGCGATCGATTACATCACGGCGCAGGGCACCTATCAGACCAGCATCAAGCAGCAGGTTCTGCAGGGCAACATCTCCGGCGCACTGTTCGACCTTCCGGCCGGTCCGCTGGGCCTCGCACTGGGCGTGGAGTATCGCTCCGAAGATTCGTACTCGGACAATGACGCGCTCACCAACGCAGGCCTGAATGCCGGCAACAAGCTCCCCGACACGGCGGGCAGCTTCGACGTGCTGGAAGGCTACGCCGAAGTGAAGGTGCCGATCCTTGCCGACATGTCCTTCTTCGAACTGCTCGAAGTGGGCGGCGCGGTCCGCGTGGCTGACTATTCCACCGTCGGTACCGTCACCAGCTGGAACGTGACCGGCACCTGGATGCCCGTTAGCGATCTGCGCATCCGCGGCACCTATGCTCGCTCTGTTCGCGCTCCGAACATCGGCGAGCTTTATGCCGGCCTGTCGCAGACCTTCCCGAGCGGCCTGACCGATCCTTGTGAAGGCATCGGTGCCACGGGCGGCGGCGCACTGGGTGACAACTGCCGTGCCGCTCCTGGCGTGGCCGCGAACATCGCCGCCAATGGAGAGTTCACGCTGTCGCAGAGCGACATTCAGGGCATTAGCGGCTTCAATGGCGGCAACCCGAACCTGAACGAGGAAACTGCCACCTCGTGGACGGTCGGCGCCGTGATCAATCCGCGTTCGCTGGGTCTCGGCAATGCGACCCTCACCGTCGATTATTTCAACTACAAAATCGACGACGTGATCGCCTCCTTCGGTCGCCAGTTCAGCCTGGCGCAGTGCTACGGCGAAGGGAACAGCACGTTCTGTGACCTGATCACCCGTCGCCCGTCAGCGACGGCGACCAACTCGTCCGGCTCCATCGAGTTCATCAACGCGCTCTCCGTGAACGCCGCGGTGCTCAAGACCCAGGGCCTCGACGTGGTGGGTACCTACAGCACGTCGGTCGGCATGATGTCGGGTGATCGCCTCGCGCTGCGTGGCTCTTACACGCACCTGTTCGAATACGACTACTTCCAGCTGGAAGGCGCTCCTGCCGACCCGCAGGACGGCGAGATCGGCACTGCCGCCGATCGCTTCACCGCGAACGCTGCTTACTCGACGGACAACTTCAAGGTGTCCTTCACCGGCACGTTCATCGGCAAGTCGTATGAAGACGATCAGTTCTGCATTGCCTATGACCTTGACCCCAAGTGCGTCTCGGTCCCGGCCCAGTTCTATCTGGACATGCAGTCGTCGGTGTATGTGAACCGTGCGGTCGAGGTGTACTTCGGCATCGACAACCTGCTGGACAACAGCGCGCCGAACATCCTGTCGAACACGACCTTCAACACCACCGGCACCGACACCGCCGCGGACGTTTACGATCCGTTCGGCCGTCGCTTCTACACCGGTGTGCGCCTGAAGTTCTAAGGCGAACAGGCAATAGCCACTTAGAAGGGCGGCGGCAGTTGATGCCGCCGCCCTTTTTATTTACAATCGGCGACTATGAAAAAGACGATCACCGCCCTGTTCGGCATCACGCTGCTTGCCACGGCGACGCCGGCTCTTCTCGCTCAGTCGAAGGAGCCACAGAAGAAAAAGAAGGATGAGGCTTCCGAGCGAGTCGATCCGGATGCGATGAAGTGCAAATATCAGACGCTACTGGACAGCCGCATTCCGCAAAAGGTGTGCCACACCAATGCCGAATGGGCCGAGCAGGCGCGCTTCGAAGAGGAACAGCGGCGCTCGGATCGCCTGACGAGAACCTGCAATGGCGAGGGGCCCTGCTGAGGGCAATCAGCCCAAGCCGAACCTGTCCTGACTCCCAAGCCGCCGAAGATACGCTCTCAGACAGGTCTGCCGCGGCATAGCATCACCTATCCGCAGCGCTGGTGGCCGCATCGGGCGCCTCCGCGGCACCCGATGCACTCCACCCATTACCCCACCCGGATCGTCAGCTCGCCTTCGCCTTCGTCCACATGGACGGTGCTGCCGTCGGGTACTTCGCCGGCGAGCAGCTTTTCCGCCAGCGGATCCTGCAGGTAACGCTGCACCGCGCGTTTCAAGGGACGGGCGCCGTAGACGGGGTCGTAGCCTACGCGGCCCAGCCAGCGGCGGGCGGCGTCGGTGAGGTCGAGCGTGATCTTCCGGTCGCGCAGCAGCTTCTGCACCCGCGCCACCTGGATATCCACGATCGGGGCCATATGCTCCTGCCCCAGCCGGTGGAACAGGATGATCTCGTCCAGCCGGTTGAGGAATTCGGGGCGGAAATGGCTGCGCACCACTTCCATCACCTGCGGCTCCACCGTCTCCACATCCTGCCCTTCCTCCAGGTTTGAGAGGTACTGGCTGCCCAGGTTAGAGGTCAGGATGATGAGCGTGTTGGAGAAATCCACCACCCGGCCCTGCCCGTCGGTCAGGCGGCCGTCGTCCAGCACCTGCAGCAGCACGTTGAACACGTCGCTGTGGGCCTTCTCCACCTCGTCGAACAGCACCACCTGATAGGGCCGGCGCCGCACTGCTTCGGTCAGCACGCCGCCCTCCTCATAGCCGACATAGCCCGGAGGCGCGCCGATCAGGCGGGCGACGGCGTGCTTTTCCATGAATTCGCTCATGTCGATGCGCACCATCGCGTTGTCGTCATCGAACAGGAAGGAGGCGAGCGCCTTGGTCAGCTCGGTCTTGCCCACGCCCGTAGGGCCGAGGAACAGGAAGCTGCCCAGCGGCCGGTTGGGATCCTGCAGGCCCGCCCGCGCACGGCGCACGGCCTTGGAAACGGCCTGCACCGCCTGCGCCTGGCCGATCACCCGCTGGCCGAGCACTTCCTCCATCTTGAGCAGCTTCTCGCGCTCGCCCTCCATCATCTTGTCCACCGGCACGCCGGTCCAGCGGCTGACGATGGAGGCGATGTCATCCTCGGTCACTTCCTCGCGCAGCAGCGCGGTGCCGGTCTGGGCCTGCGCTTCGGCCAGCGCCTTTTCCAGCTGCGGGATGGTGCCATAGGAAAGCTCTCCAGCGCGAGCGAGATCGCCGGCGCGCTGCGCCTGTTCCAGCTCGATTCGCGCGGCGTCCAGCTGCTCCTTGATCCGCGCCTCGGCATGGATCTTGTCGCGCTCGTTCTGCCAGCGCGTGGTCAGCTCGCTCGATTTCTGCTCCAGATTGGCCAGTTCGTCGCGCAGCGCGGCCAGCCGGTCCTTGCTCGCCCGGTCGCTTTCCTTGCTGAGCGCCTGCTCTTCGATCTTGAGCTGGATGATGCGCCGGTCCAGCCCCTCGATCTCCTCGGGCTTGGACTCCACCTCCATGCGGATGCGGCTGGCCGCCTCGTCCATCAGGTCGATGGCCTTGTCCGGCAGGAAGCGGTCGGAGATATAGCGGTTGGAAAGCTGCGCCGCGGCCACGATCGCGGCATCGGTGATGCGCACGCCGTGGTGCAGCTCATACTTCTCCTTCAACCCGCGCAGGATGCTGATCGTGTCCTCCACGGTCGGCTCGTCCACGAACACGGGCTGGAAACGGCGCTGCAGCGCGGCGTCCTTCTCCACATACTTCTGGTATTCATCCAGCGTGGTGGCGCCGATGCAATGCAGCTCGCCGCGGGCCAGCGCGGGCTTCAGCAGATTGCCGGCATCCATGCTGCCTTCGCTGGCGCCGGCGCCGATCAGCGTGTGCATCTCGTCGATGAACAGGATGATGTGGCCTTCGGCCCCCTTCACCTCGTCCAGCACGGATTTCAGCCGCTCCTCGAACTCGCCGCGATATTTCGCGCCGGCGATCAGAGAGCCCATGTCCAGGGACATCAGCGTGCGGTCCTTCAGGCTGTCGGGCACGTCGCCATTGGCGATACGCAGCGCCAGCCCTTCGGCGATGGCGGTCTTGCCGGTGCCGGGCTCGCCGATCAGCACGGGATTGTTCTTGGTGCGGCGGGCCAGGATCTGGATCGTGCGGCGAATCTCCTCGTCGCGGCCGATCACCGGGTCCAGCTTGCCGGCATGCGCGGCCTCGGTCAGGTCGCGGGCATATTTCTTCAGCGCGTCATAAGTGGCTTCGGCATTGGCGCTGTCGGCCGAACGACCGCCGCGCAATTGCTCGATCGCCGCGTTCAGCGCGGGCGCGGTGACATTGGCCGCCTCCAGCGCCTTGCCGGCGCCGGTCGTCTTGGCCAGCGCCAGCGCCAGCAGCAGCCGCTCCACCGTGACATAGGAATCGCCCGCCTTGCTGGCGACCTGCTCCGCCTGGTCGAGCACGCGCACGGCATCGTTGTCGAGGCCCGGCGTCTGCTGCGCACCGCTGCCCGAAACCGCGGGGATCTTGGCGAGATTGGCATCCACCGCGTCCACGGCGAAGCGCGGGCTGCCGCCGGCGCGCTGGATCAGCCCGGACGCCATGCCTTCCTCATCCTCCAGCAGCGCCTTCAGGATGTGGTCGGGGGTGATCCGCTGGTGGTTCATGCGAATGGCCACGGTCTGGGCCGATTGCAGGAAGCCCTTGGCGCGATCGGTGAACTTTTCGAGATTCATGAACTGCCCCTCAAACTGGTGTCCTCGGATAGATAGTGTTGCACTTTAGACACACAAGATCGGCCGGTACGAATTTTCTGCGGCATGCGGGGACGTGAATAGGCGGCCCGCGGCGCCCGGACACCTCGTGGTTATGCGGAGCCGGCGGAGTTGGCGAGGAAGGCCTGAGGTGGGACGTTGCGCGGGATTCCCGCCTGCGCGGGAATGACGAGGGACGGGGCACCCGCTCGTCCAACCAAGCCCGCTCATCCTGAGCTTGTCGAAGGATGCGCACGGCGCCGGTCTTGCGCGGGGTTCCCGCCTTCGCGGGAATGACGAAGGAGGGGGCTGCACAACCGCTCCCGCTCATCCTGAGCCTGTCGAAGGATGCGCGCCAACCTGCCCCAAACCCAGCCCATAACACAATTCAGACGCGGCCATGTCGCGCAGGTGAAACATAGTTCGCGCAATAGCGGTCCTCATGGCTTCAAGAGCAAGTAATTGCGAAATGCAGACGGAAGGTGTGGCAGCGGCCTATGACCGTTGGGCGCCCGTTTACGACATGGTTTTCGGCAAGGTGTTCACCACCGGCCGGAGCGAATCCATTGCGGCGGCCGAAAAGATCGGCGGCCGGGTGCTGGAAGTTGGCGTGGGCACGGGCATATCATTGCCACAATACAGCCGCGAAACCCGGCTGGTGGGCGTGGATATCGCCGATGCCATGCTGGACAAGGCGCGGGAGCGGAAGGCGCGGCTGGGGCTCGACAATGTCGAACAGATTGCGGTGATGGATGCCGAGGCGCTGACCTTCCCGGATGACAGCTTCGATGTGGTGGTGGCGCAATATGTCGTCACCGCAGTGCCCAACCCGGAAGCGGCGCTGGACGAATTCGCCCGCGTGGTGCGCCCCGGCGGGGAAATCGTGATCACCACCCGCATCGGCGCCGGCGACGGGCTGCGCGGGCGCATCGAAAAGGCACTGATGCCGATCACCAGCAGGCTGGGCTGGCGCACGGAATTTCCGTGGAGCCGCTACGAGGCGTGGGTCGCGCGCAATGGCACGGTGGAGTTGGCCGAGCACCGCCCGCTGCCGCCGCTCGGGCACTTTTCGCTGGTGCGTTACCGGAAGAAACCGGCCTGAGGGGGCCGGCGGATCGTTTTTGGACGGAGTTTGGAATGGGCCGTTTTCGCGAGCATCTGGCGGAGCAGCGCTGGGACGACCACCGCTACTACCACCACAGCCTGATCAACCAGAGCCTGCATTTCGTGAGCGCGGTGACCTTCGTGGTCGCCTATCTCCTGGTGTGGAACTACCCCTGGCTGGCCGCACTGCTGGCCTGGGGCGTTTCCATGACCACGCGGCAGGCGGGGCACTTCTTCTTCGAACCGAAGGGCTATGACCACGTCAACCAGGCGACGCATGACTATAAGGAAGAGATCAAGGTGGGCTACAATCTGGCCCGCAAGGTGGTGCTGATGGGCCTGTGGGCGCTGAGCCCGCTGCCGCTGCTGATCGATCCCAGCTTCTTCGGCCTGTTCGTGCCGCATGCCAACTGGATGGAATTCCTCAAGCATCTGGGCGTGATCTGGCTGTTCCTGGGGATCGGCGGGCTGCTGTTCCGCACGGTGCAGCTGTTCTTCATCCGCGATGTGGAGACGGGGCTGGTGTGGGCGACCAAGATCATCACCGATCCCTTCAACGACATGAAGCTCTATTGCCGCGCGCCGGCCCAGCTGCTGCGCAACCTGCTCGCCTGGCGCCCCGCCACGCGGGGCTGATCCGGCGATCGTGCTGGCGCCAGCCGCGCCGCGGGCACCCGACAGCGGGCTCGCGGCGCGCGCCGTCTCGTCAGACCCGCGGGCCTTTCCGATGCGCCAGCATTTCGCGCAGCACCCGGCGCCGCAGCGCCTTGTCGTCTGCCCCCTCGGGCGCGGTGAACCAGCCATCGGCCGCTGCGGCGCGCGCCGCCGCCATGTAGCGATCGGCCACTTCGGCGAACTCCGTCTCGCCATAGGCGAAGCTGAAGATGAAGCGGCCGGTGCCCGTCCACCCCAGCGCCAGCCCCTCGGCGCGAAGGTAATATTGAAACATCCAGTTGTAGCGCGAAGGTGCAGTGTAGAAGGTGCTCCACACCGTGCCGAGATTGGCGATGCGGGGGGAAAGCCCTTCCGCCTCCAGCCGCGCGTTCAACCCGGCGGCGCGGGCGTTCCACTTTTCGTCCAGTCCCTCATACAGCGCCCCCCCCTCCGGCGATTCCATATGGCGCAGGAAGGCGTCCATCGCCCCCATCACATAGGGGTGCGAGTTGAAGGTGCCGCGCGCGAAGCAGATGTCCGCCGGCCGATCCTCGCGATAGCGCTTCATCAGATCGGCCCGGCCTGCCAGCACACCCACGGGCAAGCCGCCGCCCAGCGTCTTGCCATAGGTCATCATGTCGGGGCGGATGCCGAAATATTCGCAGGCCCCGCCGGGCGCCAGACGGAAGCCGGTGAACACCTCGTCCACGATCAGGCATGCCCCCACTTTTGTACAAACCGTGCGGAGGCGTTGCAGCCAATGTGCATAGGCTTCGCGGTCGACGCCCGCGCGGCGGCTGGAATCGACCAGCGCGCTGTCCCCCGGCGCGCCCTTGTTCGGGTGCATGGCCTGCAGCGGATTGACCAGCACACAGGCAATATTCCTGCGCGTTTCCAGAACCTTGAGCGTTTCCTCGCTCATATCCGCCAGCGTGTATGTGCGGTCCGCCGGCACCGGATTGCCGATGCCCGGCTGCACATCGCCCCACCAGCCGTGATAGGCGCCGGCGAAGCGAACCACCCGGTCGCGCCCGGTGTGATAGCGCGCCAGCCGCACCGCCTGCATCACCGCTTCGGTGCCGGACATGTGGAAGCTCACCGCATCCATGCCGCTTATCGCCTTGATTCTGCGGACATTGTCCGCCGTCACCGGATGCAGTCCGCCCAGCAGCGGGCCGAGATCCTCCACCCTGCGCGCCCCTTCAGCGATCAGCGCCTTGTAGGCATCGGTGCCGAGCAGATTGACCCCATAGGAGCCGGTGAGATCGTAGAACTGATTGCCGTCGAGGTCGGTCAGCATAACCCCTCGGGATGCCTCGTAGAAACTCCCCGAGGGCAACGCCTCGCGGGCGATGCGGCTGAACTGGAAGGGGATGCGGTAACGCCCGGTGAAGTCGATGTCTGGGATGGAATCCTTCATCTCCGCGCTCAGCGCGGCACTCCTGGGAAAGCGCTGATGGAACAGCTCCGAAAGCCGTGCGAAGCCCGCCTCGCGCCGCGCGACCACCTCAGGCGGCGCGCCGTCGGCCGCGAAAAAGCCTTTCCGGTCATACTCGTAGAACGGGATGAGCGAGGCCATGCGCTTGGCCATGCGGACATGGCCGGTGAGCGAGCGATGCTTCGCGCGCGACAGGCGCAGCCTTTCCCGCCCCTTCTTTGCCGCCCAAACCGCCGCCGCCGCCCCCGCGATCCCGGCCAGCCACGTCCCATTCGCCATCTGCGTTCCTTCACCGCGCGGCCCCCCGCGCCGGAGGCAGCCGCATGAGCCTGCGCGCCTCCCTTCGGACAGTTTTGGGTCAGGAGAATGTCAATTTCCTGCTCACCAATCGCATCCCGCGCCACGCACTCACCCGCTTCATGGGCTGGTTCAGCAAGATCGAACTGCCCCCGGTCAGGGCCGCTTCCATCGCCGCGTGGAAGCTGTTCTGCGATGTCGACATGGCCGATGCAAAACCGGCGAAATACCGCAGCCTGCACGCCGCCTTCATCCGCGAATTGCGCGAAGGGGCGCGGCAGGTCGATCCCGATCCTGCGGTGATTGCCGCGCCCTGCGATGCCATCGTCGGCGCCTTCGGCCGGATCGCGGATGGCATGGCCTTGCAGATCAAGGGCTTCCCCTATCCGATCGCCGACCTGCTCGGTTCGGAGGCCGAGGCGCACGCCTTCCGCGATGGCTGGTTCGTCACCATGCGGCTGACCGCCGGCATGTATCACCGCTTCCACGCGCCGCATGATCTCACGGTGGAGCAAGTCCGCTATATCTCCGGCGATACGTGGAATGTGAACCCGATCGCGCTCAAGCGGATCGAGCGGCTGTTCTGCAAGAACGAGCGCGCGCCGATCACCGTGCGGCTCGATGCCGATGGCAGCCGGATGGTGCTGGTGCCGGTGGCCGCGGTGCTGGTGGCCAGCATCCGCCTGCCGTGGTTCGACGCGGAGCGGAACCTGCGTGCAGGGGGCGAGCGCGCTGCGCCCTGCACCGCCCGCTTCGCCAAGGGGGAGGAGATGGGCTGGTTCGAGCATGGCTCCACCATCGTCGCCATCGCGCCGCCCGATTACCGGCCGGTGGCGGAGCTGCACGAGGGGCGCCGCATCCGCATGGGCGAGGCGCTGATGCGCATGGGCTGAGCGGCCAAACGCCCGCTGGCAAAGCGGCGGCGCCGTGATAGAAAGCGGCCATGAACAACCACTCCGATCGCCGCCTGCAGCGGCGCCTGCTCGCCGGTGCGGCGGCTTTCACCGCTTCCCTCGCCCTTGCCGCCTGCGCCACTGCCCCCGTCGGTGATGTCGGTTCCACCTCGCCGGCGCCGGTGGCGGCGGGCACGGAGGCAGCCCCGCTGCCGCAGCTCGTGTCGCAGGTGGACATTCCCTACGAGAGCTTCACCCTGCCCAACGGCCTCACCACCATCGTCCATACCGATCGCAAGAGCCCGGTGGTGGGCGTCACCGTCTATTACCGCGTCGGTTCGAAGAGCGAGCCGCGCGGTCGCACGGGCTTTGCCCATCTGTTCGAACATCTGATGTTCGGCGGCAGCGAGAACGTGCCCAATTTCGATATTCCGCTGGAGGCCGCGGGCTCCACCAGCACCAATGGCTCCACCTGGTACGATCGCACCAATTACGTGGAAACGGTGCCGACCGGCGCGCTGGATCTGGCCCTGTTCATGGAAAGCGACCGCATGGGCCACCTGCTCGGCGCGGTGACGCAGGACAAGCTCGATAAGCAGCGCGGCGTGGTGCAGAACGAGAAGCGGCAGGGCGACAACCAGCCCTATGGCCTGGTGGAATACAAGATTGCCGACGGGCTGCTGCCCGTGGGGCACCCCTATCGCCACTCCACCATCGGTTCGATGGCCGATCTCGACGCGGCCAGCCTCACCGACGTGCGCAACTGGTTCACCGATCATTACGGCCCGAACAATGTCGTCCTCGCCCTTGCGGGGGACATCGATGCCGCCACCGCGCGGCCGCTGGTCGAACGCTGGTTCGGCGATATTCCGCGCGGACCCGACGTGGCGGAGCGCGCTGCGCCGCCCGTCTCCCTCTCTGCCCCGATGCGCGAAACCATGACCGACCAGGTGCCGGTGACGCGCATCTATCGCAGCTGGATCGGCCCGGCGCTGACGGACCGGGACGCGGTGGCGCTGGAAGCGGGCATGTTCGTGCTCGGCGGCCTCGCCAGTTCGCGCCTCGACAATGCGCTGGTGCGCGGGGACGAGTTGGCGGTGAGCGTTTCCGCCGAGGCGCAGCAGCATGAGCAGATCAGCTTCCTGCAGGCGCAGATGGATGTGAAGCCGGGCGTGGATGCGGCAGCCGCCGAAGCGCGCTTCGATGCGGTGATCGACGAACTGGTGCGCAACGGCCCCACGCAGGACGAGCTGAAGCGCGCAGCCACGCAGATCGTCTCCTCCGAGATCGGCGCGCTGGAGCTGGTCGGCGGCTTTTCCGGCAAGGGCGCCACGCTGGCCGAGGGCAAGCTCTATGCGGCCGACCCGGCGCATTACAAGGCGGAGCTGAACGAGCTGGCGACGCTGACCCCGGCCGAGGTGCAATCGGCACTGCAGCGCTGGCTGTCGCGCCCCGCCTATACGCTCACCGTCGTGCCCGGCGAGCGCACGGACGACGGCGCCACCATGGGCGGTTGGGGCGACGAGGGCACCGTGCCCCCGCCGCAGCCCGATGCGAAGAAGGCGGTTGCCGCGATCAAGCAGGGCCCGCAGCGCGAAGCACCGCAGGTCGCCCCGGTGGGCGAGCTGAGCTTCCCCGCCGTGGAACATGCCCGGCTTTCCAACGGCATAGAGGTGGCACTGGCCCGCCGCACCGCCATCCCCAAGGTCTCGCTGGCGATGAGCTTCGATGCCGGTACGGCCGCCGACGGGGCGCAGCGTGCGGGCACGCAGTCGCTGATGATGGATTTGCTGGAAGAGGGCACCAAGAGCCGCAGCGCGCTGGACATCGCGGTGGAGCAGGAACGGCTCGGCGCCGCGATCAGCACCAGCACGGGCACGGACAGCTCGGTCGTTTCCATGACCGCGCTCACCGCCAATCTCGCGCCTTCGCTGGCGTTGATGGCCGATCTGGTGCGCAATCCGGCGTTCGCGCCGGACGAGGTGGCGCGGGTGAAGGACCAGCGGCTGGCCGCGATTGCGCAACAGCAGGCCTCCCCCATGGGCCTCGCCAGCCGGGCGCTGGGGCCGCTGATCTATGGCGACGCGCATCCCTACGGCTCGGTGGGTGCGACGGGGCTTCCCTCCGTGGTCCAGTCGCTGACGCCGGAGGCGCTGGCGGCAGTGCATGACACCTGGCTGCGCGCCGACAATGCCACCATCACCGTGGTGGGTGACGTGACGATGGCCGAGCTTCTTCCCGCGCTGGAGCGCAGCTTCGGCGACTGGCGCGCACCCGCGACGCCGAAGCCGGAAAAGAGCGTGGATGCTCCCGTCGCGCCCGCGAAGCCGCGACTGGTGGTGATCGACCGGCCGAACAGCCCGCAAAGCGTGCTGGTGCTCAGCCGCGTCCTGCCCCTCACCGGCATGGACAAGGACCAGGAGGCACTCGATCTTGCCAACCAGGTGATCGGCAGCGGCTTCCTCTCCCGCCTCAACATGGATCTGCGCGAGGACAAGGGCTGGACCTACGGCATCGGCAGCGCGCTGTCCGACGTGACCGGGCCGCGCAGCTTCTCGGTCTATACGCCGGTGCAGAGCGACCGCACGGCGGATTCGATCCGCCTGATCCTGAAGGACATGAAGGCCTTCCCGGCCGAACAGGGCGTGGACGAAACCGAACTGCAGCGCGTGACCGACGGCAATATCCGCAACCTGCCCAACAGCTTCCAGACCAACGGGCAGGTGCTGGGCGCGCTGCTGGAGAACGAGAAGCTGGGCCGGCCGGACGATTACTATGCCAGGCTGCCCGGCATCTACCGCACCATCGATGCGGCGGAGATCGACAAGGCGGCGGCGGATTACCTGCAGCCGGAGCAGATGGTCATCATCGTGGTCGGCGATCGTGCCCAGATCGACGATCAGCTGAAAACGCTGAACATGCCGGTGGACTATATCGAGGCGTCGGAGCTGTAAGGCTCCGCGCCCCGCGCGTCAGTCCAGCCGCCCCCGCAGCGCCTGATAGGCGGCGGCGGTGGCGGCATTGGCGAGGTTGAGCGAGCGGATGCGGTCCGATCGCATCGGCAGGCGAACCAGGCGGTGGCGCAGCGGCTCCACCACTGCGGCGGGCAGGCCCTTGGTCTCCCGCCCGAAGACCAGATAGGCATCCTCTGGATAGTCCGCGTCGTAGAAGCTGCGCTCGGCATACTCCTCGAACAGGAACAGCTGGTCCTCGCGCGGGCCGCGCTCGGCCAGGAAAGCCTCCCAGCTCGCAAATTCGGCCAGCCGTACATGCGGCCAGTAATCGAGCCCGGCACGTTTCACCTGCCGGTCCGACAGGTCGAAGCCGAGCGGGTGGATCAGCACCAGTTCCAGATCGAGCGCGACGCAGGTGCGGCCGATGGCGCCGGTGTTGTGCGGGATCTCCGGCTGCACGAGGACGATGGAAAGCGGCATGGCCGCGCTGTGGCGCAGCGGGCGCCATCGCGCCAGCGGATGTTGTAGACGAAGCCGCCTAGTCGCCTTCGCCCCGCTCCATCATTTCCATGAAATCGCGCGCCGCATCGCGATCCGCCGCATCCTTGAAGGCGACATCCAGATCGGGCGCGGCACCGAACATATGCAGCAACGCCCACAGGGCGAAGCGGCGCTGCCGGTCCTTCTCCATGCCCAGATCCACGTGCATCCGTTCGATCCCCGCGGCCAGCGCATCTGGAGAGACCGCGGACAGATCGGTGGTGGCGAAATAGCGGCGCAGCTGGTCATCGAATTGCATCGCCTGCCCCTCAGCCTTTCCGCGCGAACCAGATGGTGTGCATCGGTCCCTTGCCGTTGCTGCGCGCCCGCACGCCGATTTCCTCCACAGCGAAGCCCGCCTTGCGCAGCCGCGCGGTGAAGGCCGCATCCTTCGCGGCGGACCACACGGCCAGCACCCCGCTGGGCCGCAGCGCCGCCTTCGCCCGGCGCAGCCCCTCGGGCGAATAGAGCCGGTCATTCCCGCTGCGCACCAGCCCATCAGGTCCGTTGTCCACGTCGAGCAGGATGGCATCGTATTGCCCCGCCCCCGCGCCGATCACATCGGCGACATCGGCCATTTCGAGATGCACGCGCGGATCGTCGAGGCAGCCGGCGGCAAGCTCCGCCATCGGCCCGCGCGCCCACTCGATGATCTCCGGCACCAGCTCCGCCACGGTGATCCTCGCACCTGCCCCCAGCCGCGCCAGCGCGGCGCGCAGGGTGAAGCCCATGCCATAGCCGCCGATCAGCATATGCGCGCGGGAGACGGCGGCGATGCGGTTGCAGCTCTCTTCGGCCAGAGCGATTTCGGAACCGCTCATGCGGCTGCTCATCAGCTCGTTATAGCCCATCACGATCATGTAATCGCGATCGTGGCGGAACAGGCGCAGTTCCTCCCCGCCGGGAACCTGCGCCGTGCCGATGAGCTCGCGTGCGATCACGCCCGTGCCTCCGCCCGGCCGATCAGGCCAGCTTCTGCTTCAGGATCTCGTTCACCACCTGCGGATTGGCCTTGCCCTGCATGGCCTTCATCGTCTGGCCGACGAAGAAGCCGAACAGCGCTTCCTTGCCGCCCTTGTACTGTTCCACCTTGTCGGCATTCGCGGCCAGCACCTCATCGATCTTGGTCTCGATCGCGCCGGTATCGGATTCCTGCTTCAGCCCTTCTCGCTCCACGATGGCGGCCGCGCCGTCACCGGTTTCGATCATCTTTTCGAGCACCTGCTTGGCGATGCTGCCGGAGATCGTACCCTTGCCCATCAGCGCCAGCAGCTCCGCCCCGCCCTGCGGCGAGACCGGCGAATCCTCCAGGCTGCGGCCGGCCTTGTTCAGCGCGCCGAAGAACTCGGAGATCAGCCAGTTGGCCGCCTGCTTTGCGACATCGGCGGGCTGCTTGCCCTGCGCCGTGGCGGCTTCGCCCAGCAGCAGTTCGAACCACCGCGCCGTCTCCACCTCGGCCGTCAGCACATGCGCATTATAGGCCGACAGGCCCAGCTGATCGACATAGCGCGCGCGCTTGGCATCGGGCAGTTCGGGCAGGCTGTCCCGGCATTCGTCGAGGAACTGGTCGTCCAGCTCCAGCGGCAACAGGTCGGGATCGGGGAAATAGCGATAGTCATGCGCGTCTTCCTTGCTGCGCATGCTCCGCGTGGTGCCGGTGTTCGGATCGAACAGCCGGGTCTCCTGCACGATCTTGCCGCCGTTCTCGATCACATCGACCTGGCGGTTCGCCTCATGCTCGATCGTCTGCATCACGAACCGCACGGAATTGACGTTCTTCGTTTCCGTGCGCGTGCCGAATTCGTCGCCCGGCCGCCGCACGGAGACGTTCACGTCCGCGCGCATCGAGCCTTCTTCCATATTGCCGTCGCACGAGCCGACATAGCGCAGGATGCTGCGCAGCTTGCGCAGATAGGCGCCCGCTTCGGCGGGGCTGCGCATGTCGGGCCGGCTGACGATTTCCATCAGCGCCACGCCCGAACGGTTGAGATCGACATAGGACATGGTCGGGTGCTGATCGTGCATCAGCTTGCCCGCATCCTGCTCCACATGGATGCGCTCGATCCCGATCACCTTGTCCTCGGGAATGCCGGCCTTCTCGTCCGCCTCGATCAGCAGCTGCCCTTCGCCCACCAGCGGGTGATAGAGCTGGCTGATCTGGTAGCCCTGCGGCAGATCGGCGTAGAAATAGTTCTTCCGGTCGAACCGGCTCCATTTGTTGATCTGCGCCTCGATCGCCATACCCGTGCGCACCGCCTGGCGGATGCACTCGCGGTTCGGCACCGGCAGCATGCCGGGCATGGCCGCATCGACCAGGCTGACCTGGCTGTTAGGCTCCGCCCCGAAGGCGGTGGAAGCGCCGGAGAACAGCTTGGCCTTGCTGGTGACCTGGGCGTGGACCTCAAGGCCGATCACGACCTCCCACTCACCGGTTGCGCCGTGGATGCGATATGTCGATTCAGTCATGTCTCTGCCGATAGTCCGCGCCGCGCCGGGTGAAAAGCCTCACGTAACAGGCAGCGCCGCCGCCACCCGCCTCGGCTCGCCCCGCGGCGCCATCAGGCGGCGCGACCACTGGCGGGCCGGCTCCTCCACATAGCGCCAGGTCAGGACGCTCAGGCCCAGCGCCGCGCCCACCAGCGCCAGCGTCAGCGCCGTTTCCCACGCCCGCCCCAGTTCCACGCTCATCAGGCCATAGCTGTGACGTCCGGGCCGCACCCATTCCTCGCGCCCCAGCGCCGTGAACAGATGCGGCAGGCCGCGGTTGAGCGCGATCACCAGGATCAGATGCGTCATGTAGATCGAATAGGACCAGCGCCCGATCGCCATCAGCGGCGCAGTGCGCAGCAGGCGGCTGACCGGCCCTGCATCGGCAGCGAACACCAGCACCAGCAGCAGGAACAGCCCGTCCAGCAGCGGGATCCAGATGATCGTCTTGCCCGGCAGCCACAGTACGTAGAGCAGCGCGGCCATTACCAGGACTTCCGCCGCCGCCAGTCCCCAGCCCGGCACCCGGCCGACGTGGGCGGACAGGCGGCGATGCAGCGCATGGGCCAGCACCCCCAGCGGAAAGGCGATGAGCCCGCGCTGCAGCAGGCGGCCGAAGCCGATCACTCCCACCTCGTTCAGCAGCACCACGCTCGCCACCACCACCGCCAGCGCAGCCAGCGCAATGCCGATGCGGCGCGTGCCGAACAGCAATGCGGCCCCGATATACATCACCAGTTCCACGCTGATCGACCAGCTGACGGGGGCGTAGAAATTGCCCGCATGAAGCATGAAGCCATCGAGCAGCGGCAGGCCGCGTGCCAGCAGGCTGAGGCTGTGCGGTTCGTTCAGCACGGGTCGGAAAATGGCGAATTCCGCAGCCGTGAACACCGCCACCACCGCCAGATGCAGCGGCAGCAGCCGCCCCACCCGCAGCAGCAGGAAGCGCCCGCGCGGGAATCCCTCCGCCAGCCGCCCGCCATAGCTGGCGGCGATCACGAAGCCCGACAGCACGAAGAAGAAATCGACCAGCAGCCAGCTGGACCGGGCGATATTGCTGCTGGCGATCCAGCCGAAATCGCCGATGTGATACAGCACCACGCCCAGCGCCGCCACGCCGCGCAGGGAATCCAGCGCGATGTAGCGGTGCACGGCCCCTGCGGGCACTGCGGCCGCGCTCATCGCGGCGCGAAAGCGGCGGTTACCACCACTTCTCCGGCCTGGCGGTGAAGCCCGCGCGCTGTTCGATCGCGAGCCCGGCGTTGAGCACATCCTGCTCTGCGAAGGCGCGGCCGATCAGCTGGAGGCCCAGCGGCAGGCCCTGTGCGTTCAGCCCGGCGGGCACGCTCATCGCAGGAAGCCCCGCGAGGCTGGCCGGCACGGCGAACACATCGTTCAGATACATCGACAGCGGATCGCTCGTCTTGTCCCCCAGCGCAAAGCTGGCGGTGGGCGTGGTCGGCGCCAGCACCAGGTCGCACTGCCCCCAGGCATTTTCGAAATCGCGCTGCACCAGCGTGCGCACCTTCATCGCCTGCGTATAATAGGCGTCATAGAAGCCGGCGCTCAGCACATAGGTGCCGATCAGGATGCGGCGCTTCACCTCGTCGCCGAAGCCGGCGGCGCGGGTGGCGGCATACATGTCCTGCAGATTGGCCCCTTCAGGCAATTCACGCAGGCCATAGCGAACGCCGTCATAGCGGGCGAGATTGCTGGAGGCTTCGGCCGGGGCCACGATGTAGTAGGCCGGCAGCGCATATTTCGTATGCGGCAGGCTGATATCCACCACATTGGCGCCCGCATCCTTGAGCCAGGCAATACCCTGATCCCAGCTGGCGAGGATCTCGGCGTCGGTGCCCTCCATCCGGTATTCGCGCGGAATACCGATGGTCTTGCCGCGCAGATCGGCATCCAGCGCGGCCGACCAATCGGGCACCGGCATGTCGAGGCTGGTGGAATCCTTCGCGTCGAAACCGGCCATGGCTTCCAGCATGATGGCGCAATCTTCCACGCTGCGGGCCATCGGTCCGGCCTGGTCGAGACTGCTGGCGAAGGCCACGATGCCCCAGCGCGAACAGCGGCCATAGGTCGGCTTGATGCCGCAAATGCCGGTGAAGGCGGCGGGCTGGCGGATCGAACCGCCGGTGTCCGTGCCGGTCGCGGCCGGGCACAGCCGCGCGGAGATCGCCGCGCTGGAGCCGCCTGAGGAACCGCCCGGCGCCAGATCGGCATTGCCGCCGTCATTGCGCCGCCAGGGGCTCAGCACATTGCCGAAATAGCTGGTTTCGTTGGAGGAACCCATGGCGAACTGATCGAGGTTCAGCTTGCCCAGCATCCCCGCGCCGGCATCCCACAGCTTCTGGCTGACGGTGCTTTCATATTCGGGCGTGAAGCCTTCCAGCATGTGGCTGGCGGCGGTGGTCTGCACGCCCCGCGTGGCGAACAGATCCTTCATCCCGATGGGCACGCCCGCCATCTTGCCCAGCGGCTTGCCCGCGGCGCGATCCGCATCCACGCGATCGGCTGCTTCCAGCGCCTTGTCCGGCGTGGCGACGATGAAGGCATTGAGCGCACCGGCCGCGGCGACATTGGCGTTGAACGCGTCCGCCACTTCGCGCGCGGTGAATTCGCCGCCGGCCACGCCGTCGCGGATGGCCTTTACGCCGAGGTCTGTAATGTCAGTCATGCCATGGTCCGAAAGATCGGGGCGCCTGCGGCAACAGATGCAGCACGCGCGGAATTGAAGGATGTGTCGCGCCCCGACCCGCTCGTCCTGAGCTTGTCGAAGGACACGCGCCGGAAGGCAGCCATCATTCGATGACCTTCGGCACGCCGAAGAAGCCGTGTTCGGCCGCCGGCGCATTCGCCAGCACCTCGTCGCGCACGCCGCCGCCGGTCAGCGGATCGGCATCCACGACATCGTCGCGCAGGCGCAGGTGCTGCGGGATCACCGCCGTCATCGGCTCCACGCCGGAGGTATCCACCTCCTCCAGTTGCTCGACCCAGGCCAGGATCTGGTTGAATTCGGGCGCCATCCGGTCGAGTTCATCCTCGCCCATCTTGATGCGCGCCAGGGAGGCGATTTTCGCCACGGTTTCGCGGGTTACGGACATAGGGGCGCGTTAGCCCCACGCCCGGCGCGCTTCAAGCTAATCGAGCGGGCGATCCATCGGTTTGCCGTCCACGAAAATGTAGCGCTTCTCCAGCGTGCGGATTTCCACCGTGGAATCAGGCTTCAACGCCGGCCCCGCGGCGCGCGGCGGCGCGGCGGAAGTGCCGCCTTCGCCCAGCGTAAGTTGCTGGAATCCACCGCCGGAGACGAGCGCGATGCGGCGCGTGCCGTTCGGCCCCGCGCCCAGATCCAGCGCCACGCAGCGTTCCGGGCACTGCCAGGGCTCGGTCCGCAGATAGGCGAGGACGAGCCGCCGCAGCGCGGGATCTTCGGGCTGGACGCGCAGGTCGATCTTGGAGTCGGGGCGGATCGGCTGGCCATAGGGGCGGGTCTTCTGGGCGAGCGCGGCGCTGGCATATTCGGCCGGCTTGCCGCCGCCTTTCGCCAGCCCTTCCAATGCCTTGCGGCCCGCCGCGCCGAAATCCCAGCGCAGCGCCGCATAGTCGAAATCCTCTGCGCTCACCGCGCCGGAGCGCAGGCGCGCCAGCTGGTTGCGCGTGGACAGCGCGCCGAAATCCAGCACCGGCAGGGCGAGCAGCAGGGCCAGCGCGCAGGTGCCGAGGGCGAGGTGGAAATTCGCCTCGCGCAGCTTCGCCGCCCAGTTGCCCCGCCAGCCGCGCAGCAGCGCGCCCCAGTATCCGAGGCCCCAGGCACAGGCGACGATGATGGCGGTGAGGCCCCACAGCCGTTCCGGCGCCAGTCCGTATTGGGCGAGCCGCAAGCCCATCGAAACCGCGGCGAAAGCGGCCAGCGGGAAGAGTACAATCGTTAGGGCATAGGCAGCGAGGCGCATCACGCGCGATCCGCTCATCGCCGCGTCCTCCCCCCGCACGATCGCATTGACCAGAACGAAAGCCCCGGCGGCACACATCAGCAGCACCGGCGTGGCGCTGCGGGTCGCTTGCCACAGCACCTCCGGCCCCGAAACCGCCGTCGCCAGCAGGAAGATCGCGAGACCCGCGGCGACCGGGAGGGCGAGCAGCGAGAGGACGAGCATCACCACCGATTGCAGCGTGCCCAGCACTCTGGCCTGGTTGCGCAGCGTGCCCAGTGCAGCGCCGAAGGCGAGGCCGGAGAAGGTCCAGCCGAACCAGCCGCGATCCATCAGCTGGCGCAGCAGGTCGATCTTCAGCAGGTGGAACAGTTCGGACAGGATCAGCAGCACCAGCCAGGCGAGGCCGGTGAAGGCCAGCGCGCCGGCCCCGCCGATGGCATCGGTCCACACGTGGTAATGCGTTTCGGCATAGGGCGTGGCGAGGCGGCGGCGGAAGAAGCCCGCCTGGAACAGCGGCAGGGCGAGCAGCAGCGCCAGCACGCCGGCGGCGAAGCCATAGGCCGGGTCCGGCAGTGCATCGCCCGCGCTGACCGCGCGCCAGGCAAGGCCCGCCATCACCACCCCCGCTCCGAGCGAGAAGGCCGCGGGCTCGGTCCAGCGATCCTCCTCCACCGTGAAGGCGGCGGACAGCGTGCCGAAGAACAGGAAGGCCGCCAGCGCCGCGCGCCAGCCGTCGTGCAGGTCCGCCCCCCTGCCGTCGGTAACGAAATGGATCAGCAGCCCGGCGAGGCCGAGCATTCCGGCGAGCAGCCAGGGCCGCAGCGGCCAGTCCGCCTGCCGCTGTGCCGGTTCAGCCGCTGCTGCGCTTGCCCCGGCCATCTGCGCGAAGGCTTACTGCGCCCCCTGCGGCGGCGGGCCCGCGGGGCTGCCGCCCTGCTGGGGCATCTGCTGCTGCATCATGCGCTGGAGCATTTCGAAACGCTGCTGCGCTTCCTGCAGGGGCATGAAATCCACCAGCTCGATCTCGAAGGTGAGGTCGCTGTCCGGCGGGATCGGCGCGCCCGGCGGCGGGTTGGAGCCATAGGCCTTGTCCGCCGGGATCTCGACCACATACTTGCCGCCGCGCTGCATCTGCAGCACCGCTTCCTGGAAGCCGGGCACCGTGCCCGCAAGCTGCATCGGCTGGCCTTCGGGCAGCAGGCCCTGGATCGGCAGCGGCATGTTCTGCGACTGGTCGAACACCGTGCCATCAGGCAGCTTGCCGGTGTAGTGCAGGAACACCACGTCATCCACCGTGGGATGGGCGCCGGTGCCGGCGGTCACCGTTTCCACGTGGACCCCGGCCGGCATGGCGGACCAGGCCACCCCGCCGGCGATCAGCACCGCGGCGGCCACGCCCAGCCACAATTTGGAAAGGGAGCCCTTGGCGATGGGGTGCAGGGGAACGCGGGTGACTTCGGCCATCAGTACCAGATCCTGAAACGAAAAGAGGCGCGGATTGCTCCGCGCCCCCTTTGGCCGATCACCGGGATCGTTACAAGCTCAGCGAGCGCCGTCACGCTCCGCCCGCTTGCGCTCCAGCTTGCGGGCGCGGCGCACGGCGGCAGCCTTTTCGCGGGCGCGCTTCTCGCTCGGCTTCTCATAGTGACGGCGCAGCTTCATCTCGCGATACACACCTTCCCGCTGCAGCTTCTTCTTAAGCGCGCGCAGGGCCTGTTCGACGTTGTTATCGCGGACGATGATCTGCATAAATTCAAGCCACCTTTACTAATCTGGATCGGGAGAGCCCGCGAGATCGGCGCGGGATGCACCATGTATCACACCAATGAAAAAAGCGCCGAATCCGTTCCGGATCGGCCGCAACCGGCGCGCCAATAAGGGAATCGCTTCCGGAACGCAAGGATTTCAGCCCGCAGGTTTCAATTGGCGGGTTTCCTGCGCCGGCCCGCACGGCTACAGCGCGCCGGATGAATGCCCTCTCCCCCCTTACAGCATCCGCTCTCGTGGCCCTCGGCGGCGGCGCCGGCGCGGTGCTGCGTTTCCAGCTAGCGCGCGCCATGGTCGCCCTGCTTGGCGCTGACGCCGTGCTGCGCTTCCCCTGGGCCACGCTGGCCGCCAATGTCATCGGCTGCCTGGCCATGGGCCTGCTGACCGGCGTGCTGGCGCGCAGCGGCGGCAGCGGGGAGGCATGGCGCCTGTTGCTGGGCGTGGGCCTGCTGGGCGGCTTCACCACCTTTTCCAGCTTCGGGCTGGAGCTGTTCATGCTGGTGGACCGGGGCCATCTGGTTTCCGGCTTCGCTTATGCCGCCGTGTCGGTGCTCGCCGGCCTCGCCGCCCTGTTCATCGGCCTTTCGATCACGCGGATGCCGGCATGAGCGGGCAGAACGCGAAACCCGAAGCGACCCCGGGCGTGCGCCAGTTCACCGTGGCGCCGGACGATGACGGCATCCGGCTGGACCGCTGGTTCAAGCGCCACCTGCCGCAGGTGGGCTTCGGCATGGTTTCCCGCTGGGCGCGCACCGGGCAGGTGCGGGTGGATGGCAAGCGGGTGAAGCCGGAAGACCGGCTGGCCGCCGGGCAGGTGCTGCGCGTGCCGCCGGGTGGGGAGAGCGATCGCCCCAAGCCCCAGCGCCGCCAGCTGAGCCAGGACGAGATTGACCGGGCCGAGGCCATGCTGATCGCGCGCACCGATGCCGCGCTGGTGCTGAACAAGCCGCCCGGCCTTTCCACCCAGGGCGGCACCAAGACGACGCAGCATGTCGACGGCCTGCTGGATGCCTATGCCGGGGATGACGAGCCGCGCCCGCGGCTGGTCCACCGGCTGGACAAGGATACCAGCGGCGTGCTGCTGGTCGCCCGCACGCCGGGCAGCGCCGCCTTCTTTTCCAAGCGCTTTTCCGGCCGCTCCGCCAAGAAAATCTACTGGGCGCTGGTGGTGGGCGTGCCGGACCTCGCCGAAGGCGAGATCGACGCCCCGCTGGCCAAGCAGCCCGGCACCGGCGGCGAGAAGATGCATGTGGACGAGGAGAACGGCCAGCCCGCCCGCACCCTCTATCGCGTGCTGGACCGGGCGGGCAACCGCGCCGCCTGGGTGGAGCTGCAGCCGATGACGGGGCGCACCCACCAGTTGCGCGTGCATCTGGCCGCCATCGGCCACCCGATCGTGGGGGACGGCAAATATGGCGGGCAGGATGCCTTCCTGACCGGCACGATCAGCCGCAAGATGCACCTCCACGCGCGCCGCCTGATCATCGACGCGCCGAAGGATTCACGCGGGGGCGGCGGCAAGCTGGACGTGACGGCAGAACTGCCCGATCATTTCGCTGCCAGCCTGGAGCAGCTGGGCTTCGACGCGGGCATGAGCGACGCGCGCCCGGTGGCGGAGCCGCCGCGCGAACGCACCCCGCAGGAAAAGAAGCAGGCGGCGCGCCAGCACGCCCGCCAATATCGCAAGGCCCGGCGCGGGGAACGCCGCACGCGCGGCGCGCCGAAACCGGACAAACCCGGCAAGCGCTGATGCATCCCGCCGCCGCCTTCCACACGCCGGACCGCGCACTGCACGAAATGCTGATCGAACAGATCGGCTTCGGCATGGTCTTCGCCGCGACGCCCGCCGGCCCACGCGTGGCGCATACGCCGCTGGTTTCCACCGGCGATGGCGCGGTGCAGTTCCACCTGTCCAATCGCAACGCGCTGACCCCGCATCTGGAAGGCGGCACTGCGCTGCTGCTGGTGAACGGGCCGGACGCCTATGTCAGCCCGCGATGGTATGAAGATGCGCGCACGGTGCCCACCTGGAACTATATCGCGCTGGAAATGGAAGGCCGCGTTCGCCGGATGGCCCCGGAAGGGCTGGCCGGGCTGCTCGGCACCATCGGCGCGCGCGAGGAAGCCCGGCTGGGGGGCGACCAGCCCTGGCGGCCGGAGGATGTGCCGGCGCAGCAGTGGGATGCGCTGTTTCGCGGCATCACCGGCTTCGAAATGGAAGTGGCCGAATGGCGGCCGACCTTCAAGCTGTCGCAGAACAAGCCCGCGGAAGATCGCGAGCGGGTGGCCGATGCGCTGGAGAATGGCGGCGGATCGGGCATCGCCCAATTGATGCGCAGCCTGGGCGCGCGGGACGCATCATGAGCGTGCGGCTGGCGGTGTTCGATTGCGACGGCACGCTGAGCGACGGGCAGGCCGCGGTCTGCACGGCGATGGAGGCTGCCTTTGCCGAAGCGCGGCTGCAGGCGCCGGAACGGTACCGGGTGCGCCGCATCGTGGGCCTTAGCCTGCCGCACGCCATGGCGCAGCTGGCGCCCGACGCGCCGCGCGAGGTGCAGGCGGCGCTGGTCGAATCCTACAAGCAGGCCTTCCGCCGGGCGCGGCTGGACGGATCGCTGCACGAACCCCTGTTCGATGGGATCGCCGATCTGCTGGGCGCGCTGCATGGCACCGGCTGGGTGCTGGGCGTGGCGACCGGCAAATCCGATCGCGGGCTGCATTCCACCCTCACCACCCACGGCGTGCATGCGCTGTTCACCACGCTGCAGACGGCGGACCGGCACCCGTCCAAGCCCCACCCCTCCATGCTGGAACAGGCCATGGCCGATGCGCTGGCCCGGCCGGCGAATACGGTGATGATCGGCGATACGGTGTTCGACGTGGAAATGGCGCGCACCGCGGGCGTGCGCGCAATCGGCGTCGCCTGGGGTTATCACGAACCGGCGGAACTGCTGGCCGCGGGCGCCGAGGCGGTGGCCGCAACCCCCGCCGAGCTGAAGGAACTGCTGCATGGCTGACCCGGTGAGTGAGAAGATCGCCCGCAATCGCTGGCTGGTCATCAGCCTGCTGCGCATGGCCGGCGTGGCCGTGGTGGTGATCGGCCTGCTGGTCGTCAGCGGCACGATTCCCCTGCCCCCGGCGGCAGGCTATGTCCTGCTGGCCATCGGCCTGCTCGATACTTTCCTGGTGCCGCAGCTGCTGGCCCGCAAGTGGCGTAGCCCGCGCCCGTGAAGCGGTTCTGGAAAGAGGTGACGGTCGAAGCGGCCGAAGGCGGCTTCCGCCTGGCGCTGGACGGGCGGCCGATCCGCACGCAGGGCGGCGCCCCGCAAGTGGTGCCGAGCCGCGAGCTGGCGGAGGCCATGGCGGAGGAATGGCGCGCGCAGGGGGAGGACGTGGACCCGAGGCAGTTCGTGCTGCGCGATCTGGCCGATTTCGCCCTCGACAAGGTGGCGCCGGATCGGGCGGGCAGCGTGGATGCGCTGATGCCCTTCGCGGAGACGGACACGCTCTGTTATCGCGCGGACCCTGACGAGCCGCTCTATCGCCGCCAGCAGGAGGTGTGGGAGCCGCTGCTCACCGCGCTGGAGGCGCGCCACGGCATCCGCATGGAGCGGGTGAGTGGCATCGTCCACCGGCCCCAGCCGCCCGCTTCGCTGGCCGCATTGCGCGCCGCGCTGCTGGAACAGGATGCCTTCGCCCTTGCGGCGCTGCGCACCATGGCGCCGCTTGCCGCGTCGGTCACCGTGGCGCTGGCGGCGCTGGAGGACAGGGCCGATCCGGCGGCGCTGTTCGCCGCGGCCAATTGCGAGGAAGACTGGCAGGCCGAGCTGTGGGGCTGGGATCCCCGCGCGGAGGAGGATCGCGCCACGCGGCTGGCAGCCTTCACCGCTGCGGCGGATTTCGCCCGGTGGGCGCGGGCCTAGCTCAGCGCCCGACCCACGCCGCCACCTGAGTGGCGACGTCATTGGCAGCCTGGTTCAGCGCAGCACCCACCGGCGCAGCCTTCGGGGCGACGCCGGGAACGGTGCTTTCGAACCGCCGCGAACGCACCTGCCCATCGGGCCGGCGCAGCACCGCATCGAAGCGCACCACCACGCTGGAACTGGTCGCGTCATAGCCCATGGTGGCCAGCTGGCCGGTGAGCTGCGTGGCGGCGGCATATTGCAGATCGCCGCCTTCCAGCACCAGCCGCCCGGTCTGCATGCGCACCGCCTCGGTCAGCAAATGGCCGAACAGCTTGGCCGGCCGATCGACCCAGGTGGCATCCGGCAGATAGGCGAGGGTCGCGGGCGTCACCTGCACCGGTACGCGCGTGACCTTCAGGCTCTGCGGCGCTTCGGGTTCGAGCACGGAAATCGCGGTCGAGAAATCGCCCGTCACCGCGGCCCCTGCCGGGGCCGTGGTGGTGGGAGTAAGGGTGATCAGCTCGTCCGGCGGATCGCCGCCGCCGAAGCTGACGCATCCGGCCAGTGCCAGAGCACCCGCCAGCGCCACGGCGGATTTCGCGGGAAGCCTCGCCATCCAGCCCATATGCACTCCCCTTCTGCTCATGGCCCCTCTGCTCATGGCTTGTAGTCCGGTAGCTTGGGCCCGCCGATCAGCGAACCCGCGCCCTGGTTTTCGATCTTGTCGGTCAGGCCGCGCAGCGCTTCGCTGGTGCGGCGCAGATCCTGCAGCGTGGCTTGCGCCGCGGGCAGGGTCCGCTCGGTGAATTCCCGGGTGGCCGGCTGCGCGCCGTCCAGCGTCGCCTGCAGCGATGCCGCCGCGCCCTGTGCCGATTTCAGCGTCTTGCGCATTTCCTGCGCCAGGCTGGCCCCGTCACGATTGAGCAGGTCGTCGGTGGAATGCAGCGTATCCTCAAAGGCAGCCAGCGTCTTGGTCGCCTGCCCCAGCGTGCCCTGCAGCTCCTCCAGCGTGGCCTTCACCTGCGGCGTGGTGTCCGCCATCTCCGCCGTCAGGCGGTCGGTGTTGGCGAGGATGCCGGAGATCGATTTCTGGTTTTCGTCCGACAGCAGGCGCGACAGGCGATCGGTCAGCGTCGCCAGCCGTTCCAGCAGCAGCGGGGCGCTCGCGAGGATTTCGCCGATCGCGCCGGGGGTGGCCGGGATCACCGGCACGCCTTCCGGCCCCGGTTCCGTGATCGGCGGCGCGCCGCGCACCGCCCCGCCCAGCGAGACGTTGGAGACGCCGGTGAAGCTGGCGGAAATGGAGGCTGTGGTGCCCTGCAGGATCGGGATTTCGCTGCGCAGCGCCACGCGCACGCGGACGAATTCCGGGTCCTGCCGCCACAATTCGATCTGCGTCACCTGCCCGGCGGGTACGCCCTGGAAGGTCACTTCCGATCCGTTGGCGAGGCCGCCGACGGATTGTTCGAAGAAGATGTCATACTCCTTCAGATCCCGCGAGCCGAGCCCGGCCAGCCAGATGAAGAAGGCCGCCAGCGCGGCCAGAAGTGCCAGGGTGACGACACCGACCCAGACGTAGTTTGCCCGCGTTTCCATGCGCCTGCCCTATGCCCCCCCGCCAGTGTGCTTGTCCACGGATTTCCCCTTGGCCGCAGTCGCCTGCGCCGCACGGGCCCGCGGGCCGTTGAAATATTCCTGGATCCACGGATGGTCGGATTCCAGCAGTTCCGGAATCGTACCCACCGCAATCACCTTCTTGTCCGCCAGCACGGCCACCCGGTCGCAGATCGCGTAGAGCGTATCGAGATCGTGGGTGATGAGGAACACGGTGAGCCCCAGCGTATCGGCCAGTTCGCGCGTCAACTCGTCGAAATTGGCGGCGCCGATCGGGTCCAGCCCGGCGGTCGGCTCGTCGAGGAACAGCACTTCCGGGTCCAGCGCCAGCGCACGGGCGAGGCCGGCACGCTTGCGCATCCCGCCGGACAGCTCGGACGGATATTTGCTCGCGGCATCTCCGGGCAGGCCCGTCATCACCACCTTGTAGCGCGCGATCTCATGCATCAGTTCCAGATCCAGCTCGGGATAGAACTGCTTGATCGGCACTTCGACATTCTCGGCCACGCTCAGCGTGGAGAACAGCGCGCCGCCCTGGAACAGCACGCCCCACCGGTTGCGCACACCGATTTCCTCGTCCGGCTCAGCCTGTATGATGTCGCGGCCGAAGACCTCGATCGTTCCGGCGTCGGGGCGCTGCAGGCCGATGATGGAGCGCATCAGCACCGATTTGCCTGCACCCGATCCGCCGACGACGCCCAGCACCTCGCCGCGCCGCACCTTCAGCGAGAGATCCTCGTGCACCACCTGATCGCCGAAGGTATTGCGCAGCCCTTCGATCACGATGGGAAATTCGCCGGTGTAATGCTCGATCGGCGTGCCGGCCTGCACGGCCTCGTCCACGCCATTGTCCTCGGTGGGTTCGATGGGGGTTTCCTCGGTCATCCCCAGCCGATCTCGGTGAAGAACACCGCAAAGAAGGCATCGAGCACGATAACCATGAAGATCGCCTGTACCACGGCCTGGGTGGTGCGCAGGCCCACCTCCTCCGCATTGCCGGACACCTGCATGCCCTGATAGCAGCCGGCCAGCGCCACAATCAGGCCGAACACCGGCGCCTTGACCATGCCGACATAGAGATCGTGCAGCGGCACCACCTCCTGAATGCGCGCGAGGAAGGTGAGGAACGGGATGCCCAGCGTCAGGTCCGAAATCACCGCGCCGCCGATGATCGCGACGACCGAGGAATAGAAGCCCAGCAGCGGCATCATGAACACGGCCGCGAAGATCCGCGGCAGGATCAGCGCCTCCATCGGGGAGACGCCGATGGTGCGCATCGCGTCGATTTCCTCGGTCAGCTTCATCGTGCCGATCTGCGCCGCGAAGGCGGAGCCGGACCGGCCAGCGACCATGATCGCCGTCATCAGCACCCCCAGCTCGCGCAGGGTGATGCGGCCGACGAGATTCACCGTGAGCGTTTCCGCCCCGAATTGCGAAAGCTGCACCGCACCCTGTTGCGCGATCACCACGCCGATGAGGAAGCTCATCAGCCCGATGATGAACAGCGAGGTCACCCCCACCAGCTCCATCTGCCGCACCAGCGCCTTCAAGCGCAGACGGCGCGGATGGACGATGGTGCCCAGCGTGGTCGCCACGATGGCGCCGAGGAAGCCGACGACGCCCACTGCGCCGTGGCCAAATTCCACCGTCTTGAGGCCCACGTCCTGGAACACGCGCAGCGGCGCGCGAAGGCGCGGCGGCCTTATGTCGGCGCTGCTTTCGGAGCGGCGCACCGCGGCCATCAGCACTTCGGCCTGCTCGCTGGCGCCGGTTACATGGGCATCATGCGCATCGGCCAGGCGGCAGACGATCCACGCGCCCACCGTATCGATCGCGCCGACATCGGACAGGTCGATTTCCTGCACCGGCCCATCGAGCGCGCGCAGCTTGCGGTCGATGACGCTGACGGTGGAGATGAGCAGCGGGCCCTGGAGCGATACGGTGGTGCGCCCCCCAGCCTCCGTTACGTCGAAATCAGCCCATTCACGCATCATGCGCGGCTATGCGGATAAATTGGCGTTGCGGCAAGCGTTGCCAGTGCCGTGCGGGGCTGGCAAAGGCGCTCCCCGATGACCAGCGAGCTTGCAAAGACCTTCGACCCCGCCGCGATCGAGGCGAAATGGTACCGCCATTGGGAAGAAACGGGCGCCTTCCGCCCGGAACGGCCCGACGCAACCCCCTTCACCATCGTGAACCCCCCGCCCAACGTTACCGGCAGCCTGCATATCGGCCATGCGCTCGATAACACGCTACAGGACATAATGATCCGTTACGAACGGCTGCGCGGCAAGGACGCGCTGTGGGTCGTGGGCACGGACCATGCCGGCATCGCCACGCAGATGGTGGTGGAACGCCAGCTGGAAGCGCAGCAGGACAAGCGCACCAATTACACGCGCGAACAGTTCGTGGAGAAGGTGTGGGAATGGAAGGCCGAAAGCGGCGGCACCATCACCGGCCAGTTGCGGCGCCTCGGCTGCTCCATGGACTGGAGCCGCGAACAATTCACCATGGATCCGCATTTCACCCGCGCCGTGGTGAAGGTGTTCGTCGACCTGCACCGGCAGGGCCTGATCTATCGCGACAAGCGGCTGGTGAACTGGGATCCCCGGCTGAAGACCGCGATTTCCGACCTCGAAGTGGAAACGCGCGAGGTAAAGGGCGGCTTCTGGCATTTCCGCTACCCGCTGGCCGACGGCGTGACGCTGGACAATGGGCAGGATTATATCGAGGTCGCCACCACCCGGCCCGAAACCATGCTGGCCGACATGGCCGTGGCCGTCCACCCGGATGACGAACGCTACACATCCGTGGTCGGCAAAGACATCCTGCAGCCGATCACCGGCCGCCGCTTCGAGGTGGTGGCTGACGAGCACGCCGACCCCGAACTGGGCAGCGGCGCGGTGAAGATCACGCCCGGCCACGATTTCAACGACTTCGAAGTGGGCAAGCGCGCCGGGATCAAGCCCGCCGACATGCTCAACATGCTCGATGCCGAAGCCCATGTCATCCAGACGGCGGACGGGCTGGTGCCGGAAGAGTTCATCGGCATGGAGCGTTTCGAGGCGCGCAGCCTAGTCGTCCAGCGGATGAAGGAACAGGGCTTCCTCATCCCCCATGTGGACAAGGACGGCGCCGAGCATGATGCCGAGCCGCGCACGATCCAGACCCCGTTCGGCGATCGCGGCGGCGTGGTGATCGAACCCTGGCTGACCGACCAGTGGTATGTCGATGCCGCAACCCTCGCCCAGCCGCCGATGCAGGCGGTGCGCGACGGGCGCATCGAAATCGTGCCCAAGAGCTGGGAAAAGACCTTCTTCAACTGGATGGAAAACATCCAGCCCTGGTGCGTCAGCCGCCAGCTCTGGTGGGGCCACCGGATTCCGGCGTGGTATGACGCGGACGGCAAGGCCTATGTCGCCGAGACGGAGGAGGAAGCCTACGCCCTCTATCGTCATTCCCGCGAAGGCGGGAATCCAGCGGCGGCCGAACTGGATCCCCGCCTTCGCGGGGATGACGAGGGTGTGGAGGGTGGCAACGCGCTCACCCGCGATCCCGACGTCCTCGACACCTGGTTCTCTTCCGCCCTGTGGCCCTTCGCCACGCTGGGCTGGCCGGAGGACGGTGAGCCCTCTCCCCTTGAGGGGAGAGGGTTGGGAGAGGGGAACGCCGCCTCCGCCAGCGCCGCACCCGCATCCAAGGGCAGCCCCCCCTCCCCGGCCCTCCCCCCTGAAGGGGAGAGGGAGTCACTCCTCGCCAAGCACTATCCCAACGACCTGCTGATCTCCGGCTTCGACATCCTGTTCTTCTGGGATGCGCGCATGGCGATGCAGGGCATGCATTTCATGGGCGAGGTGCCGTGGCGGCGGCTTTACCTGCACGGTCTAGTGCGCGCGGCGGACGGGCAGAAGATGTCCAAGTCCAAGGGCAATGTCGTCGATCCGCTGGGCCTGATCGACAAATATGGCGCGGATGCGCTGCGCTTCTTCATGGCGGCGATGGAAAGCCAGGGCCGTGACGTGAAGATGGATGAGAGCCGGGTCGAAGGCTATCGCAACTTCGCCACCAAGCTGTGGAACGCCACGCGCTTCTGCCAGGCGAACGGCATCGGCGCTTCCACCAGCATCGCCGCGCCGCCTGCCACCAGCGCGGTGAACAAGTGGATCATCGGCGAAGTGGTGGAAACGCTGGCGCAGTTGGACAAGGCGCTGGCCGACCTGCGCTTCGACGCTGCGGCCAACACCATCTACCAGTTCACCTGGGCGACCTTCTGCGACTGGTATCTGGAGCTGATCAAGGGCCAGGTGGACGAGGAGACGAAGGCCGTCGCAGGCTGGGCGCTCGACCAGATCCTCGTCATGCTGCACCCCTTCATGCCCTTCATCACCGAGGAGCTGTGGCATGCGCAGGGCACCCGCGACTATGATCTGATCCTGGCCCGCTGGCCCGCCCCGCAGGCCGCGGTGGACGCCGACGCGAAGGCGGAGGTGGACTGGCTGATTGAATTCGTCGAGAAGGTCCGCTCGATGAGGGCAGAACTTAACGTTCCGCCCGCAGTAATGCTAACCTCCGCTGTTGACTCGCTAGATGATGCCCTTCGTTATCGAATTTCGAATAACCTCTCTTCTATTCAGCGGCTGGCGCGCGTTGCGCACGTTCAATTCGACGTCGGTAATGTCTTCTCAGTAGGGGACGCACCGCAAAGCTTGAACGTGTTTGGGGCGATCGTACTCAACAAGTCACCCTCCGCGCAAGTCGTTGTTAGCACGGCGACTTATGTGTTCCCGCTAGAGGGGGTGATCGACATCGCTGCGGAAAAGCAACGACTGGCCAAGGCGCGCGATGCGTCCGCCAAGGAACGGGATTCGCTGGCCAAGCGGCTGGACAATCCGGCCTTCGTGGAAAAGGCCAAGCCCGAAGCGGTAGACAAGGCGCGGGCCGACCACGCCCACCACGCGGCCGAGGTGGAGCGGCTGGAAGCGGCCCTGGCCCGGCTGGGGTAGGTTTGGCTGGGGCGCGGCTGGCGCGCGTCCTTCGACAGGCTCAGGACGAGCGGGTGGGTAGGACCGGCGCGCATCCTTCGACAGGCTCAGGATGAGCGGGGGTGGTGTGCTGGTCTCATCAGAGAACCTGCCCCCATTCCCCCTATCCGCTCGTCCTGAGCCTGTCGAAGGACGCGCACCCAACCGCTGCACCACTCACCAACCTAAGTCCCGTCGAAGGACGCGCACCCCACCCCCTCAACTACATCCGCTCATCCTGAGCCTGTCGAAGGATGCGCGCCCCGCCCAGCCCAACACCCCCCTGCCCGCCCTCCACGATTTCCTATTCCCGGCAGATATGCCAAGGGCCGCGCATGAACCGCCCCGCCGCCCCCTTCTCCGCACCCCTTTTCGCGCCCTGTGGCAGGGCCGCGCGCGGCGGGTGGATTTTCTTCCGAATAACCCTGTTCCACCGTGTTCCAGCCCCGGCTTTTCAAAGGCTTGCGCCATGCCGCTGACGCTGGCCACTACGACGCCGGGGGAGCCGGAAATCTTCGCCTCGATCCAGGGCGAAGGGCCGAGCGCGGGGCGGCCGGTGGCCTTTATCCGCCTGTCCCGCTGCAATCTGGCCTGCCGCTGGTGCGACACGCCCTACACCTGGCATTTCACCGGTGACGCGCGGCCGCATCGCGGCGGGGAAACCTATGATCGCCCGGCCAACCAGCTGGTGCTGGCGGAAGAGGAGGCGGCGGCGCGGATCGCCGCGCTGGGCAAGCCGCGGCTGGTGATCACCGGGGGGGAGCCGCTGCTGCAGGCCCCCGCCCTCGCCCGCATGCTGGCGCATCTGCCGGGCATGGCGGTGGAGATCGAAACCAATGGCACGGTCGCCCCGCATCCGGCGCTGGACCCGCTGGTTGCGCAATACAACGTCAGCCCCAAGCTGGCCCATTCGGGCAATCCGGCGGAGCTGGCGCTGCCGCCCGAACGGCTGGACGCCTGGGCGGCCGAACCGCGCGCCTTCCTGAAATTCGTGGTGGCCGAGCCGGGCGATGTGGACGAGGTGCTGCAACTGGCAGAGCGCCACGGCATCCCCCGCGCGCGCATCTGGCTGATGGCCGAAGGCACCGATCCCGCCACTCTGGCCGCGCGCGAGGCATGGATTGCAGAGCGTTGCATCGCAAGCAATTTGACTTTGTCCAAACGCTTGCACATTGAGCTGTTCGGCGACACCAGGGGCACGTGAGCGGGGACGACGGGATGGCGATGAAGGGTGATCTCACCGAGGGGCCGATCCTGCGCACCCTGCTGTTGTTCAGCGTGCCCACGCTGTTCAGCAATGCGCTGCAATCGCTCAGCGGCACGGTCAATTCGATCTGGGTCGGGCGGCTGATCGGGGAAGAGGCGCTGGCCGCCACGGCCAATGCGAACATCATCATGTTCCTCGTCTCGGCCGCGGCCTTCGGCTTCGGCATGGCCGGCACGGTGAAGATCGGCCAGCGCTATGGCGCGCGCAATATCGACGGGGCGCGGCGTACCTTCGGCACGGCAGTGGGTTTCTGCTGCCTGCTGATGGTGGCGATCGCCGTGGGCGGCTGGCTGCTGGCCCCCGCGCTGCTGACGGTGCTGGAAACGCCGGGCGGCGCCTATCCGCTGGCGCTCACCTATCTGCGGCTGATCTTCCTTTCGATGCCCTTCATGATGGTCTCCATAATCCTCACCATGGGGCTGCGGGGGACGGGCGATTCGCGCACCCCGCTGATCTTCATGGGTGTCACCGTGGTGCTGGACACTATCTTCAACCCGATGCTGATCGCCGGCGTGGGGCCCTTCCCCGCGCTGGGGATCGCCGGATCGGCGCTCTCCACCATCATCGCCAGCTTCATCTCCTTCGTCGCCATGGTGATCTATGTCTATTCGCGCGACCTGCCGCTGCGGCTGCGCGGGGCGGAGCTGGCCTATCTCGTGCCAAACCGGGAGGAACTGCGCTTCATCGTCGGCAAGGGCATGCCGATGGGTGCGCAGATGCTGCTGATGAGCGCGGCGGGCATCATCGTGGTGGGGCTGGTCAACCGCGAAGGGCTGCTGATGACAGCGGCCTATGGCGCAGCGATGCAGCTGTTCACTTACATCCAGATGCCCGCGATGGCCGTTGGCGGCGCGGTGAGCGCGATGGCCGCGCAGTTCATCGGTGCGCGCCAGTGGGACCGGCTGGACCAGGTCACCCGCGCCGGCGTGATAATCAACTTCGTCCTCACCGGCTCGGTCACGCTGCTGCTGCTGCTGTTCGACCGGCCGGCGCTGGTGCTGTTCCTGGGGCCGGACAGCCCGGCGGTGCCGCTCGCCCGGCATATCCAGTTCCTCGCCAGCTGGAACTTCGTGTTCTTCGGCGTGACCATGGTGATGACGGCGACGATGCGCGCGGGCGGCGCGGTGTGGGTGCCGCTGTGGATCCTCGGCATCGCGCTCTATCCCGTCCGGCTGGGGTTCTATTACCTCACCTACGGCACGCTGGGCTCGGACGCGATCTGGCTGTCGTTCCCGGTGGGCGCCTTCTCGGCGCTGGTGCTGGCCTGGTGGGCCTATCGCTATTCCGGCTGGCGCGCCCGCGCGGTGGCGGAGACGGAGGAAGAGGCGCGGGAACAATCGCAGGCAGATGGGCTTGCGACCGGGCGCATGACGCCTAATCTATAGCGGCTGGCGTCCGATTCCCGCGCGGTTTGCACTTGCGCGCGGCTTTGCGGGCACCGTATCGCGCAATGGGCGTTGGGGGCGCATGGCACACCGTGTTCTCGTCGTTGAAGACGACGTGCTAAATGGCATGTTCTATCAGGCGGTTCTGGAAGCCGGGGGGTTCACCGTGCGCGTCGTTTCCGACGGGGCCTATGTGCTGCGCGCGGTAGAGGAATTTGCGCCCGATCTCATCACGATGGACATCCAGGTGCCCAACATCTCGGGCCTGGAGCTCACGCGCAAGCTGCAGGCGGACGACCGCTTCCGCGAGATACCCATCCTCGCCATCACCGCCTTCGCAGGGCGAGGTGAGGAAGGGACGATCCGCAACGCCGGCGCGCGCGGCTATCTGGCCAAGCCGGTGTCGATCAAGCGGCTGATGGCGGAAATCGAAGGGCTGCTGCCGCCGCAATAACGGCGGGCGCTTTCCTACTTGCTCTGCGCACGCCAGCGCTGGACCGTGCGCTGCACCGCCTCTTCCTCGCCGCCGCTGCGGCGCCATAATTCGATGAAGCTGGGATCTTCCGAGGCCGGGCGCTTGGATTCCTCCAGATTGTCGAAGGTCACGCGCATCGGCACCGCCACGCCTTCACCGCAGATGATGCATTCGCGGTTGCGCAGCGCGGGGATGGAATCGAGGAAGCCGCGCGCACCTTCCGGCATGGCGGCCTTTACGAAGGCCTGGTCGCGCTCGTTGTTGAGGCGCATGGAAATGATCGTGCCGCATTGCGACAGCACGCCCTCGGCAAGGTCCGACGGGCGCTGCGTGATAAGGCCCAGCGCGATGCCGTATTTGCGGCCTTCCTTGGCGATGCGGCTGAGGATGCGGCCGACGGAGGAATTGTCGGCATTCTTCTCGTTCGGGACGTAGCGATGCGCTTCCTCGCACACCAGCAGGATCGGGCTCGTCCGTTCGTCTCGGCCCCAGATCGCGAAGTCAAACACCATGCGGCTGAGCACGGCCACCACGGTGGAGGTGATGTCCGACGGCACGCCCGACACGTCGATGATGGAGATCGGCTTGCCCTGCCCCGGCATGCGGAAGATCTTGCTGAGGAAGCTGACCATGGTGTCCCCCACCAGCATCCCCGAGAACATGAAGTGATAGCGCGGGTCGCCCTTCAGCTCCTCGATCTTGGCCTTGATCCGCATGAAGGGGGCGGAGGAGGAGGCCTTGTCCAGCTTACCCGCCTCGTCCTGGATCGTGTTGGTCAGATCGGACAGGAGATAGGGGATCGGAGAATCGACAGTGATCTTGCCCAGGCTTTCCGCCAGCCGGTTCTTCGCCCTAGCCTTCAGCAAGCATTTGGAGAGGATCTCGGCATCCTCCTGCCGTTCCTTGCCGCTGGAGGTCAGGAACACTTCGCAATGTTCTTCGAAGTTCATCAGCCAGTAGGGCATCTGCAGATTGCCCACGTCGAAGATCGTGCCCGTGTTGCGGAACGCCGCGGCATATTCGCCGTGGGGGTCGATCATCACGATGTGGCCTTCCGGCGCGGCTTCGCAGATCCGATGGAGGATCAGCGCGGCGCTGGTGGACTTGCCGGTGCCGGTCGAGCCGAGCAGCGCGAAATGCTTGCCCAACAGGGAATCGATGTAGATGCCCGCGCGAATGTCGCTGGTGGGATAGACCGTGCCGATCGGCACCGCGCTGCGCCCGTCGGAGGCATAGATCTGCCGCAGGTCTTCCGTGGTCGCGGGATAGACCAGCGCGCCCGGAAGCGGATAGCGGGTGACGCCGCGGCGGAAGCTGTGGATGCGGCCGGTCAGCTTCTCTTCCCGGCCTTCGCCCATGAAGTCGATATTGGCGAGCACGCCGTTGCCATCGCTGCGGCGATCGCGCCGCTGGTTGCGCACACTGGCGAGCAGCCAGCCGTCGCGGGTACGAATCTTGATCTGGCTACCCACCTGCCCCGCCTGCGCCAGAGCCGGATCGGCGTCCTCCGCACATTCGGAAAGCCGTTCGAGATCGAGCACGATCTGCGACCCCGAACCGGCAATTTCCAGCACCACACCGATAGGATCGGCGGCATTGGACGTAGCAACGCCCTCAGGGCCCGCCGCCGCGTCACTCGCCATTGCCGGTCCCGCGCCGTCACCGGGCGTGAAGGTATGGAACTGCTGCCTGTGCGTGTCGGTCATATGCTCGATGGCCCCCTCTTCAGCCGCAGGGGCTTAGCCAAAAGAGCGTTAAGATCAGGTAATCCGCACCGGCGCGGCGGACTACACCAGCGCGAACAGGCGCCCCGCGCCCCAGCCCATCCCGAGCGAAAGGGCGACGGCGAAGAGGCCGTAAAGCAGGGAATTGTCCTGCGCCTCATCCGCCACGAAGCGTTCGAAGCCCAGCTTGCGCACTTCCACTTCGGCCGTGGCGGAGGCAATCACGCGACCGTTGCGGATGGCGAAGGTTTCCGCGGTGTAGCGGCCCGTCTGCACGTTGGATGGCAGGTCGATCCGCGCCTGATAGAGCACGCCGTCGCTGATGGTGACGCCTTTGTCATCCTGCTGATACAGGCCCTGGCGCCTCCGCAGGTCCACCAGCCCGGCGGCGAAGCGCGCCTGCTCCTGCGGATCGATCGCGCCGGTGGGGGAAAGCTGGAGGAAAGGCAGGCCCAGCTCGTAAATGGCGGCGGTCCGCTCGTCGACAATCTCGCCCACCGGGCGGGAGGCGGCGAGCGCGTAGAAGGACGGAACCGAGCGGAACGAGGAACTCGCCGCATTCACCCAGATGCCCAGCGTCTTCTGCTTCTCGCGCAGCTGCACCGCCTGCGTCGGCCCCTTCAGCACCACCACGATATCGTACTGCTGCGCCGCGCGGGTGCCGTTGGGATCGAGGATGGCGCCGTAGAGCAGCAGCTCGGTTCCGGTGAAGCCTTGCCGCACCTGGATTTCATGCTGTGAAACCTCGGGCACCAGGATCGGGTCGCGCTGCGCCGAAAGGGCGAAGAATGCCCCCAGGATCAGCAAGATGCGGGGGATCGCGCCGCTCACAGCGGGGCCACCGTATAGACTTCATCTGGCCGCACGCCGAGGCCGAAGGCCATCCGCAGCGCCACCCCCAGCACGATCGCGGCCAGGATCAGGCGCAGCTTCTCAGGCTTCACCATCTGCGCCACGCGCGTGCCGATCTGCGCGCCCGTGACCGAACCGATCAGCAGCAGGCCCGCGAGCACGATGTCCACCGCCTTGGTGGTGAGCGAATGCATCATGGTGGACGCCATGGTGACGAACAGCACGTTGAACAGCGAAGTGCCGACCACGACATTCGCGCTCATCCCCAGGATGTAGAGCATGGCCGGGACCATGATGAAGCCGCCGCCCACACCCATCAGCATGGTCAGCATCCCCACCACCACGCCCAGCAGCAGCGGCGCCAGCGGGGAGATGTAGAGGCCGGAGCGATAGAAGCGCCAGCGCATCGGCAGGCTGGCCACCAGCGGATGGTGGCGCCGCTTGGCCGCGCGGGGGCGGCTGCTGCCCTTCGCAATGCGCAGTTCCTGGATCGCCTCGCGCCCCATCAGGCTGCCGATGCCGCCCAGCAGCACCACATACAGCACCGAAATCACCGTATCGATCTGGCCGATCGATTCGAGGAGGTTGAACAGCAGGGCGCCGATGGCGGCGCCGATCACGCCGCCGACCACGGATACCGCGCCCAGTTGATAGTCCACACCCTGCCGGCGGCTCTGCGCCAGCACGCCCGAAACGCTGGCCCCCGTCACCTGCGTGGCTGCGGAGGCCGCGGCGACGGTAGGAGGAACGCCGTAGAAGATCAGCAGCGGCGTGGTGAGGAAGCCGCCGCCGACGCCGAAAATGCCCGAGAGCAGGCCGGTGATGCCGCCCAACAGGATGATGACCAGCCCGTTGACCGCAAGGTTCGCAATCGGGAGGTAAACATCCATCCCCGGCGCGTAACCCATGCAGCGGCAGGTTTGAAGCAGAAGCCTGTCAGAATCCGGCGGAAAGCGTCAGCGCAGGGCCCGACGCGGGCTGGGCATTGCCCGCAATGCGGAGGCGATAATCCGCCGCAAGCCGCGCACCCAGGCGCCCGAGGCGAACGGATGCCGACGCGGTGGGACCGAAATCAAGGCGTTCGCTGCCCTTCTGCGCCCCGCCCCACAGGCCCGCGCCACCGCGGAGGTGGAGGCCCGCAGGCGCGGCAAGGCCGCGCTCCACCCGCGCCTGCCCGTCGACAAAGCCCGTGGCATAGCGGCCGGTTACGTAGCCGGCCTGCAGATAGGCCTCTCCCAGCAGGCCGAGCGGGAGGGCGACCGGCGGCAATTCGCTCACGGCATAAAGCGCGGCGCGCGCCTCCTCGCCTGCGCTGGTCTCTGTCAGCCGCAGTTCGGCCGCCAGCCGCAGGGGCGCGCCGGGCAGCGGCCGGGCCGAAACGCCGGCGGCCGCCTCCTGCTCCCGCTGCCCGGAAAGCGCGCCGCTGGCACGAAGATGGAGCTGCGGACGGTGCGGACTTCCGGGCAGGATGCGATAGCGCAGCACCGCGCCGATCTGGCTGCGCCCATAGCTCGGGCGCCCGGCGGAGAGCGGCGCACCGCCCTCGTCCCGCAGCAACAGCCAGCCATCGGCGGACCAGCGGCTCGGCATCGCGACCCGCGCCTGCGGCGTCGGAGCGGGCACGAACGGCGCCGCGGCGGGCACTCCGGGCGGGGAAGCGGCAGAAACACCGGCCGGGCGAGCGGCAGTCGGTATCACACCTGCCTGATGGAGCTGCGGCGCAAGGACAGGGGCGATCGGCAACCGGGGTTTGATGAGAGCGAGCGGGCGTAGAGTGCCTCCGACCTCTTCAGGTCGACTCAGGTCGGTGGACAGGTTCGCTCTCATTACGGCTGGGGCCAAATGGGGCGCCCCCAAGGGAGCCGAGGGCAACCGCGCTATCGCGGCTTCCTGCCATGGAACCTGCCAGCCGACCAACCGCACCGTGGCCCAGGCAAGGAGAACGAGTGCAAGCGCCAGCAATGGCTGACCGCGAAACAGCGATGGCTCCGGCCCCGGCCCTTGCACGATCAGGCAAGCCCTTCGCGGTGGGCCACCGGATGCGCGTGATGCGCGGTCTTGTCCCAGCGCGGCGCAGCGCCGCGTAGCGTGCGAACATAAGCGAACAGGGCGCGACGCCCCGAAAGTATAGCGATGAGGTTGGCAACGGGAACGCGCAGGACGGCGCGAGCCGCTTCCGCCCGGCCATATTCACGCGCGGTGAAGGCAAACCGAAGCGCGGCCCGCCAACCGAAGCTGATGAAGTTGGCCAGCAGCAGCCAGTTCACCAGCTGGCCATGCTGCGATGGTGCGGCGTATCCCAGCGCCCGCGCAGGCCACAGCAGCGCCGCGACGAGCAGCAGCAAATATCCTGCAAACAGCACCAGCGCCGCAAAGGGGCCACGCCGATCGCGCAGCCGCATCCACCATTCCGCCAGCCCGCCTTGCCAGCCCAGTCGATCCCAGCCCTGGAACGAGATTCCGTGAACCCAGCGCGCCTTCTGCCGTACGGACTGCTGGAACGTGCCGGGGAAGTAAGCCCGCGTCGCCACCAGCGCGCCATCCT
Organism: Altererythrobacter sp. B11; assembly: GCF_003569745.1. NCBI lineage: Bacteria > Pseudomonadati > Pseudomonadota > Alphaproteobacteria > Sphingomonadales > Erythrobacteraceae > Altererythrobacter > Altererythrobacter sp. B11. The sequence goes on from NZ_AP018498.1 coordinate 3,585,761, forward strand.
CCCCGCGCGCCCGGAGGAAGGTCGCCTGGCCGCCGGCTGCGCGTGTGCGCAGGCCCAGTTCGTAATCCTCCGTCAGCGATTCGAGCGAGAAAGGAGAGATCGTGCCCGCTCGCCGTGCGATCTCAGCCAGCATGATCCGCGAAAAGGCGCAGCCCACCCCCGCCGCCGGCAGGGCCGCGCCCAGCGCGCTGCGCACCGGCATGGCCTTTGCGTGAGCCTCGGCGAATTCCTCGCAATAATGGCTTCCGACCCAGCGGGAATCGCGCTGCGGCTCCGGGAGGACGGGCAATTGCACGAAGTCCGCAGTGTCCATCGCCTGATCGAGCAGGCCCAGCGCCGCCGGGTCCACCATGTCTTCCGCATCATGCAGCACGACCATGCGGAACTCCCGCCCGCTGCGCCGCTCATCGGCCTGCAAGGCACAATAGAGCCGCGTGAGGCAATCGGCCTTGGTCGTGGGGCCGGCCTGGCTGTTGACGACCAGCCGCACGCGGGGGTCGGTGGCGGCAATGCGCACCACGGCCCCGATCGTGGCCGGATCATTGGGATAGCAGCCCACGTAAATGCGCAGCTCGGCCTGCGGCCAGGCCTTCAGCGCATAGGCGATGGTGAATTCGATCACCTGCTCCTCCCGCCAGGCGGGAATGAACACCGCGGCCGGCCCGGAGAGTTCGCGATCGCGAAGCGCGACCCGGCTGATCTTCGCGGTGCTCAGCCGACCGGTGGCCCGCAGCCACCCCCAGGCGGAGTCCATCATCAGTTCGTCGAGTGCGCCGATCAGCAGAAAGACGCCGGCAAACAGCAGAAGCTCATGCTCCGCCAGCGCGAGCCAGAGAAAGATAGTACCAATTTCCATGAACCAGCCCCCACCGGTCCTCAGCGATGCCGGTGGCGGCGTATCAAGGGAGGATCAAAACGCAACGCGAGCGGTACGGCCGATTCCGCACCGCCCCGAAATGGGAAAAGAGTCCCCCGGCGCGCGCCAGTGCCTCTCCTCGTCAGCCCTTGCGGGCGATCGGCGCGTTATCCCCGAGGTCTTCGAACCAGGCTTCCACCGGCCCGGTAAGCTTGATCGTCAGCGGGCGGCCGTGACGATCCATCGTCTTCCCTGCCTGCACGCGCACCCAGCTCTCGGAAATGCAATATTCCTCGACATTGTGGCGCACCGTGCCCTTGAAGCGGATGCCCACCCCTCGCCGCAGCAGATCGCCGTCGAAATGCGTGCTGCGCGGATCGATTGCCAGCCTATCGGGGGGCAGGTCCGCTCCGGTGCTCGCAGCGGGGGCTGGCACGTCGGCCGGGGTGTCAGGGGTCTGCTCTTCGCTCATCCGCGGCGCTTAGCCACGAACGGCCGGCAAAATCAATCCGGCGGAAGCGGTGTTTCCAGCGGGGCCTCCCCCGGCTGCGGGGGCGTTTCAGCGGGGGCGCTGTCCGGCTGATCGAAATCGCCCTGCCCCGGCACGATCTCATCTGGGGCCGAGGGGCGATCCGTATCGCCCTTGTCGGGGCGCACCTCGTCCGGCGCGCCGCCCGGCTGCAATTCCTCATCCTCGCGGCTGCGGTCGAAGCTCGCGGGGTTGCGGCCGGGCTCATCGCTATCCCCGTCATCCCGGGCGTAAGCCGCGGCGTCGTCGGGGGAGGCATTGCCGTCAATCACCGGCGGCGTGGTAGGGGGCACGGTAGGCCGCGAATAGTCGCGGGCAGTGTCGTTGCTGACCATTGGAATTGTCCTGTTTTGCTTGCCCAAACAACGGTCCGGCGCGCCTGCCCGTTCCGTGATCGACAACACCTCGCCGCGACGCTTGCCCTTTTCGGCTCGCGCCTGTAACGGCGGCTCCCTGTTTCGCAGGCTCCGGCCTGCTGGAGTTCGTCGGGCCGCGGGCGTGGCGGAACTGGTAGACGCGCTGGATTTAGGTTCCAGTATCGCAAGATGTGGGGGTTCGAGTCCCTTCGCCCGCACCAGTTCCTGGCGCCCCGGACTGGGTATGATTTGGAAGGCTGTTTGAAATGCAGATCGTAGAGACCACGAATGAGGGCCTCAAGCGCGCCTATACGCTGACGATTCCGGCGCGCGACATCCAGGCTCGCATCGATGCCGAGGTGAAGAAGGTCGCCCCGCAGGTGCGGATGCCCGGTTTCCGCCCCGGCAAGGTGCCTGCCAATCTCATCAAGAAGATGCATGGCGAAGCCCTGCATTCCGACGCTTTCAACGCCTCGCTGCGCGAATCGATCGATTCGCTGATGAAGGAAAAGAAGCTGCGCCCCGCGCTGCAGCCGAAGATCGACGTTGCCGACGGCTATGAGCCCGGCCGCGACGCGGAGCTGACCGTCGAGCTGGAAGTGCTGCCCGAAATCGATGCGCCCTCGATCGAAGGTCTCGCGCTCGAGAAGCTGACGGTGCCGGTGACCGATTCCGATCTGGACGAGGCACTGAACAAGCTGGCCGCGAACCAGAAGAGCTATAAGGACGCTGCCAAGACCAAGAAGGCGGCAGAAGGCGACCAGGTCGTCATCGATTTCGTCGGCCGGCTCGATGGCGTGGAATTCGAAGGCGGCAAGGCTGAAGGCGCGGCGCTGGTGCTCGGTTCCGGGCAGTTCATCCCCGGCTTCGAAGACCAGCTGGCCGGCGTGAAGACCGGCGACACCAAGACGATCACCGTCACCTTCCCCGAGGATTACCCCGCCGAAAACCTCAAGGGCAAGGAAGCCGAGTTCGAGGTTACGGTGCAGCAGGTGAAGGTCGAGGCCGAGACCACGATCGACGACGAGTTCGCCAAACAGTTCGGCCTCGACGGGCTGGAGAAGCTCAAGGAGCTGATGAAGGCGCAGATCGAGCAGGAAACTGCCGGCCTCACCCGCACGCAGATGAAGCGCCAGCTGCTGGACAAGCTGGCTGCCGATTATGATTTCGACGTGCCGCCGAGCATGGTGGATGCCGAATTCCAGCAGATCTGGCAGCAGCTGCAGGCAGAAATCGCGCGCGAAGAGAATCCTGAGGAAGGGCTCAAAGAGATCGAGGCCGAGAAGGACGATTACCGCCGCATTGCGGAGCGCCGCGTGCGGCTGGGCCTGCTCCTTTCCGAAATCGGCCAGGCCAACGGCGTAGCGGTTTCCTCCCAGGAAATGGGGATGCTGATCCAGCAGGCCGCGCAGCAGTACCGCCCGGAAGACCGGGAGCGGTTCGTGGAATATGTCCGTCAGGACGCCATGGCCCAGGCACAGCTGCGGGCCCCGCTGTATGAAGACAAGGTGGTCGATTTCCTGTTCGACAAGGCCGAAGTGACCGAGCGCGAAGTGACGCGCGAGGAACTGGAAGCCGCGATCGAAGCGGAAGAAGGCGAAGCCGCGAAGCCGGCCGAGAAGAAGGCGCCAGCCAAGAAGGCTTCGCCGAAGAAGGCCGCGAAGGACGAAGGCGCGGAGGCGGATAGCGCCGCCGACGCCCCGGCCAAGAAGGCTCCTGCGAAGAAGGCTTCGGCCAAGAAGGCGGCCGCTGCGGACGAGCCGGCGGAGGAAAAGCCCGCTGCCGCGAAGAAGGCACCGGCAAAGAAGCCCGCCGCCAAGAAGCCGGCGGCGAAGAAATCCTCCGCGGACGAATAAGTCAGCGAAAGGGCGGCCTCGGGGCCGCCCTTTTTCGTTCGGGGGCTGGTGGGAGCGCTTGGCCCCTACGGCATCTCAGTGCGCGTGCACCCGGGGTGAGTGATTCCCAACCGGATTGCCGCTCTCCGTCACGACATTCGCCACTCGCGCCTCCGCGGCGGGCAGATCGTCCGCGCCATGATCGAGGATCTCGATCCGGACCACCAGCGCGGAAGGGAGCGCATCCAGCCGCGCCCGCACGCTGGCCGGCGAGCCTTCCAGCCTCTGGCCATTGATGAGGATGTTCCCGCGCCCCAGGCGGGCACCCCGCCCGCTGAAGTCCGGCACCAGCTCAACCATGTCCAGCGCGGTCTCCGGCTGGAAATAGGCAAACTCTTCAGGCATGTAGATCAGCGTGCCGCTGCCGCCGGAAATCTCCAGCGGTTGCGGCTGCCGCTCGGCAGCGCCGGGCTCCTGCCCGCAGGCACCGAGCAGCAGCAGGACCACAAGCAGCGCCCTCGCCGGGTGAGCACCCTTACTGCCTATAGCACTGACCGCAGCGATCCGCATGGGGGCCTCTTATCCTGGCAAAAACCCGGACGCATGCTGCCACTCGACCGAACGCAAAAGGCGAACGATCGGCGGCATTGCGCGACATTCCCCCCGGGGCGCATTTTCCCAGTTATACAGCCAAAGCACAACCACTGTCTGTGGTGGGGCCCCGCAACCCACTTGAACATGGCGGCGGCAGGGGCGACATAGGCGCTCCGTCAGATAAAGAGGACTTCCATGATCGACCTGTTCGGCGACAATTCCCCACAAGGCCAGTTCACCACCGATCCCATCACCGGCGCGCTGGTCCCGGTCGTCGTCGAGAGCACGAGCCGCGGCGAGCGCAGCTTCGACATCTTCAGCCGCCTGCTGCGCGAACGCATCGTGTTCGTGACCGGGCAGGTGGAAGACAACATGGCTTCGCTGATCGTCGCCCAGCTGCTGTTCCTCGAAAGCGAGAACTCGCAGGACATCTCGATGTACATCAACTCGCCCGGCGGCGTGGTGACGGCCGGCATGGCGATCCATGACACGATGCAGTACATCAAGCCCAAGGTGCGCACGGTGTGCATCGGCCAGGCCGCTTCCATGGGCAGCTTCCTGCTGGCTGCGGGCGAGCCGGGTATGCGCGTGGCGCTGCCCAATGCCCGCATTATGGTGCACCAGCCCAGCGGCGGCGCGCGCGGCATGGCGTCGGACATCGAGATCCAGGCGAAGGAAATTCTGCGGATCCGGGCGCGGATGAACGCGCTCTATGTGAAATATACCGGCCAGAGCCTGACCGATATCGAGAAGGCGCTTGATCGCGACACCTTCCTCGAAGCGGAAGAGGCGCTGAAATTCGGCATCGTGGACAAGGTGTTTGCCCACCGTCCCACGGAGCAGGAGACCGGAAACGAAAGCGGTTCGGGCGGCGCGCCCGAATAAATGGCGATCCCGGGGCGGGTTTCCCCTCCCCGGGTCCGTAGCATTTTGGCAACCTTGCCCCTTCAGCCGCCAGCAAGCAGGTGGCTATTAAGGTTGGACCGATTGATATTGTGTCGCCCGTGGTTACATTCACAAGGGCGAATCCCGCGGGCGCGCCATCTGCGGATTAGGACGAGAGTATGACGAAATTGAGCGGATCCGACAGCAAGAGCACCCTTTACTGCAGCTTCTGCGGCAAATCGCAGCATGAGGTGCGCAAGCTGATTGCCGGCCCAACGGTGTTCATCTGCGATGAATGCGTGGAGCTGTGCAACGACATCATCCGCGAGGAGACCAAGGGCGGGCTCGCCGGCAAGAAGGACGGCGATGTCCCCACTCCGCAGGAAATCTGCAACACGCTGAACGATTATGTGATCGGGCAGGACCGCGCGAAGCGCGTGCTCTCCGTGGCCGTGCACAATCACTACAAGCGGTTGAAGCACAGCGGCAAGGCGGGCGATGTGGAACTCGCCAAGTCCAACATCCTGCTGGTCGGCCCGACGGGTTCGGGCAAGACGCTGCTGGCGCAGACGCTGGCCCGCACCTTCGACGTGCCCTTCACCATGGCCGACGCCACCACGCTGACCGAAGCCGGCTATGTGGGCGAGGATGTGGAGAACATCATCCTCAAGCTGCTGCAGGCGAGCGACTACAACGTCGAGAAGGCGCAGCAGGGCATCGTCTACATCGACGAGATCGACAAGATCACCCGCAAGGCGGAAAACCCCTCCATCACCCGCGACGTGTCGGGCGAAGGCGTGCAGCAGGCGCTGCTCAAGCTGATGGAAGGCACCACGGCCTCCGTGCCGCCGCAGGGCGGCCGCAAGCACCCGCAGCAGGAATTCCTGCAGGTGGATACGACCAACATCCTGTTCATCTGCGGCGGCGCTTTCGCCGGTCTGGAAAAGGTCATCGGCGATCGCCTGCAGAAGCGGTCCATCGGGTTCGGCGCCAATGTCACCGATCCGGATCAGCGCCGCGTGGGGCAGATGCTGGAAAAATGCGAGCCGGAAGATCTGCTGAAATTCGGCCTGATCCCGGAATTCGTCGGCCGCCTGCCAGTGATCGCCACGCTGCATGATCTGGATGTGCAGGCGCTGGTGGAAATCCTGAAGGAACCGAAGAACGCGCTGGTCAAGCAATATGCCAAGCTGTTCGAGATCGAAGAGGTCAAGCTGACCTTCACCGAGGAAGCGCTGGAAGCCATCGCCCGCAAGGCGATCAAGCGGAAGACCGGTGCACGTGGCCTGCGCTCGATCGTGGAGGCGATCCTGCTGGATACCATGTTCGATCTGCCCGGCATGGACGGCGTGACCGAAGTCGTGGTCGACAAGGATGTGGTGGACGGCCGCAAGGAGCCGGTTCGCGTCGTATCGAACGAAGGCGGCAAGAAGAAGGAAGCGGCTGCCTGAGGCAGCCGTTTTCGGCCGCCCCTTGCGGCCCGGCACCGTTCGCATGAGCCCGTGCCTATTCGGGGCCGGGCTCCTCAGCGCGCTCGCCCAGCGCCTGCGCGCGCCATCTCCGCAAGGAGCACAAAGGAGAAATCCCCATGGCAACGAACGCCCAACTCGCCGCCAAGATGCTGCGCGATGCAGGAAGTTTCTTCCGCAGCGTCGGTGAGCAGAACCCGCCCATCGCAGATCAGATGGAAGACAATGCGCAGGTTTATGGCCAGGTGGCCGATCTGCTCGAACAGGATCCGACGGGGGAGTTCCCCGAGTTCGATCCCGGCGCACAGACGCAATAGCGCTCGCCCGCCTCAGCCCTCGCCCGCTGCCCTGCGTTCGACGAGCTTCATCAGCCGCTCGATCCGGTCAGCGGGCAGGACGTCGGCAAACTCGTAATATTGGTCGAACTGCGGGATACCCGCCGGCACGGCCACCCACGGCATTTTCGACTCTAGGAAGATGACGACATCGGGGGTGACTGAGTCGGGATCGTCCAGCGTCCCTGCGCGAATGCCGTAGCTGAGCCGGCCCAGACGGGCATACCAGCTCCACACGGCGGTTCCGCAGGCTGTGCAGCGGCAGATCACATGCGGCCGGCCGGTGCCTGTCTTCACCTCATGCTCGCTCAGGCTGCCTTGCAGCACCGTCACCCGGTCCCCTTCGAAGAAGGCGTTGACCACGGAGGTGGAGCCGGTCTGCCGCTGGCACAGGCGGCAATGGCAATTGTGCACCATGATCGGCTCACCCGTCACGCGATAGCGCAGATGGCCACAACCACAGCCGCCCTCCCTCACGCGTTCCACCCTGCTCGCTCCTCCTCAGGTGCAGTCGACGCAGTGTTCTGCGTGGCTGCCCGTTTCCACTTGGACCGTGCTGTGCCCGATGTGGAAGTGATGCGAAAGCTCCTCCGCCAGATCGTGCAGGAAACCGTCTCCGGGGTGGCCAGCAGGCATTACCAGATGCGCCGTCAGCGCGGTTTCGGTGGTGCTCATCGGCCAGATATGCAGATCATGCACCGCTTCCACACCCTCGCGGCCGCAAAGGAAGCGCCGCACCTCGGCCTCGTCGATATTCTCGGGCACGGCCAGGAGGCCCATTTTCACGCTGTCCTTCAGCAGGTCCCAGGTGCCCCAGCCGATCACGCCGACGATCAGCAGGCTGGTGATCGGATCGATCAGCGTCTGGCCGGTCCACAGGATCAGCAGCCCGGCGACCACCACGCCCAGGCTGACCAGCGCATCTGCTGCCATGTGCAGAAAGGCGCCGCGGATATTGATGTCGTTCTTGCGACCGCTGGCAAACAGCAGCGCGGTGGCGGTGTTGATGACGATGCCGATGCCCGCCACCAGGATCATAATGCCGCCTTCCACGGGGGCCGGATCGAACAGGCGGTGGACCGTTTCGAACAGGATGGCGCCCAGCGCCACCAGCAGCAGGCTGGCATTGGCCAGCGCCGCGAGGATCGAGCTCGCCTTGTAACCATAGGTGAAGCGCGTGTTGGCAGGCTTGGCGGAGAGCGCACTGGCGCCCCAGGCGATCAGCAGACTCAGCACATCAGAGAGATTGTGCCCGGCATCCGCCACCAGCGCCATGGAGCCTGACAGCAACCCGAAGCTGGCTTCCACCACCACGAACACGGTGTTGAGCGCCACGCCGATGGCAAAGGCGCGGCCATGGCTACCCTGCGCGGGGGCATGCGAGTGCGAGTGTGAGTGACCGGCGCCCATGCCCTAGTCGTAAACGCAAGCGTCGAGCCCGTCACGCCTGACGATGCCGATGCGGCGCGCGATGGTATTGCCATAGCGGCGGGTGAAGCCGGTGGGGCTCACCACCCGCCGCTCCTTCGGCAGGGGCAGCGCCGCGGCCATGCGCGCGGCCTCGGTGCGGCTCAGCCGGGCGGCCGAATGATCGAAATACCGCTGCGCGCCGGCTTCGACGCCATAGGTGCCGATGCCAGTTTCGGCGACGTTGAGATAGACCTCCATGATCCGCCGCTTGCCCCACAGCTTCTCGATCAGGAAGGTGAACCAGGCCTCCAGCCCCTTGCGGAAATAGCCGCCCCCCTGCCACAGAAACACGTTCTTGGCCGTTTGCTGGCTGATCGTCGATCCCCCCCTGATGCGGCCGCCCTTCGCATTGCTTTCCATGGCCTGTTCGATGGCCTCGCGGTCGAAGCCCGCATGGCTGCAGAACTTGCCGTCTTCCCCCGCGATCACCGCGCTTACCATGTTGCGGTCGATCCGGCTGAGCGGCTCCCAGTCCTTGGTCATGCCGTTTTCGTCCATCAGCATGGTGGCGGTAACGGGCACGGGGACGAAGCGATAGATGGCGACCAGCGCGAGGCTGATGATCACGAACCAGACGATCGCCCAGATGAGGATGCGCAGGATGCGGATGGCCATGCGCTGCAATTAACGGCGCCGCGGCGCAGGCGCAATCGCAGCGCTCCGGCTGCGCCGGGCAGCGTGCACAAAAAAGGGGGCGGTCACCCGCCCCCCTCTTTGCTCCGACGCTGCGGCTACCGTCACTTACGCTGCCGGCAGCAGCTTCTCTCCGGCGATGCGCTGCATCGCCTTCTGCAGCTTCTCGAAGGCGCGAACCTCAATCTGACGAATGCGCTCGCGCGACACGTCATAGACCTGGCTCAGCTCTTCAAGCGTCTGCGGATCGTCACTCAGGCGCCGTTCGCTGAGAATGTGCTTCTCGCGATCGTTCAGGCTGTCCATCGCCTCCAGCAGCATGCCGTGGCGCATCTCGGCCTCTTCGGCCTCTGCCACCACGCTGTCCTGCAGCGGACGATCATCGGTCAACCAGTCCTGCCACTGGCTGGCGCCTTCCTCTTCTCCGCGCATGGAGACGTTGAGCGACGCATCGCCCCCCATCATCATGCGGCGGTTCATGTTGACGACTTCCTGCTCGGGCACGCCGAGATCGGTGGCGATCTTCGCCACATCATCGGGATGCAGATCGCTGTCCTCGTAAGCTTCGAGGTTCTTCTTCATCCGGCGGAGGTTGAAGAACAGCTTCTTCTGCGCCGCGGTGGTGCCCATCTTCACGAGCGACCAACTGCGCAGGATAAACTCCTGAATGCTGGCCTTGATCCACCACATGGCGTAGGTCGCGAGGCGGAAACCGCGATCGGGCTCGAACTTCTTCACGCCCTGCATCAGGCCCACATTGCCTTCGGAGATCAGATCGCTCACCGGCAGGCCATAGCCGCGATAACCCATCGCGATCTTGGCCACGAGCCGCAGATGGCTGGTCACCAGCTGCGCAGCCGCGTCCGGATCCTCGTGCTCCTGATACCGCTTGGCGAGCATGTATTCCTGCTCGGCGGTCAGCACGGGAAACTTCTTGATCTCCGCCAGATAGCGGTTGAGGCTCTGCTCACCGCCGAGTGCCGGGACCGATAGTGACTTGGTCTTCTTCTCGCTCATCGTCTTACCCAAACCTTTCCCTCGTCGGCCGTGCTTGCGTGGGACCTCTGAGGAGCGTCCTACAGGGTGCGGCCACGTCACCCCAATCCATACTTATAGAGGAATTATCCCAGAAAGCGGGGTCATTTCGTCGATCTCAATGACCGGTTTCGTCGATAAGTTCCTTCATATCGGGCGGCAGCTCGCTGGTGAACCGTACTGCTTGGCCGGTAACAGGATGGCTGAATCCGAGGACGGCGGCATGAAGTGCCTGCCGGCGGAAGCCGAGTCGCTGAAGAAGCGGACGAAGCTGCGAATTGGCGCGCCCATAGACAGGGTCCCCTAATAACGCATGGCCTATTGACGACATATGAACGCGCACCTGGTGCGTCCGTCCCGTTTCCAGCCGGCATTCGATGAGGGAACATTCATCTAGTGACCTGACGGTGGTATACCGCGTAATCGCCGTTTTCCCACGCGAGGAATCCTTGGGCAGCACCGCCATTTTCTTTCGATTGGAATCGGACCGGCCGATTCTGGTCTCGATCCGGCCCGCGGCGGGGCGTGGATGGCCATTCACCACCGCCAGATAGGCCCGCTCGAGCGAGTGATCTGCAAACTGGCGGGAGAGCCCCTCGTGGGCCACATCGCTCTTCGCGACGACGAGCAGTCCGGAAGTATCCTTGTCTATGCGATGGACGATGCCCGGGCGGGCCACGCCGCCGATGCCCGAAAGCCGGCCGGCGCAGTGGTGCAGCAGCGCATTGACCAGCGTACCATCCGGATTGCCCGCGGCGGGATGCACAACCATGCCCGCGGGCTTGTCCACCACCACCAGATGATCATCCTCATAGACGATGCTGAGCGGAATCGCCTGCGGCATCGCCGCCGCATCGGCTGGAGGCGGAACCGCGATCGCGTAGCGGGCGCCGGGCCGCACCTTGGCCGATCCGCTGGTGGCAGGCACGCCGTCCAGGCTGACCCGCCCTTCCGCGATCAGCGCCTTCACCCGCTCGCGCGAAAGATCGGCCACGTCGGCCAGCGCCTTATCCAGACGCTGCGTGCCGTCCAGCACACCTTCGATGACTCTGGCTTCCCCCATGCTATGAAGATGGCGATGGAATTGCGCGTCACAAGAGCGGTGCTGGAGCAGATCCGCGCCCATGCCGCACGTGCGGCGCCAGAGGAGTGTTGTGGCCTGCTGCTGGGGCGGAACGGGAAGGTCATGGATGCGCAACCCACAGCGAACATCGCCGCCGATCGACGGCGGTATTTCGAGCTCGACCCGCAGGCACTCATCGACGCCCACCGCCTGGCGCGCGCGGGCGGTCCGGACATCCTCGGCTATTATCATTCGCACCCGCACGGGCCCGCCAGCCCTTCGGCGACCGACGCGGCGATGGCTGCAGGCGACGGCCGGGTGTGGGCGATCGCCGCAAATGGCGACGTGACGTTCTGGCGCGACGGTGAAGATGGCTTTGCGCGGGTTTCCTATGTCTGCCCGGAAGGCTAAGGCGCCGAACCACGCACGGGAAGAACAGGTCGCGCACCCCGTCCGCCCATCTCCGCTCGCCTCGTCGCGCAGCCGCACCAGCTGCAAAGCGGAGCCGTGGGGCGGAGGCGCCGATTGTCTCGCCCTGCCTGCCCTATTAAGTACCGGAACACTGAATGACATCTTCAACCGATCTTGCCGCCCTGCTCTGCTCCCGCCTGTGCCATGACATGCTCAGCCCCGTTGGGGCGCTCACGAACGGGCTGGAGCTGCTGCGGGACGAAAAGAACCCGGACATGCGCAAGCGCTGCCTGGAACTGCTGGAGCAGAGCGCGAAGATCAGCGCCGACAAGCTCAAGTTCTTCCGACTCGCCTATGGCGCGGCGGGCGGCTTCGGCGAGACCGTGCCGGCGGAAGAACCGCAGGCGCTAATTGCCGGGCTGGTTTCCGCCAACGAGCGGCTGTCGCTGCAATGGGCGGTGGCGGAGCCGATGCTCAGCAAGCCGGTGGTCAAGGTACTCCTGAACATGTCCGCCATTGCGATCGATGCTCTGTTGCGGGGGGGGACGCTGGCCGTGGGCGCCGAACGCAACGGCGGAGCGACGGAGATCGCCGTGCGGGCATCCGGCCCGCGGGTGGCCTTCGACCCGAACATCGGAAAGGCGCTGGATGGCTCTCTGCCGGAAAGCGAGTTGTCCGGCCGCACCGCGCCGGCGCATCTCGTCCGCCTGCTGGCCGCGGAAAGCGGCGGCGGCGTGCAATATGCGCTCACGCCCGATGCGCTGGTGATGGGCGCGATCCTGCCCGATGGCTGACGAGCTGGTCCACCGCGAAGTGGCATCGCCCAATTGGAACGAGCGGGCGCTGCCGATTTCCATGGTGGTGCTCCACTACACGGAGATGCAGCCGGTCACGGCCGCGCTGGAGCGGCTGTGCGATCCCGCGGCCGAGGTCAGCGCCCATTATCTCATCACCGAAGAGGGCGAGGTTATCCGCCTGGTGGCGGAGGAAAAGCGGGCCTGGCACGCGGGCCAAAGCTACTGGCGCGGCCATCGCGATGTGAATTCGGCCAGCATCGGCATCGAACTCGATCATCCGGGCCACGCCTTGGGCTATCGCCCCTTCAGCAACGCGCAGATCGATGCCCTGTTGCCGCTGCTGGGGCAAATCGTGCAGCAATACGACATCCCCCGCGCCAATGTAGTGGCCCATTCAGATGTCGCGCCAGCCCGCAAGACCGATCCGGGCGAGTTGTTTCCCTGGCACCGGCTGGCCGAATGCCGCCTGTGCCTGCCGCGCCCGCAGAAGCTGGAACTGGGCGATCCCTTCGACAATGATGGGGCGTTCTTTCTGGCGCTGGAACGCTTCGGCTATGACATCACCAACGGCCGCAAGGCGGTGGAGGCGTTCCAGCGGCGCTGGCGGCCGGAACTGATCGACGGAGAGGTGGATGGAGAGATCCGCGCCATCCTGTTCCAATTGCTCTTGGATCGCGACCGCGGCCGGACTAGATAGCGCGCGTGCCGGGGAGCCGGGCAGCCGCGTCGCCGCATGGCGTCGAGGAAAGTCCGGGCTCCACGAAACGAGGGTGGCGGGTAACGCCCGCCGGGCGAGCGGCCTGGCCGCGAAGCTCAGGGAAAGTGCCACAGAGAGTATACCGCCGATGGCCCCGTGTGGGCACAGGCAAGGGTGAAAGGGTGCGGTAAAAGCGCACCGGAGGGCCGGTAACGGTCAACGCATGGTAAACCCCACCCGGAGCAAGACCGAATAGGGGTGTCGCACCGCCGGATCGCAAGACGAGGCGGCAGGGGAGTTTCGCCCCGAGGCACCCGGGTTGGTTGCTGGAGCGGCCTGGCAACAGGTCGCCGAGATGAATGGCTGCCACCGCGGATACGGTCCGTTCGAGGAAACGAGACGGATACCGTCCGGGGAACAGAACCCGGCTTACAGGCTCCCCGGCACAATCGCGCCCCAGGCGCAAGGGTCCGTCAAACGATCAGCGCTGCGGTGGTGATCTGCCCGTCCCGCTCCACCGTTTCGATGAAGCGGCGCTGATCCCCCTCCAGCACCAGCGCGGTCAGCCGGCCGCTGGCGTAGGCGCCGGTGTCGATGCCAATGCGATTGCCGCGGTCGTCGGGCGCTTCGGTGATGGTGTGGCCATGCACCACCACTGCACCATGCGATTCGCCGTGCGACAGGAAGGGCTCGCGAATCCAGCGCAAGGCACGCGGATCCTGTTCCTCCAGCGGCAGCCCCGGCTCGATGCCGGCATGGACGAACAGATAGTCGCCGATGGCGATCATCTCCTCGAACCCGGCGATGAAATCGCGCACGTCCTGCGGCACCGCGCGGCGCATCAGCTCCTGCGCTTCCTCAGGCTCGGCATCCGCCAGCCGCCGCGGGCTGACGCCGAAGCTCAGCAGCGTCTCGCGTCCGCCGAACCGGAGGAAATGGCGCAGCGTCTCCGTATCATCGAAGCTGCGCAGGAACATTTCCTCATGATTGCCGCCGAGGATGCGCACATTGGCTCGCCGCTGCCAGTCACGAGCACGCGCAATCACGCCCGCGCTATCCGGTCCGCGGTCGACCAGGTCGCCCAGCAGCACCACCTGCGTTTCCGCAGGAGCGCCCGCTGCATCGTCTTCTTCCACTGCGGCTATCAGTGCCTCGAACAGGTCCAGCCGGCCGTGGATGTCGCCGATCGCATAGACCCGTTCCCCCTCGGGGACCCGCGCGGCTTCCCCCGGCAGGACACGAGATCGGCGACTGAAGAAATGGCGGAGCGACTGAAACATCAGCATGTATTCGTGACCCTATCGCAATGCAGGATAGCGAGAAAGCACCAAGCGAGCGTGGCCGAGTTGCGCAAATGCCAGCCTTTCGGCCGAAGTGATGCGCAAAATCAACAGCGCGCCCGCTTTAGGAATACGCCGCGCAATTATCCTTGTGCCGAGCAAGGCCCATGTGCAGGTTAATTACGCGTGAACTGATAATGGCCCGGACGAGAGCCAGCAGCGAGCGCGCAGGTGGGACGAGGCAAAACCAGATGCAATTCAAGGGAAAAAATGCCCATGCTTACGTCCATCCGCAGCCTCATGGCTGCTACCCTTCTTGTCGGCACCGCTTTCGTTGCGGCTCCGGCCATGGCCCAGGATAGTTCGGGAATTTCCGTCACGGGCAATGCCGCCATCGTGACCGAATACCGTTTCCGTGGCGTCGACCTGTCCGGCGGCGACATCGCGATCCAGGGCGGTATCGATCTCAGCCATGACAGCGGCTTCTACCTCGGCACCTGGGGTTCTTCGCTCGACGAGGATACCGTTGGTTACGGCCACACCGAGCTCGACGTCTATGGCGGCTGGACCGGCAATCTGACCGAGGCCGTCGCGGCCGACGTCGGCGTGCTGATGTATCTCTATCCCAATGCGGGCCCCGGCGATTTCGATTATGTCGAATTCTACGGCTCGCTCAGCACCACGCTCGGCCCGGTCGGCGGCACGCTCGGCGTCGCCTATGCGCCGGAGCAGGATTCGCTTGGCGGTACGGACAACTTCTACGTCTACACCGACCTGTCGGCTGGCATTCCGAACACGCCGCTGAGCCTGACGGCTCACCTGGGCTACACCGACGGCTTCCTGACCTATACGGATGACAGCAAGGCGTTCGACTGGTCGGTGGGCGCTGCCTACGCGATCACGGACAAGCTCTCCGTCGGCGTGTCCTACATCGGCGTCGAAGGCGATCGCCTGCCGACCCGGTACGACTTCACGGACGATGCAGTGGTCGGCACGCTCTCCGCGTCCTTCTGATTGCTGCCGTAAGGCACAGAAACGGGGGGCTGCATCGCGAGATGCAGCCCCTTTTTCGTGGCGGTCAGTCAGCGCAGGTAGAAGTCGACCGTCGTGACCACGCGCACCTTCTTGTAAGGCGTGTCAGCCACGCCCCAGCCGCCGCCATCGCCGTCGCGCGCGTCGATCGAGAAATAACCCTGCGTGGCCTGCTTGATGCCGCCCACGCCGGTGCCGCTGTCCTTCGCAAACTGCTCCGCCGCGGCGCGGGCATCCTTGGTCGCTTCGGCCACCATCTCGGGCTTGATGTCGTTCAGCCGCGTGAAGGTGTAGGCCATGCCCGAGCCCTCCTCCAGCACCACGCCCCGGCGCACGAGGTCGAACTGCCGGCGCACCGCCCGCTGGGCCCGGGCGATATCGGTGCTGCGCAGCGTCATGCGTTGGCGAATGGTGTAAGTGGTCACGCCGTCCTGCGTCATGGTGGAGACGTTCACGCCGGTCGGCTGCAGCGCATCGGCGGGAAAGCCGAGTTCGGCGAAGAAGGCCTGGATCGCGGCGGTATCCCTATCGACGCTGGCCTGCGCGGTGGAGAGGTCGGCCGCGGTGGCGGAATAGGCGATCGTCCAGGTGGCGAGGTCCGCAGTCACCTCGCGCTCGGCGAGGCCGCGCACGGTGACGGATCGATCCGCCTCCTTCGCGCGCGTCAGCCCGTCACCCAGCAGATAGCCGCCGGCAATCATCCCCAGCGCGAGAATCCCGGCCGATGCCAGCATGGGCGCCGCCAGGGGCCGGCGCCAGAAAGCAGTGGCCGAGGGACCATCCAATTCGCTACTGCCGGACATGATCGGTATCTCCCTGAGGCGTTGTCCTGATGCCGGACTTCTGCCGGTGCGGCGATGAACCGTGTTTGAATAGAGACGAACGGAGCAATCTCGATGGTCAAATATCTGCACACCATGATCCGCGTCACCGATCCGGATGCGACGGTGGCCTTCTTCAAGCTTCTCGGGCTGGAGGAAGTGCGGCGCATGGAGAGCGAGAAGGGGCGCTTCACGCTCATCTTCCTCGCCGCGCCGGGGCAGGAGGACGCGCAGGTGGAGCTGACCTACAATTGGCCGCCGGAAGACGGCAGCGAGCCGGAGAGCTACGGCGGCGGCCGCAATTTCGGCCATCTGGCCTATCAAGTGGATGATATCTACGCGGCCTGCCAGCGGCTGGCGGACGCCGGTGTCACTATCAACCGCCCTCCGCGCGACGGGCATATGGCCTTCGTCAAGACGCCGGACGGCGTCTCGATCGAACTGCTCCAGAAGGACGGATCGCTGCCGCCGGCCGAGCCTTGGGCCAGCATGGAGAACACCGGCAGCTGGTGAACGCCGGAGCCGCTCCGCAGCTGCGCGTGGCGCTTTCACTTGCCAAGGCGGCGGTGAAGCGCCACCTGCTGCGGCATGTCAGGCGGCAAGCTCCCCCAGGTGGTCATCATCGGCCGCCCCAATGTCGGAAAATCCACGCTGTTCAACCGGCTGGTCGGCAAGCGGCTGGCGCTGGTCGACGATCAGCCCGGCGTCACCCGCGATCGACGCTTCGGCTCTGCCGGCCTGCTGGGGCTGGAGTTCGAAGCGGTGGACACCGCGGGGTGGGAAGATGACGATCCCGCCAGCCTTCCCGGCCGCATGCGCGCCCAGACCGAGGTGTCGCTGAAAGGCGCCGATGCGGCGCTGTTCGTGATCGATGCACGAGCGGGCCTCACGCCGTTGGACGAGGAAATCGGCCGCTGGCTGCGCGGCCAATCGGTGCCGGTGATCCTCGTCGCCAACAAGTCGGAAGGCAGTGCGGGCGATTCCGGCATTATGGAAAGCTACGCTCTCGGGCTCGGCGAACCCGTGCCGATCAGCGCCGAACATGGCGAAGGCGTGGCCGAGCTGTTCGAGGCGCTGATTCCGCTGATCGCCCACAAGCAGCCGGAGGCGCTGCCCCGGGGTGAAGGATCTGAGGAGGCGGATCTTTCCGCGCCGTTGCAGCTTGCCATTGTCGGGCGCCCCAACGCGGGCAAGTCCACGCTCATCAATCGCCTGGTAGGGGAAGACAGGCTGCTGACCGGGCCTGAGGCCGGGATTACGCGCGATTCTATTGCGGTGGACTGGGAATGGACGTCACCCGAGGGCGAAGCGCGCAAGATTCGCCTCATCGACACTGCCGGCATGCGCAAGAAGGCCAAGGTTTCGGACAAGCTGGAACGGCTGTCGGTTGCCGATGCGCGGCGCGCGGTGGATTTCGCCGAAGTGGTGGTGCTGCTGCTTGATGCGACACGGGGGCTTGAAGTTCAGGATCTCAAGATCGCCAATCTGGTGCTGGAGGAAGGCCGCGCCCTGATGGTGGCGATCAACAAGTGGGACGTGGCGGAAGACCCGAGCGGGCTGTTCAACGGCATCCGCCTGGCGCTTGATGAAGGGCTGGCGCAGCTGCGCGGGGTGCCGCTGCTCGCCGTGTCGGCCATGACGGGCAAGGGGCTCGACGCCATGCTCGCCACCGCGTTCAAGCTGCGGGAAGACTGGAGCCGGCGCGTGCCCACCGCCGCGCTTAACCGCTGGTTCGACGATGCGCTGGCCGCCAATCCACCGCCGGCTCCGGGCGGCAAGCGGATCAAGCTGCGCTATATCACCCAGGTTGGCACCCGGCCGCCCCGTTTCGTGGTGTTCGGCACGCGATTGTCGGACCTGCCGACCAGCTACGAACGCTATCTGATGAACGGCATACGGCGGGAACTGGGCTTCGGCGCCGTGCCCGTGCGCCTCACCCTCAAGAGCCCGAAGAACCCCTTCGCCTGAACGGAACCGGGCGAGCCCCCTCGCCCGGCCAGCACATCAATCCTCGCCGGCGGGCTTGCTCTGCAGTTGCACATAGTTCTGGAGACCCATGCGCTCGATCATGTCGAACTGCTTTTCGAGGAAGTCGACATGCTCCTCCTCGCTTTCGAGGATGCGCTCGAACACTTCGCGGCTGACATAGTCGCGTACCGTTTCGCAATGTTCGATGGCGTCGCGTAGCAGCGGAATGGCTTCCATTTCCAGCGCGAGATCGGCGCGCAGGATTTCCTCGACCGTTTCACCGACCTTCAGCCGGTTGATCGCCTGGAAGTTCGGCAGGCCTTCGAGAAACAGCACGCGATCGGCCAGCACGTCGGCATGCTTCATCTCGTCAATGGACTCATGCCGCTCATATTCGGCGAGCCGCTTCACGCCCCAATTGTCCAGAACGCGATAGTGGAGCCAGTACTGGTTGATTGCGGTCAGCTCGTTGGTGAGTGCCTGATTCAGGAACTCGATGACTTTCTGGTCGCCCTTCATGGTGCTTTCTCCGCTCTGCTGGCGGCGCTTGTGCGCTGCATGGCTGCGCGATTGCAAGCGCAGGGGCGGCAAAACGACACGATAAGACGCAGAAAACCGGGCTTCTGCGATTGCAAGTCAGATAGAGAGATCAGGCAGCCACTCGGGAGACGGTGCAGGCGGCTTCCCGCTCTTCCGTCAGGATATCTTCCGCCTCGTCGAGGCACTGGCCGCACTGCGGGCGCTTACCCATCATGCCATAGACGCTGGCGGCATCGGCGCGGGTGCAGCGCGCCGCGGTGCGGAGGTCTTTTTCCCGAATGGCGTTGCAGATGCAGACATACATCGTCAGCGAATCTCCCAAGGGTCGACTCACCTGTTAATGCGAACTCGTTGCATTAGCAAGGCCTCAGCGGCGAGTTACGAGGCAGTCGCGACCCGCGCTCTTGAGCGAGGCGCAGGCCTGCTCGGCCCGCGCGCTGGTGGCATAGCCCGCCGCGAGCAGCTTCGTGACGCGGCCCGCGGGAACCAGCAGCTTCTGTGCCCCGGCAAGTTCCTTGCGGCCCGACACCTCACGCCACAGCTTCTCTGCGTTCGCAGGCACGGAGAACGCGCCCAGCTGGACGGCCCACGGCCCGCCATCCGCGAGGCTTGCGGCAGGACGCGCGGGGGGAGC